>NZ_JAKUWE010000004.1:0-337423 GCF_026782235.1 Streptococcus oralis | reverse complement strand
TCGCAGGTTCGAATCCTGTCTTCCCGATTCATGGCGGTGTAGCTCAGCTGGCTAGAGCGTCCGGTTCATACCCGGGAGGTCGGGGGTTCGATCCCCTTCGCCGCTATAATGATCTTGTTGGACCTTTAGCTCAGCTGGTTAGAGCTCTCGGCTCATAACCGAGTGGTCGTAGGTTCAAGTCCTACAAGGTCCATTGTAAATAATGGAGGATTACCCAAGTCCGGCTGAAGGGAACGGTCTTGAAAACCGTCAGGCGTGTAAAAGCGTGCGTGGGTTCGAATCCCACATCCTCCTTTTATATTAACGCGGGATGGAGCAGCTCGGTAGCTCGTCGGGCTCATAACCCGAAGGTCGTAGGTTCAAATCCTGCTCCCGCAATATTGGCTCGGTAGCTCAGTTGGTAGAGCAATGGATTGAAGCTCCATGTGTCGGCGGTTCGATTCCGTCTCGCGCCATATCTTATTTTATTAAGCGGGTGTAGTTTAGTGGTAAAACTACAGCCTTCCAAGCTGTTGTCGCGAGTTCGATTCTCGTCACCCGCTTTGAACGAAAGTTCATACCAAGTTTTTAAACTTGGGCGCGTAGCTCAGGTGGTTAGAGCGCACGCCTGATAAGCGTGAGGTCGGTGGTTCGAGTCCACTCGTGCCCATTAATAGGAGAATTACTCAAGAGGCTGAAGAGGACGGTTTGCTAAATCGTTAGGTCGGGTAACCGGCGCGGGGGTTCGAATCCCCCATTCTCCGTATGTTAAGAGAGCTTCTAGGCTCTTTTTTTGTATGTAAATTCCCCTTCTAAATCGTTAAAAGGGGGATTTGTTTATTACCAATTTGTTAGTGATATTTCTCCGCTATTTAGCCAGATAGTATGTTTGTTTGCAAGTTCGACTTGAAGTTGACCAGATTCAGAGATTTCTTTTGCAAGTCCTTTTTTAAGTTTTCCATCTAGCTGGAAGGTAACTTCTTTTCCAAGAACCAATGATCTTTCTTTATAGATATAAAGTAGCTCATCTGGATCCGTATTGTAGAAACAATTCCATATTTCGCTGATGAGCTCATTACGACTAATTGGTGCAGGTGGCATAAATAGGCTACCTGCTTTTTCTTTTAGGTCATCTGGGAAGTCTCCTATAGAAAAATTTATACCAAGTCCGATAATGACATCTGTAACCAAGCCTGTCTCAACTGATGTCATTGCTTCGGTGAGGATACCTGCTATCTTTTTATTTTTTAAGTAGATGTCATTTACCCATTTGATATCTACTTCTATCATAGTTAGATTTTTAATGGCTTTGTAGGTTGCAGCAGCTACAAGGAGAGTATAGGAAGGGAGTTTTTCATAGGGAAGATTGGGTTGAATATGCAGGGACATATAGATCCCACCCTGAGATGGAGAATAGTAGGGACGCTGAAAGCGTCCACGACCTGCTGTTTGACAGGTTGAAAGATAGAGTGTATTTCCTTTGTTTCCAGCTTCAATTCCTTCTTTTGCATCTGTTTGGGTTGATTTGGTTTCAGGTTTGTAGTGAACGATTAAGTTGGTTTTCTCTTGAATCAAATCAGGTAATATCAGATCGCCTTGAATAAGCTTGTATCCTCTATTTTTGATACTGTCAATTTCTAGGCCTTCTTGTTGAAGACGTTGGATCGCTTTCCATATGGATGTACGGCTTAAATTCAGTTCTTCTCCGATTTTTTCTCCGCTAACATAATCGTTTTCTCTAGCTAATATTTGGTAAACTAGTTGGTGTGATTTCATTGATTTTCCTTTCTAGCTAAGAGGGAGTGAGCGTATTCATTTCGAGTTTGACTAGGTGTTTTATGAAAAAACTGTTTGTAGGCTTTTGAGAAATGTAGTGGATCTGAAAAACCCACAGAATATGCAATGACTTTGATCGTTTCATTGGTGTGCTCTAGTAACTGTTGAGCACGGTTCATTCGAACGAAAAGTAAATACTCTTTTGGAGAGAGTTGGTGAAATTCTTTAAACACACTAGTTAAGTAACTTCTATGAACCGATAGCTCTTTTGCTAAATCTTGAATGGTGAGCGATTGTGGATAGTGGCTATCAATTAATCGTTTGCAGTCAAGATAGAGCTGGTGGGTTGATGAAATATTCTCTTTTTTCTGATTGGGAGCAATAGTTCCTAGATGAAACATTAGTTCATGGAGTTGTCCCATGATATGTAGTTGAGCCAATTCATTTGATTTTGTAATCTGAGCGAAGCGGACAATATTTTCAACGAGTTTTGCAGTTGTTTGTGTATGACAGTTATTTGACTGGATGAGGTAGGATTGGTCAGAAATTTGAGATAGAGCAAAGTAGTCAGGTGCCCTCCCTCCAGTAATCCCCAACCAGTAGTAAGCCCAAGGATCCTGGCTATCTGCTTGATAGAATGTTAATTCATCTGGTTTTAGTAAAAAGAAACCTCCTGCATTTAAATCAACAATTTTCCCCTTATAATGGAATTGACCTTTTCCTTTAGTGATGTAATGGAGTACATAGGTATCTCGAATAGCTGGGCCAAAAGAGTAGTTAGGCGTGCATTCTTCATAGCCGTAAAAGCTGAGAGAAAGATCAATTGTTCCAGTCTGGTATTCTGAAAAAACGAGCATGTGCCACCTCCTACCTAACATTTTACCATACTTTAGAGACATTTTTCTATTTTAGAAAGCGCTTTTATTTGCTAAAATTTTATCAGGAAATCGATGAGGTACAATTTATGGGAATTCGGATAGAGAATAATCTTTTTTACGTTGAGAGTAAAGGTTTAAGTTTGATTATTGAAAATAGGGATGGGTTCTTATTATTAAAACATTTAGGAAAGACTATTAAGAACTATAGAGGGGCTAATAGTGTTTATGAACGCGATCATGCTTTTTCTGGTAATCCCATAGCTACTAATCGAACCTTTAGTTTGGATACGCAACGTCAAATTTTTGGACAACATGGTTTGGGTGACTTTAGAAAACCAACTTTACAGGTTCAACATGATGCAACTGAAGTAACAGACTTTCGATTTGTAGAAGCAAAGATTTTAAAAGGTCAGAATGGTCCACAGGGCTTACCTTCTCCTCACAGCATGGATGATACAGAGACGCTTGTCTTGATTTTAAAAGATCCTCAAGCTAAACTTAGTCTGACTTTGTATTATACAGCTTTTGATAATGATGCGACAATTGCTAGTTACAGCAAATTGGAGAATAATAGCAATCAGGAAGTTGTCATTCATAAGGACTTTTCTTTCATGGCTGATTTTCCTGCTGCAGCTTACGAAATAGTGACTTTACAGGGAGCTTATGCTCGTGAAAAGACTGTCCGACGTCAACAGGTAGAGCAAGGAATCTTTTCAATTAGTTCGAATCGTGGAGCTTCTGGGCATGCTCAAACACCAGCTCTTCTATTATGTGATCAAGGAGTTACAGAGGATGCTGGGAATGTATTTGCTCTACAACTGATGTATAGTGGAAACTTCGAAGCTTTTGTCCAAAAGAATCAACTGAATGAAGTTCGGGTGGCTATTGGAATTAATCCAGAAAATTTTTCTTGGAAGTTAGATCCTGAGGAAAATTTTGAAACACCGGTAACTTTAGTGACCTATTCAGATAAGGGATTAACTGGTATCAGTCATGAAAGTCAGAATTTTGTACTTAAGCATATTATGCCAAGTAAATTTTCTAAAAAAGAGCGTCCAATTCTAATCAATAACTGGGAAGCTACCTACTTTGACTTTCAGAGAGAAAAACTGTTAGAACTAGCTGATGAAGCTAAGAAAGTTGGAATTGAACTTTTTGTATTAGATGATGGGTGGTTTGGTAATCGCTTTGATGATAATCGTGCTTTAGGTGATTGGGTTGTGAATGAGAAAAAACTGGGTGGAAGTCTAGAAAGTCTGATTTCAGCGATCCATGAAAGAGGTTTGCAGTTTGGGCTTTGGTTAGAACCTGAGATGATTTCCGTTGATAGCGACTTGTATCGTAAACATCCTGACTGGGCTATTCAGGTTCCAGGATATGATCATACTTACTCTCGAAATCAATTAGTACTTAATCTTGCCAATCCCCAGGTAGTAGAATATTTGAAAAATGTCTTAGATGAACTCCTCTCTCATCATAAAATTGACTACATCAAATGGGATATGAACCGCAATATCACTAATCTGGGGAATGGTTCAACCTACTTGGAAACCCAGATGCAGTCTCATCAGTATATGTTGGGGCTTTACGAACTCGTTTCGTATCTGACAGAGAAGCACAACCATATTCTCTTTGAGTCCTGCTCTGGTGGCGGTGGCAGAAATGATCTTGGTATGATGCGTTATTTCCCACAGGTCTGGGCTAGTGATAATACTGATGCTATTGCACGTTTACCAATACAATACGGTTCATCCTATCTCTATCCAACCATTTCTATGGAGGCTCATGTGTCAGCAGTACCAAATCATCAGATGGGACGAATGACACCATTGGAAACTCGCGGTCATGTAGCCATGATGGGGAATCTGGGTTATGAGCTTGATTTGACAAGTTTATCAGATGATGAGAAAGCTGAGATTGCTAATCAGGTGAACTTGTATAAAGAATTGCGACCAGTAGTCCAGTTGGGAAATCAGTACAGGTTAATCAATCCCGATGCTGAATCCAATGAAGCAGCTGTGCAATTTAACTATGGAAATCAAACGATTGTAACCTACGTCCGAGTCCTATCAGTTGTGGAAACAATGGAAACCACCTTGAAACTAAAAGACTTAGAGGTGGAAGGGCTTTATGAGCTGGAAGGGACAAACATTGTTTACTCGGGTGCAGAGCTCATGTATGCAGGTTTAACTGTTACCTTATCACCAGGAGATTTTTTGAGTAGACAGTATAAATTCAAGAGACTATAATAAAAGCGTATAAATTTATCAAGGAGGCATTCCAATGAAATGGTATAAGAAAGCAGGTTTTCTTTTAGTAGCTGGGGCAAGTTTACTAGGCCTAGTGGCTTGTAGTCAGAACAATCAATCAGCTGATGGTAAGGTAACGATTGAGTTTTTTAACCAGAAGATAGAGATGGCAGATACCTTGCAAAAGATAGTGGATGATTTTGAAAAGGAACACCCTAATATTGATGTGAAGCTGACTACAGTACCTTCAGCTGGAATTGTTCTAAAGACTCGGATTTTATCAGGAGATGTTCCAGATATTATTAATATCTATCCTCAAAATATGGATTTTCAGGAGTGGGCGAAGGCAGGCTATTTTGCAGATATGACAGGAAAACCCTATCTTGAGAACATCAAGAATGACTATGCTGAAAAGTATGCAATCAATAACAAGATTTATAGCGTGCCATTAACGGCCAATCTTTATGGAATCTATTACAATAAAACGAAGTTTAAAGAATTAGGACTTGAGGAACCGAAGACTTTTAAAGAGTTTCAAGAGATTGTCAAAAAGATAAAAGATAGTGGGAATTCTCCATTTGCGGTTGCAGGCAATGAAGGCTGGACATTAAATGGTTACCACCAACTTTCTCTCATTACTCTTACGGGTAGTGGAGACGCGGCTAATAATTACCTTCGCTTTTCAAAACCAAACGCAATCTCTGCAGATGATGCTATTTTAAAAGCAGATGCAGAACGACTCGATTTATTAGCAGATAATGCTCAAGATGGTTGGCGTGGTGCCTCTTATAATGATGCGGTGGTAGCATTTTCGAGTGAAAAAGCCTTGATGATGCCACAAGGATCATGGGCATTAGCCGCAATTAATCAACAGGATCCAAAATTTGAGGTGGGGATGTTCGCCTTCCCAGGAGAAGAAGTAGGAAAAGAAGTCACTGTTGGTGCAGGGGACATGGCATTATCAACTTCAGCTACTACCAAACACCCTAAGGAAACCGAAGAATTTATCAGCTATATGACTAGTCCAACAGCTATGCAGTCATACTATGATGTAGATGGATCACCAGTTGCGGTGAAAGGCATACAGGAAAAAGAAGATTCAGCGCTTGCAGCTATTTCTAAACTGGCCTTTACGGACAAACATTATGTTTGGTTGGGCCAACGCTGGAACTCTGAAGAAGACTTTTTTAATCTAAGTACAGGTTACCTGATGGATAAAAATCTTAAAAATATGGCAAACAATCTCAATGCTTTCTTTAATCCAATGAAGGCAGATTTGGACTAGAATAGGAGTTAAGATGATATGGCTATTCGAAAATTTTTAAATAAATACTGGGGTTGGACATTTTTGCTCATCCCGCTTGCTTTACAAGCTATCTTCTTTTACTTTCCAATGGTACAAGGTGCTTTCTATAGTTTGACTAACTGGACTGGATTGACCTATAATTATAAATTTGTTGGTTTAAATAACTACAAATTGCTGATGATTGATGGGCAATTCTTCACAGCCATAGCCTTTACTTTGATTTTAACTCTGGCATTGATTGCTGGAGAGATTACAATTGGGATGGTTGTGGCACGAGCCTTAAATTCTAAGATGAAGGGGCAGACCTTCTTTAGAGCTTGGTTCTTTTTCCCGGCTGTTTTATCTGGTTTGACAGTTTCCTTGATTTTTAAACAATTCTTCAACTATGGTCTTCCAACGATTGGAAGAATTTTAGGGATTGGTTTTTTACAAGAGAGTCTATTAGGGACACCTGTCGGAGCGGTAGTAGCAACTATTTTTGTTCTTCTATGGCAAGGAGTAGCAATGCCAATTATTCTCTTTCTTGCTGGTCTTCAGAGTATTCCAAATGATATTTTAGAGGCAGCATCAATTGATGGTGCAACAAGTAAACAAACTTTTTGGAAGATTGAATTACCCTATTTACTACCAACGATTTCTATGGTTTTTATCTTGGCTCTTAAGTCCGGTTTGACAGCCTTTGACCAGATTTTTGCGTTGACGAGTGGTGGTCCAAATAATGCTACAACGTCTCTTGGACTTTTAGTCTACAACTATGCTTTCAAGAGTAATCAATATGGATATGCGAATGCAATTGCCTTGATTTTATTCTTAATTATTGGAATTGTTTCTCTTATCCAAATCAAGCTATCAAAGAAATTTGAAATCTAATAGAGGAGTCCTACACATGAAAAAAGAAGAAAAATTGAATCAGTTTTGGAAATATATCCTCTTGATAGTCGGTGGTATTCTTATACTTGTTCCTTTGTTGGTAACGGTATTTAGTTCTTTCAAGACAACCAAGGATATCATGAATCATTTCTTTAGTTTGCCCAATCCTTTTACCTTAAGTAATTATGAACGCTTGATTTCGGATGGGATTGGAGGCTATTTCTGGAATTCAGCAGTTATTACGGTGTTATCATTGATTGTAGTAGCTTTCTTTATACCAGCTGCAGCTTATTCCATTGCTCGAAATATGTCCAAGAAAAAAGCCTTTGCAATTATGTATTTGCTCTTGATCTTAGGGATATTTGTTCCATTTCAGGTGATTATGATTCCCATCACAGTTATGATGAGTAAACTCGGTCTAGCAAATATGTGGGGGCTAGTAATACTCTACTTAACTTATGCTATTCCACAGACTCTTTTCTTGTATGTTGGTTATATAAAAATCAGTGTACCAGATAGTTTGGATGAAGCTGCGGAAATTGATGGGGCTGATCGTTTTACAACTTATCGTCGAATCATTTTTCCAATGTTGAAGCCCATGCATGCTACAACTTTGATCATCAATGCATTATGGTTCTGGAATGACTTTATGTTACCATTGTTGATTTTGAATAAGGATTCCAAGATGTGGACTTTGCCTCTCTTCCAGTACAACTACCAAGGTCAGTACTTTAATGACTATGGACCAAGCTTTGCATCCTATATTGTGGGAATTGTAACGATAACCATTGTCTACCTTATCTTCCAAAAACATATCATTTCAGGAATGAGCAACGGGGCAGTGAAGTAGGAAAGAGCTTAGGAAATCTATAATTCCATACATAGACGAACGGTTCAGCTTATTGGCAATTCTATGTAGAAAAAAGAAAGTAGTACTTAGTTGCTTGCAGTCTATATTAGTATGAGTTCGATGTGAACAAAAATCTAAAAATATCTTTCATTTACGAAGCCAGGTCATATGAGACTTGGCTTTCATCAGAAAAAGGAGACCATCTATGACCATTCAAAATAAAACTATGTTGATTACTTACTCAGATAGTCTTGGAAATAACCTTAAAGACTTGTATGAGAATTTGGAAGAACATTTTGGCTATGCTATTGGGGGAGTTCACCTTCTACCATTTTTCCCGTCAACAGGAGATCGTGGATTTGCACCAGTTGACTATGATGAAGTGGATCCAGCGTTTGGTGATTGGGAGGATGTTAAGCGTTTAGGTGAGAAATATTATCTTATGTTTGACTTTATGATTAATCATATTTCTCGCCAATCTAAATATTATAAGGACTATCAAGAAAAACATGAAGCCAGTGAATTTAAAGATCTTTTTTTAAACTGGGACAAGTTTTGGCCGGAAAATCGTCCGACACAAGCTGATGTAGACCTAATTTACAAGCGTAAGGATCGTGCACCAAAGCAAGAAATTCTTTTTGCAGATGGTTCAGTAGAACATTTGTGGAATACCTTTGGTGAAGAGCAGATTGATCTTGATGTGACCAAAGAAGTAACGATGGCATTCATCCGTAAGACGATTCAACATCTAGCAGGTAACGGGTGTGATTTGATTCGCCTAGATGCCTTTGCTTATGCAGTGAAGAAATTGGATACCAATGATTTCTTTGTGGAACCAGATATTTGGAATTTATTGGACAAAGTTCGAGATATCGCTGCTGAGTATGGGACAGAGCTCTTACCTGAGATTCATGAACACTATTCGATTCAGTTTAAAATAGCGGACCATGATTACTATGTTTACGATTTTGCCCTTCCAATGGTGACCCTTTATACTCTTTACAGTTCTAGAACAGAGCGCTTGGCTAAGTGGTTAAAGATGAGCCCGATGAAGCAATTTACGACTCTAGACACCCATGATGGGATTGGAGTGGTGGATGTCAAGGATATCCTGACTGATGAGGAAATTGACTATGCTTCAAATGAGCTCTATAAGGTTGGAGCTAATGTTAAACGTAAGTACTCCAGTGCAGAGTATAACAATCTAGATATCTACCAAATCAATTCAACCTATTATTCTGCGCTTGGAGATGATGATATCAAGTACTTCCTCGCTCGTCTGATTCAAGCTTTTGCTCCAGGCATTCCTCAGGTTTACTATGTGGGTCTATTAGCAGGAAAAAATGACTTGAAATTATTAGAAGAAACCAAAGAAGGTCGAAATATTAATCGTCATTACTATAGTAATGAGGAAATAGCAGAAGAAGTTCAACGTCCTGTGGTGAAGGCCCTTCTTAATCTATTTTCTTTCCGTAATCGGTCAGAGGCCTTTGACCTAGAAGGGACTATTGACGTTGAAACACCAACAGCTCATAGCATTGTAATCAAACGTCAAAATAAAGACAAGTCCGTAACAGCAGTAGCAGAAATTGATTTGCAGAGTCAGACCTATCAAGTAGTGGAAAACGGCAGAAAAATTCAGTTCTAATGCTATATTAATGAAAGAGTTTTTTGTGGCGAAAACGTGTTCATTGTTCCCAAATGACGGAAAAAATGGTAGAATATAAAGATAGTTTAGCATTTATCTTCTGGAGAAATCCAGAACAGAAAGGATCCGTTTTGAAATCAATTGGATTACTGGATAAGATAAGAGGGCTTTCGAAAAAAGATTTCTTTTTGTATTTGATGATCATAAGTATCTTTTTACCTTTTTATTTATTCTTAGCGCTCTTTGCTTTATATTTGATAGGTTTACTTGTTACTGGGGAGATGAAGGGAATTATCAAAGGATTGTTCAAACATCTTGTACTTCTCTTTTTTATTGCCTACAGTAGTATCATCTCTATTGTCGCCAAGAACTGGCTTGGATTGGTTGCATCTTTACTGATGTTTCTCTTCCTCGTTTTCTTTAGTTATTACCAGAAACGTCTGACACATGCTTTCTTTCGACTGATACTGCAGACAATCTTGTTTGGTAGTGTGCTCTCTGCGGCTTTTGCTACTTTGGAGCATTTCCAAATTGTAAAGAAATTTAACTATGCCTTTCTTTCTCCCAATATGCAAGTGTGGCACCAGAACCGTGCAGAGGTCACCTTCTTTAATCCTAACTACTATGGGATCATTTGTTGCTTCTGTATCATGATTGCCTTTTATCTCTTTACAACGACGAAGTTAAGATGGTTGAAAGTCTTTTGTGTGCTAGCAGGTTTTGTGAATCTATTTGGTTTGAATTTTACGCAAAATAGAACAGCCTTTCCTGCCATCATCGCTGGTGCCATCATTTATCTCTTTACAACCATTAAAAACTGGAAGGCCTTTTGGCTTAGTATCGGGGTCTTTGCGATTGGCTTGAGTTTCCTTTTTTCTAGTGATTTGGGAGTTCGGATGGGGACTTTAGATTCCTCTATGGAAGAACGCATTTCTATCTGGGATGCTGGGATGGCCTTGTTTAAGCAAAATCCTTTTTGGGGGGAGGGGCCATTGACCTATATGCACTCTTATCCTCGGATAAATGCTCCTTATCATGAACATGCTCACAGCCTTTATATTGATACGATTCTGAGTTACGGAATTGTGGGAACCATTTTATTAGCTTTGTCTTCTGTTGCTCCTGTTCGTTTGATGATGGATATGAGTCAGGAGTCGGGGAAACGTCCAATTATCGGTCTTTATCTATCTTTCCTTACAGTGGTTGCTGTGCATGGAATCTTTGACTTGGCCCTTTTCTGGATTCAGTCAGGCTTCATTTTCTTGTTAGTTATGTGCAGTATTCCATTGGAGCGTCGAACTTTGGTATCAGACATGACGGATTAAGTTTATAAGATTGAAATCTTCTACCTTGAGTAGGAGATTTTTTACTGAGAAAAATTAGTTCTAAATCGAAATAGTTGACAGTTAGAATAATAAGTATTATAATGTTTTCATTCGTATCGATATGGAAATAAATTGGAGGTTTCATGAAATATTGTCATTTGGTAGCCCATCATATTCGTTTGTTGAATGGGCGGATTTTTCAAAAGTTACTGAGACAAGACCCTGACTCTCTTTATCGGAGTGAGCAGGGAAAGATTTTAGCGGTTTTATGGAATAGTAAGACGGGCTGTGCAACTGCGACAGATATTGCACTAGCGACTGGCCTCGCCAACAATACGCTCACAACCATGATTAAGAATCTTGAGGAGCAAAACCTGGTCACCATTAGCCCATGTGGAATAGATAAGAGAAAGAAATATGTCAAGTTGACAGAGCAAGGTTTGTCCCAGAAAGAAGTTGGCCATCGTGTTAGTCAAAGACTGGATGCTATTTTTTATAAAGGTTTCTCAGAGGAAGAAATTCGGCAGTTTGAAAGCTATCAGGAACGCATTTTAGCAAATTTAAAAGAAAAAGAGGCATAAATCATGTCAAAACAAGTGAAAAATGCTCACAACCTATACATTCATGCTATTCAAGATGGACGAGTTGCTGAGGCTCAAGCTCAGTCTGTAGGGGATACTTATATCCAACACTCGACAGGTGTGCCAGATGGGAAAGAAGGGTTTGCGGCTTTCTTTGCAAATTTCTTTGAACGCCATCCCGGGCGTGAGATGAAGATTGTCCGTACCATTGAGGATGGCAATCTGGTCTTTGTTCATGTTCATCAATATCTCAATGGCGGAGAAGCGCAATGGGTGACGACGGATACTTTCCGTGCGGATGAGAATGGCCGTATCGTAGAACATTGGGATGTTATTGACTACTATCGTGCTCCAGAAAATGGACAGTTAGACCAGATCTTTGGAGATTTTGAAATCAAGGATTTGGATAAGACAGCAGAAAATAAAAAGGCCGTTCGTCGTTTCTTGACAGAAGTTTTCCAAAATGGGGAGCTAGAGCAGTGGAGTGATTATGTGGCGGACGATTTGATTCAGCATAATCATGAGATTGGCCAAGGAAGTCAGGCTTATAAAAACTATGTGGCGGAACATGGTGTCACTTTCGACTTTGTTTTCCAGCTTTTGGGACAAGGAAATTATGTGGTCAGCTATGGACAGACTCAGATTGACGGAGTTGCCTATGCCCAGTACGATATCTTCCGTTTGGAGAACGGCTTTATTGTGGAGCATTGGGATAATAAGGAAGTTATGCCTAAGGTAGAAGACTTGACCAACCGAGGAAAATTTTAAATTGAGGACTAAGAATGATTGAATATAAAAATGTAGCGCTACGCTATACAGAAAAAGATGTTTTGAGAGATGTCAATTTACGGATTGAGAATGGGGAGTTCATGGTTTTAGTTGGGCCTTCTGGGTCCGGTAAGACGACCATGATTAAGATGATTAATCGTCTTTTGGAACCGACTGATGGAAATATTTACATGGATGGCAAGCGCATCAAAGACTATGACGAGCGTGAGCTTCGTCTTTCTACTGGTTATGTTTTACAGGCCATTGCTCTGTTTCCCAATTTAACGGTTGCAGAAAATATTGCTCTTATTCCTGAGATGAAGGGGTGGAGTAAGGAAGAAATAGCGACGAAAACAGAAGAGCTTTTGGCTAAGGTTGGTTTACCAGTAGATGAGTATGGACATCGACTTCCGAGTGAATTATCTGGTGGAGAACAGCAACGGGTCGGCATTGTCCGTGCCATGATTGGTCAGCCTAAGATTCTCCTCATGGATGAGCCTTTTTCAGCCTTGGATGCTATTTCGAGAAAACAACTACAGGTTCTGACGAAAGAATTGCATAAGGAGTTTGGGATGACAACGATTTTTGTGACCCATGATACGGATGAAGCTTTGAAATTGGCGGACCGTATTGCTGTCTTGCAGGATGGAGAGATTCGTCAGGTGGCGAATCCCGAGACGATTTTAAAGGCTCCTGCAACAGACTTTGTAGCAGACTTGTTTGGAGGTAGTGTTCATGGCTAATTTGATATCAACTTTTCAGGATCGTTTTGGTGATTGGGTAACAGCTCTATCTCAACATTTGCAGTTGTCACTTTTGACCTTGTTACTAGCTATTTTTATTGCTATTCCCTTGGCTGTTTATCTTCGCTATCATGAGAAGTTGGCGGACTGGGTCTTGCAGATTGCAGGAATTTTCCAGACTATCCCGTCTCTGGCCTTGTTGGGACTCTTTATCCCCTTGATGGGAATTGGAACCTTGCCTGCTTTGACGGCTCTAGTGATTTATGCGATTTTCCCGATTTTGCAAAATACCATTACTGGGCTGAAGGGAATTGATCCAAGTCTGCAAGAGGCTGGGATTGCCTTTGGGATGACCAGGTGGGAGCGTCTCAAGAAGTTTGAAATTCCACTTGCCATGCCTGTCATAATGTCTGGTATTCGGACGGCAGCGGTCTTGATTATCGGTACGGCAACCTTGGCGGCCTTGATTGGTGCAGGGGGACTAGGTTCCTTTATCCTTTTGGGAATTGACCGTAATAATGCCAGTCTGATTTTGATTGGGGCCCTTTCTTCTGCAGTGCTGGCTATTGCCTTTAACTTCCTACTAAAAGTGATGGAAAAAGCAAAATTGCGGACGATTTTCTCTGGTTTTGCCTTGGTGACCATATTACTCGGTCTGTCTTATAGTCCAGCCCTCTTAGCTCAAAAAGAGAAAGAAAACTTGGTGATTGCTGGGAAATTGGGACCAGAACCAGAAATTTTGGCTAATATGTATAAACTCCTAATTGAGGAAAATACCAGTATGACTGCGACTGTTAAACCGAATTTTGGGAAAACAAGCTTCCTCTATGAAGCTCTGAAAAAAGGCGATATTGACATCTATCCTGAATTTACTGGTACGGTGACTGAAAGCCTGCTTCAACCATCACCGAAAGTGAGTCATGAGCCAGAGCAGGTTTATGATGTGGCGCGTGATGGCATTGCCAAACAGGATCATCTAGCCTATCTCAAACCTATGTCTTATCAAAATACCTACGCTGTAGCTGTTCCGAAAAAGATTGCTCAAGAATATGGCTTGAAGACCATTTCGGACTTGAAAAAAGTGGAAGGACAGCTGAAGGCAGGTTTTACTCTCGAATTTAATGATCGTGAGGATGGAAATAAGGGCTTGCAATCAATGTATGGTCTCAATCTCAATGTAGCGACCATGGAGCCAGCCCTTCGCTACCAGGCAATTCAGTCAGGCGATATTCAAATCACGGATGCCTATTCGACGGATGCAGAGTTGGCGCGTTATGATTTGCAGGTCTTAGAAGATGACAAGCAACTCTTCCCACCTTATCAAGGGGCTCCACTCATGAAAGAAGCTCTTCTCAAGAAACATCCTGAGTTGGAGCCAGTTCTCAATAAACTAGCAGGTAAAATTACTGAAAGCCAGATGAGCCAGCTCAACTACCAAGTCGGAATTGAAGGCAAGTCAGCAGAACAAGTAGCCAAGGAGTTTTTACAAGAACAAGGTTTGTTGAAGAAATAGTTTGAAAATGCTAAACTCAACTTGCTTAAACGACCAGATAAAAAAATGCTCAGGCAATCTTGTCTGGGCTTTTTTGGTGTCAGAATTAATGATTTTCATTTTTAAATGGAAAATAAGAGGAAATTTTCAAGATTATCTAAAATTTTACTGTAAATACACTTGACTATTCACAAAATAGGTGTATAATGTGTTGTGAACTACTTAACAAATAAAGATTTCCAGCTCATGTCGACTAAGGATGGAAATCTTGTGTATAGACAGTTCAGTAGATATATAATAGAGCGTTGCGTCCGAAAGTCTATCCAGACACGGCTCTTAAAAAACAAAAGGAGAAGATTATGAAAACAGAACCGATTCATCGTACCAGTATGTGGAAATTTAAGTTAAGTGCTGCCACCATGACTTTGATTCCCGCTGCCGTGGGGATTAACTATGTTGCCAAAGCCTTGGCGGAGGGGTTAAAGTTGCCCGTTTGGCTGGGGTCTTTGGGAACCTTTCTTACTAGCATGTTGGCTGGGCCGGTTGCCGGTGCCATTAGTGGTTTCATCAACAACGTGATCTATGGGCTGACCTTATCGCCAATTTCAACCGTGTATGCGATTACCAGCATCGGAATTGGGATTGCTGTCGGAGTTTTGCACGCCAATGGGTGGTTCTCGTCAGCGCGACGAGTATTTGTTTCTGCTATTATTATTGCCATCGTTTCAGCTGTCATTTCAACGCCACTCAACGTCATCTTTTGGGGTGGTCAGACCGGTATCGCTTGGGGTGACTCATTGTTTGCGGTAATGGTCGCCAATCATGCACCAGTGTGGCTGGCCTCATTTACCGATGAGTTTGTCTTGGATATTTTGGATAAAGTCTGCGTGGCCTACCTGGCATTCTTCATCTATCGTCAGCTGCCGAAGCGGATGGTGCACTTCTTTAGCGATGATAAATGATGACTGATAAAACATTGATTTCTGGAGCGCCACGGGTCAAGCTCAAGTGGTACCAGGTGATCGATCCGATTACTAAGCTCTTGTTCATCTTGGACATGACGTTGTTGAGCTTTGCCAGTATGAATTTATTGCTTCAGGCCGGATTAATTCTTGTCGCAACACTGCTATTGTTATTTTCCAAATTGAGTTCTACCACCTTTAAGGCGCTGGGATTCAGCCTGTTTCTGATTTGCACCATGCTGATCATCCAAGGGTTATTTTACAGTCGGAATCAAACTGTGCTGTTTTCTGTGCTTGGGGTGCCGTTCTACAAAGAAGGCCTGATTTACGCCACCACTCTGGGTTGTCGAGTATTGGTGATTATTTTGACCAGTGGCTTTTTTATGGTGACCACGAGTATTTTAGAAAACGCGGCCTATTTGGAACTGTCCGGATTGTCTTATAAAACCGTCTACGTTCTGATGTCGGTGTGTTATATTTTGCCGGAAATGATGCGCAATATGCGGAAAATCCAGCAGGCACAAAAAGTTCGCGGAACCAATCCGCAAAAAACGTTGATTCAGAAATTAAAGTCAGTCCTGCCGGTTCTAATTCCATTGGTGATTAAGACCTTGGATCAATCGATGACGCGGTCGATTTCTCTCCAACTGAGAGGTTTTGATAATCTCAACCGGACTGTCAGAACCTCCCAGCGCGTGTATCGCCTGTCGCGGACGCTGCACATTGGTCTGACTGGATTGGCAATTTTATTGATTGGGTGGAAGATATGGACGAAGATAAACGGATTGTAATTGAAAATTTGACCACCCGTTATCCGGGTACTGAGCAACCACAACTGCGTCAGATTAACGCGGAGGTTCATACCGGCCAGGTGGTTGGGATTATCGGGAATAGCCACTCCGGCAAATCGACTTTGTGCCGTGTGCTGGCAGGGGTCATTCCCAAAATTGTGTCTGCTGAGATTGAGGGCGATTGGCACATGTTTGGCCAGCGAGTGTCTGACAATTGGCCCGTTTATAATGCCATGAATGGAGTTGTACTGCAAAATCCAGCTGGCCAACTAAGCGGGTTGGCAGACACGGTTGCCGATGAAATCGCCTTTGACTTGATTAATCAGGGAATGGCTGAAGGACTGATTCAAAAACGGGTTGAAGAAGTTGCCACGCAAATGGGGCTGATTGAACAGCTGAATTTGCGTCCCGAGAGCCTTTCCGGTGGTCAGATCCAGCGGTTGGCAATTGCCACGGCAATTGTGGCTAATCCGGCTGTTTTGATTATGGATGATCCGACCAGTGAGATGGATCCCCTTGGCCGCCGGCAATTTTTCCAATGGCTGGCCCAAGTCAAAGAGACGACTGTCTTCATTGTCACCAGTGAAATTGACGATTTGTGCGAAGTCGCCGACGTTGTGTGGGTGCTGCACGAGGGTCAAATGGTAGCCCAGGGCAGGCCGGGTGAGGTGTTTAATCATTTGGCAGCTGACTGGCAGATTCCAGCCCCGACAATCCAGCAACTTGCTCAAAAAATGGATTGGCACTTGGCTGATGGCCGGTATCCGGTGAATTACGCTGATATGAAGGAGGTTCGTTATGTCCACAATTGAACTGAGCCACCTGACGTTCACTTATCCGGAACGGTCCTTTAGCTTGGATGTTGAAGACAAACACTTCGCCGATCCGATGGTGGCGATTGTCGGCCAAAATGGTGCCGGCAAATCAACGCTCTTCAAATTGTTGACGGGTTTGCTGACACCACAAACCGGTGTGATTAAGATCGATGGAGAAAATTTTAATGATCTTAAACCAGTCGAAAAGTTACTGAAGGTTGGGATTACTTTTCAGAATCCTGACGATCAGCTTTTCAACCCGACCGTTCAACGAGAGGTGGAGTGGAATGTCGCGCAGGTCATGGATGACCACGACACGATTACGAGGCGGGCTTTAGCGGCTCTAAAAAGAGTTGGCTTGGATGATAAAACAGCTGAAAGTCCATATGACCTGTCATTGTCGGAACGCAAGCTGTTGAGCGTTGCCACAGTTTTGGCAGTGGATCCGGCGATTTATTTATTTGATGAGCCGATGATGTCGCTTGATTGGGAAAGCCGGCGCAAGTTGACCGCAATTTTCCATCAGTTGGCTGATTCGGGCCACCAAGTTGTGACCATCACCCATGACATGGATTGGGTCGCCGCCGAGTTTGAGTCGGTGTATGTTATGGAACACGGGAAGTTTGGCTTCGCCGGCAGTCCACGGGAATTGTTCAGCAATCACGAACTTGTCCAGCGAGTGGGATTACTACCACCGCGGATTATGGACATAGCGGAGTCTCTGGGTGATTCACAGACATATTTATCGGTTAATGATTATTGCCAGAAAAATCGAGATGTATAGAAAAAGTCACCTCTGCGGGTTTTCCAGGTTGAAGGATTAACTTCAGCTTCTGGCAAGAACTCACATGGGTGACTTTTGTGTTTAATAACGTTTCATGATCATCGGGTGCTTCCTCAGATCACTCGGTTTGATTTTACTTTGTTTCATGGTCATAATCATATACCATTTCTTTTGGATTTTTTGTTTGACTAATACAAAATAGGTCTTCATAGGTCTTCGCATTTTTAGCGTCCATTAGGATCATCAGTATAATTTTCTGAATTAGGAGACTGTCCCATCACTATTCGAACTTCGTCTCTCAACTTACGCTGTTCCCATTCATCCGTGAATCCTTTAAATCGCAATTCTGGAACTTTCTTTTTAACTGAATCATCTATTTTCGCCATAGTCTCCACCATTTTATTGGTTTTTCTTGTTCTTCTATCCTTTTTTGATCTTTGATTTGTTCCTGTAAATTTTCCAACTTCTATTTAAGAGCGTTCACTTCATCTTTATATTGATTGTCTAAGTGTTTGAATTCTGTTTCCTGTGAGGGCATTTTGAGGGCTTTTAAGTTATCATTTTCCGCCTTGTATTCTTCTAGCAACTTTTTATCTTGCAAGGCTAATCGTTGTTACTGGTCTAACAAATTAGTTAGTTTTTCTATTTGTTGGTCTTTGCTACTTATTTGTTGGTCTTTGGTATTTGATTTGCTACTACTTTCTACTTTACCTAAAATTATTTTTTCTGCTTTAGAATTTATTAGATTAGACCCATTGGAACTTTTAAGCTGTAATTCTTTTGGTAACCTTTGGTAGTGATATTGAATATTTTGTTTTGTAACACTCAACTCATCCGACAGCTCTTTGATCGTTTTTAAGTCTTCACTCATGGTTTAAGTCCTGCCTTTTAACCGTTGGTAGATATTGTTCAATGGCTTTTTTGAGGTAGCGTGCGATATTATGCTTAGAATATTCTTCACGTCTGCTGGCAACATAAGACAAGTGGTCTTTAACACTATTTAGCCCTCTTAATTCTTTCAGTTCGTCATAGAGGGGGTAAACATGGACTTGCAATCCTGCCATGATTTTTGTATCTTGCATTTCAAACGAACTTAGCAACATATTTTCTAGCAATAGCGTGGTGTACTTGCTTTTCATTGCTTCAATAGCTAGCTTATCTTCGGTTTCTGCTTTGCGTGCTTTATCTTCTTGATAGGCGGTATCTTCTAACTTATAGCTGTTATCGTCTGCTCGACGTTTCTTTCGTAACCAGATATCCAATGTTAAACCGTCCGCATCAATCGCTCGATAGAGATAATGCCAACGCCCCTTAATTTTGATATAGGTTTCATCCATTTTCCACGAATGGAAGGACTGTTTATTTTTCTTTTTCCAGAGATGATAGAGGATTTTACTGTATTCTTGAACCCACCGATAAATCGTAGTGTGACAAACATTTATTCCACGGTCATAAAGCAATTCCTGAACTTCACGATAGCTCAGATTGTAACGTAGGTAATAACCAACAGCGGCAATGATGACGTCTTGTTGGAATTGTTTGCCTTTAAAATGATTCATCTCTCAAGCCTTACTAACCTTTTTTCTGCTCTTTGAGAAGCTGAAGGTCGTGCTAGTAACTACCTATTTGGTTTGATTAATTCCATCATTTATCTGGTGCTTGCCTTTCAAAAAGGCTTCTATGGTGAGGTTTTAACAACTCTCTATTTTACAATTATGCAGCCAATTGGTCTCTTGGTTTGGATTTATCAAGCCCAGTTTAAGAAAGAACAACAAGAGTTTGTCGCACGTAAACTAGACGGCAAGGGTTGGACAAAGTATCTTTCTATTAGTGTTCTTTGGTGGTTGGCCTTTGGGTTTATTTATCAGTCTATCGGAGCTAATCGTCCCTATCGTGATTCTATCACTGATGCGACCAATGGTGTAGGGCAAATCCTCATGACAGCTGTTTACCGTGAACAGTGGATATTCTGGGCTGCTACTAATGTCTTTTCAATCTATCTCTGGTGGGGAGAAAGCCTGCAAATCCAAGGGAAATACCTAATTTATCTCATCAATAGTCTAGTTGGGTGGTATCAGTGGAGCAAGGCAGCAAAAAGCGCTTAAAAAAGTAAAAAAAGGATCAGATGATCCTTTTTTGTGTTAGAGCAAAATGAATAATACCGTAATGACAATAGCACTCGTTATACGAATAATGTGGTGCGATATATGTTGATTTTCTTGCTGTCGCCCGTTCCAGTAGGCACCATAGCAGACGATACTCGAACCCACAATCCATAGTAGAATGGTTGCCAGTGGGACGAAGTAAAAGATAGCTAGAGCCAGAGAAGTGATGCAACTGCCGACCAAGATGCACGTGTTTCCCAGACTGTAGTTCTTTTGTTTCATGGCTGAAAAAGCAGCAGCAAGGTGAAGCAATGAGAAGGCGAGAGCTAGTACAATTGTTAGTATTCCTAGAATCATCGAAGTTAACATAGTTGGTTCCTTTCTGAGTTACAGGCTTAGTTATCAAGTGGAGTTGTAGAGGTCGTCTCCATTACATCAAGGTAAAATCTCACCACTTGGTCTTCTGTATAAGATTTTCCTTTTTTTAGCCACCAAGTTAGAGTCTCGATAAAGTTCGTCACAACAAAATGCTGGAGGTAGGAGGCCGGAATGTTTGGATAGGACTCTTGCAAGTCATCCGCCACCATGGGATAGACGTGGTGTTCGAGTTCCTTGTGTAGTAGGCGGAGGAAGTAGTCGTTTTTGGAAAAAAGGAGACTGGTGACACGGTCCTGGTTTTTCTGAAAATGTAAAAAGATATGTGCGAGGTAGTCCTCGGTAGTAAAGTGTCCTTCCCTTTCAAAGAGATGATGAAAGAGGTAGCGACAAAGCTCATCTAAAAGGAGTTCCTTGCTTTCATAGTGACAGTAAAAAGTAGAACGTCCAACATCTGCTAGGTCAATGATATCCTGAACAGTAGTGGCATCATAGCCCTTGTCGTTCAAAAGTTGTAAAAAAGCTTGATAGATGGCTTTTTTAGTCTTGCTGACTCGACGGTCTCTTTTTGGCATATAGACACTTGAGACAAACTGTTCAGAACTGAACAGGACTGACAGTTTGCTTCTATCCTTTCTTTGGATTTTATTAGATAATACAAATGAAAGAAGTATGTATATACCCATTATACCAAAGGAGGGAGAGAAATGAGTTCTAAAACATCTATCTGGTTAGCTTTTTTCTTAAATTTAAGTTATGCGATTGTTGAGTTTATCGCAGGAGGAATCTTTGGTTCGAGTGCAGTTCTTGCTGATTCTGTTCATGACTTGGGAGATGCTATAGCCATTGGCATCTCAGCCCTTTTAGAAACAACTTCAAACCGTGAAGAAGATAGACAGTACACCTTGGGTTACAAACGTTTTAGTCTTTTAGGGGCCATGCTAACGGCTGTGATTCTTATGATAGGGTCTGTCCTAGTGATCTTGGAAAATATCACAAAGATCGCTCACCCGCAACCCGTCAATGAGAATGGCATCCTCTGGCTGGGAATCATTGCAGTAGTTATCAATGTACTAGCAAGTCTGGTAGTTCGTAAAGGAAAGACAAAGAATGAGTCAATTCTTAGCTTGCATTTTTTGGAAGACACTCTTGGTTGGTTGGCTGTCATCCTAATGGCGATTATCCTCCGATTTACAGATTGGTATATCCTCGATCCATTTTTATCTCTGGTTATTTCTGTCTTTATTCTGTCGAAAGCCATTCCTCGCTTTTGGAGCGCACTGAAGATTTTCCTAGATGCTGTGCCAGAAGGGGTCGAGACAAGTGATTTGGAGAAGGATTTAGAGGCTCTTCCCAATGTCAAAAGTATCAATCAACTTAGTATTTGGTCCATGGACGGTCTAGAGAATAATGCTATTGTCCACATTTGTATTAAGGACTGGGAACAGATGATGGAAACCAAAGAAGTGGTGCGTCAATGTTTAGAAGAAAGAGGCGTGCAGAATATCACTATTGAAGTAGATAGCAGTCAAAGTAACCATGCGCAACATAGGCGGAAGGTGAGAGAGGTAGAGCAGAAGCATGGTCATCATCATTAACAAAACGACCTCTAGCGAGGTCGTTTCGTTATCCTATTCATTCCTCGTACTCTCTCTCAAAGTCAGTCTGGTGCCCAGCATAGTCAAGCTGGGGATTTTGCGACCGTGGAGAACTTCCTTATTAAGAATATCCATACCTGCTCGGCCCATTTCTTCGGTATAGACGGTAATGCTAGAAAGAGGAGGATAGACCTGCTTGGTCAGACTAGTGTCGTTAAAGGAAATAAGGCTGACGCGGTCTGGTAGGCTAATTCCAGCTTCTTGAAGGGCACGGAGGGCACCGATGGCTAAACTATCGCTGGCAGCGAAAAAGGCTGGTGGGAGTTGTTCTCCTAGCTTGTGAATGGCCTCCTTCATCAAGTCATAGCCAGACTGGGCAGTAAAGCTCCCTTGAAAAACCAGTTCTTCATGGTAGATACCATTTGATTGGGTAATGTCTTTGAAGTTTTCTAGTCGCTTATCCTGGATAATTTCTTCCTGGTCGGTTGTTTCCTCAAGGCCTGTGAGAATGCCAATCCGATCCACCCCCTGACTGAGGAAATGGTCTACAACTTGTTTCACAGCAGTGTAAAAATCAGTGATAATACAGGTATGACCTAGTGAGAGGGTGTCACTGTCTATAAAGACTAAAGGTTTTTGGTATTCTTCAAAGGCAGCAATCTGAGCTTGGCTAAATTTTCCGATGCAGAGAATGCCAATCACTTCCTCGCTTAGTGTAAAAGGATGGTCATTAAAATAGCGCAAGATGTCATAGTCCAACTCTTGGGCCCTTTTTTCAATACCGAGACGAATCTGATAGTAGTAGAGGTCGTCCAACTCCCCTTGTTCGCTGACCCATTGGATAATGGCAATCTTTTGCTTGGGTTTGTGGGATTCGCCTGTCTTGAGGTGCTTAGTATAGCCCAGCTCTTCAGCGACAGTTAAAATACGATGTCTGGTTTCTTCTGTGACAGATAGGCTCTGGTCGCGGTTGAGGACACGAGATACGGTCGCGATAGAGACAGAGGCTAGCTGTGCAATGTCTTTTAAGGTAGCCATAAATCCTCCTCCTTTTAGGTTAGTATATCATATTTTTCTGCTTTTTACTGATAGTTTAGTAAAAATTTAGTAAAAAGGATTGACCTTGGCAAATGCCTTGGATACAATAGAAGAAAACGATTACACGTTAAGGTGACTTAACGGACAGTCAAAGGAGAATTCATATGACACAAGATCTTACTACTGAAGCCCTTCGCAAAGACTTTCTTGCCGTTTTTGGTCAAGAAGCAGACCAAACTTTCTTTTCACCAGGTCGTATTAATCTGATTGGTGAACACACAGACTACAACGGTGGGCACGTTTTTCCAGCTGCTATTTCTTTGGGAACCTATGGAGTGGCTCGCAAGCGTGATGACCAAGTTTTGCGTTTCTACTCAGCCAACTTTGAGGACAAGGGTATCATCGAAGTGCCTCTTACTGACCTCAAATTTGAAAAAGAGCACAGCTGGACCAACTATCCAAAAGGGGTTCTTCATTTCTTGCAAGAAGCTGGACACGTGATTGACAAAGGGTTTGATTTTTATGTTTATGGAAATATCCCAAATGGTGCAGGCTTGTCATCATCAGCATCCTTGGAACTTTTGACGGGGGTTGTGGCAGAGCATCTCTTTGGTTTAAAACTAGGCCGTTTGGATTTGGTTAAAATCGGAAAACAAACAGAAAACAACTTTATCGGAGTCAACTCTGGTATTATGGACCAGTTTGCTATCGGTATGGGAGCTGACCAACGGGCCATTTACCTAGATACCAACACCTTGGAGTATGACTTTGTGCCACTTGATTTGAAGGACAATGTTGTTGTTATCATGAACACCAACAAACGCCGTGAACTGGCGGACTCTAAGTACAATGAACGCCGTGCTGAGTGTGAAAAAGCTGTGGAAGAATTGCAAGTTGCCTTGGATATTCAGACCCTGGGTGAATTGGATGAGTGGGCCTTTGACCAATACAGCTATCTAATTAAAGACGAAAATCGCTTAAAACGTGCTCGCCATGCTGTTCTTGAAAATCAACGTACCCTCAAAGCACAAGCAGCTCTTCAGGTAGGTGATTTGGAAACATTTGGTCGCTTGATGAATGCATCTCACGTTTCTCTTGAGCATGATTATGAAGTAACTGGCTTGGAATTGGATACCCTTGTTCACACAGCTTGGGCTCAGGAAGGTGTTCTTGGTGCTCGTATGACAGGGGCAGGATTTGGTGGCTGTGCCATTGCCTTGGTTCAAAAAGATGCTGTTGAGGCTTTTAAGGAGGCTGTAGGCAAGCGCTACGAGGAAGTAGTTGGATACGCTCCAAGCTTCTATATCGCTGAAGTTGCAGGTGGCACTCGCGTCCTTGACTAGTTAAAAGGAGGCTCTATCGTGACCTTAGTAGATAAATTTGTAACACATGTTATTACTGAAAGTTCATTTGAGGAAATGGATCGAATCTACCTGACCAATCGTGTCTTGGCACGAGTGGGAGATGGTGTTTTGGAAGTTGAGACGAATCTGGATAAATTGATTGACCTCAAGGACCAGTTGGTTGAGGAAGCGGTTCGATTAGAGACGATTGAGGATAGTCAGACTGCGCGTGAAATCCTTGGTGCTGAACTGATGGACTTGGTAACCCCTTGTCCAAGTCAGGTTAATCGTGACTTTTGGACAACCTATGCTCACTCTCCTGAGCAGGCGATAGGGGATTTTTACCAGCTCAGCCAGAAAAACGACTACATCAAGCTCAAGGCCATTGCTAAAAATATTGCTTATCGTGTACCATCTGACTACGGAGAACTTGAGATTACCATCAACCTCTCTAAGCCTGAAAAGGATCCAAAGGAGATTGCGGCGGCCAAGTTGGTGCAAGCTAGCAATTATCCCCAGTGTCAGCTTTGTCTAGAGAACGAAGGCTACCATGGTCGGGTTAACCATCCAGCTCGCAGCAATCACCGCATTATTCGTTTTGAAATGGCGGGTCAGGAGTGGGGCTTCCAGTATTCGCCCTATGCTTATTTTAATGAGCACTGTATTTTCTTAGATGGGAAGCATCGTCCCATGGCTATCAGCCGTCTCAGCTTTGAGCGTCTGCTGGCGATCGTAGAGCAATTTCCGGGATATTTTGCGGGTTCGAATGCCGACCTGCCGATTGTGGGAGGCTCTATTCTCACTCATGATCACTATCAAGGAGGCCGTCACGTATTTCCTATGGAATTGGCTCCCTTGCAAAAGACTTTTCGATTTGCTGGATTTGAGCAGGTCAAGGCTGGGATTGTCAAGTGGCCTATGTCAGTGCTACGTTTGACTTCGGATTTCAAAGAGGAATTGATTAACTTGGCTGACAAAATTTTGCAGGAATGGCGGCAATATTCAGACGCTAAAGTACAGATTTTGGCAGAGACAGACGGGACACCACATCACACCATCACACCCATTGCCCGTAAACGCGATGGACAGTTTGAGTTGGACTTGGTCTTGCGAGACAATCAGACATCGCCAGAGCATCCTGATGGCATCTATCATCCCCACAAGGATGTCCAACATATCAAGAAGGAAAATATCGGCTTGATTGAGGTCATGGGCTTGGCTATCTTGCCACCACGCCTGAAAGCAGAAGTGGAGCAAGTCGCCAGCTATCTTGTAGGAGATGATGAAGCAGTTGCAGACTATCATCAGGAATGGGCAGACCAGCTCAAAGCCCAACATCCAGACCTAGCGGATAAAGAAAAAGCCCTTGAAATCGTCAAGGACTCTGTGGGTGCTATCTTTGCGCGTGTTTTGGAGGACGCAGGGGTTTACAAGCAGACGGAACAAGGACAGGCAGCCTTTATGCGCTTTGTAGAGCAGGTTGGAATTTTGCCAGACTAGGAGCTTTCTCCTTGCACAGTCCTATAAAAAGTAGTATCATAGTGTCGTTTGAACTATCAGGAGGAAACGATGAAAGATTTGCATTTTGACGCTATATCTGCTTTTGAAAATTACGAAATAGAAAAAATGAGAGATGGTCATGTTGTGGTGACGACGAAAGTAGTGAACTCGTCGCTCAACTACTATGGCAATGCCCATGGTGGCTATCTCTTTACCCTTTGTGACCAGATTAGTGGTTTGGTGGTCATTTCACTAGGGCTTGATGGAGTGACGCTTCAGTCCTCTATCAACTACCTCAAGGCAGGAAAACGCGACGATGTGCTGACCATTAAAGGAGAATGTGTCCATCATGGATGCACAACCTGTGTCGTGGATGTCGATATCACCAATCAAGAAGGCAGAAATGTCTGCAAAGCCACCTTTACCATGTTTGTCACAGGACAAAGGTCAGAAGAAAGACAGGTAAGGATATAGAAAAAAGAGGTTCGTACCTCTTTTTCTTATTTCTTTTTATGATTTAACACGGCATTGAGGACAATGGCCAGTAGGCTTGCTACGACGATTCCATTTGAGAAGAACATTTGGAAGGCTGTCGGCATGCTGACAAAGAGATTACTGTTATTTAGACCTACACCAGCAGCGATTGATACAGCTGCGATAAGGAAGTTGTGTTCATTGTTAGCAAAGTCAACGCGGGCGAGGATTTGCATCCCTTGAAGGGAAACAAAGCCAAACATCACCAGCATGGCACCACCAAGGACAGGACTCGGAATGATTTGGGCGAGGGCACCAAACTTAGGTAGGAGTCCGAGGAGGACTAGGAAACCAGCTGCATAATAGATTGGCAGACGGGTCTTGATACCAGACAATTTGACCAAGCCAACGTTTTGTGAAAATCCTGTATAAGGGAAGGTGTTAAAGATTCCTCCGAGAAGTACGGCCAAACCTTCTGCGCGGTAACCGTTGCGAAGGCGCGTGCTGTCGATTGGGTCATTGGTAATATCTGACAAGGCTAGGTAAACACCAGTGGATTCAACCATAGACACCGTTGCAATGATACACATCATGACGATAGAGGAGATTTCAAAAGTTGGAGCACCAAAGTAGAGGGGGGTTGGGACATGGACAAGTGGTGCTGCCGCAACAGGAGAGAAGTCCACCAATCCCATGGTAGCAGCGATGGCAGTTCCGACAACCAATCCAATCAAAATAGAAATGGACTTGATAAATCCTTTGGTAAAGATGTTAATCAAGAGGATAATCAGAACAGTGATAGCTGCAAGCAAGAGACTTTGACCAGTTGGCTCTGGGACATTATTTCCCATATTTCCAATAGCGACAGGAATCAAGGTCAATCCAATCGTAGTGATGACAGAGCCTGTTACGATAGATGGGAAAAGATTGGCCACTTTTGAGAAGATGCCTGAAATCAGAACCACATAAATCCCTGAAACGATAAGGGCACCAAACATAGCACCGCTACCGTGACTCTGCCCAATCATAATCAAAGGAGCGACGGATTGGAAGGCGACTCCGAGAACGACTGGTAGTCCAATCCCAAAGTATTTGTTGAGTTGGAGTTGAAGGAAGGTGGCCACCCCACACATGAAGATATCTGTGGAGATTAGGTAGGTTAACTGCTCAGCTGAATAGCCAAGAGCTGTCGCAATCATGATAGGAACCAGAATAGAACCGGAGTACATAGCTAGTAAGTGCTGTAAGCCAAGAACGGCTGCTTGCGAGTGTTTTTCTTGTTTTTGCATTAGAGATCTGCCTCCTTAAATACGACCTGACCATTTTCAAAACGATCCAAGCGAGCCAGTGATAGGACGGGATATCCTGCTTTTTCAAGCAAATCACGACCATCTTGGAAAGATTTTTCAATCACGATACCAATCGCTTCAACTTTTGCTCCAGCTTGTTCGATGATTTGGATCAAGCCTTTGGCAGCTTGGCCATTAGCAAGGAAATCGTCAATAATCAAGACCTTGTCCTCTGGTGAGAGGAATTTTCCAGCGATGGAAACGGTGCTTGTCACCTGCTTGGTAAAGGAGTAGACTTGGGCAGTTAAGATGCCTTCGTTCATGGTGATGTTTTTAGCTTTCTTGGCGAAAATCATGGGAACATTCAAGGCTTCGGCAGTAAAAACGGCTGGGGCAATGCCTGACGCTTCAATGGTCACGACCTTGGTAATACCAGCAGAAGCAAATTTGTCCGCAAATACCTTACCAATTTCCCGCATCAAGCTAAAGTCAACTTGGTGGGTTAAAAAGGAATCTACCTTGAGGATGTTTTCACCCAAGATATGCCCATCCTCAAGGATGCGCTCTTCTAATAATTTCATAAGACCTCCTAAAGTCTAAAAGATGCTTCATTTGCTTGTTTAGAGATTCTGGCAGGAAATAGAAAAAGGGCCTACTTAACAGATAAGCAAGCCCTCCAAACAGGTATGGCCCAACCCATACCTTCAGCAGACTTACTCATTGTTAGGTGTTCCGGCACCTTGTAGAAACGTCGTGCCAATTCACGACATAAACAAGTAAAATGATATTCAATTTTAAATAGGCTGACGCCAATGTTTTTATTTTACACTAATTAACTTTATAAATCAAATATTTTGTTAATGTTTAGATATAAAAAACGAACAAATTGAAGAAAAAAGAGCAAAAGCTCAATTGTAGGCTAACATTTAGAAGATTATTCCATCATAAAAGGCATATTATCAGGATTTTTCGAGACCTGACAATATGCCTTTTTCTGATTTGAAAGATTTTTCCAGTCTCTATTTTTCTACTCGCTGAATCTTAAAAAATAACCATCTGGATCCAAAACGGCAAATTCGTGAGGATAGATGTAGTAATCCCCAACACGAAATGTTCGTTTGGTCAGCGGACGATGGATAGGGTAGTCAGCTTCCAGCAGTTTTTGGTGGAGCTGAGGGACATCTTCAATGCCAAAGGAAATATTGACACCGCGCCCGAAAGGATAGGTTAGTTGGGCTAATTCTTCTGTGCTGCCTTCTTCTAGCATAAGTTGGCAGTCTTCAAGCGAGAGGAAGAGAAATTTCTCCTCTGGACGCTCGTATTCGACAGAAAATCCCAGCAAGTCGCAGTAGAAGTGGCGTGACTTTTCGAGGTCAGATACTACAAATTCAGGAATGACAGCTTGATAGTCCATTAGCTTTCTCCTTAGAGTTCAATTTCCAATACAATCGGCGTATGGTCTTGACGCGCACCTGAGTCAATCATGTCAGACTTAGTCACCTTGTCAGCCACGCGATTGCTGGTGAGCCAGTAGTCGATTCTCCAGCCTGTATTGTTGATTTTAGAAGTCTTGCTGCGTTGTGCCCACCAAGTGTAACGCTCTGGGACATCACCGTGCAAGTAGCGGAAGGTATCGGTGAAGCCTTTAGCCAGTAGGTTGGTGAAGCCAGCACGTTCTTCGTCGGTAAAGCCTGGTGAGCGGCGGTTGCTGGCAGGATTTGCAAGGTCGATTTCCTTGTGGGCTACGTTGTAGTCACCGGTTGCAAGGACTGGTTTTTCTTTGTCTAGTTGAGCCAAATACTCAGCGTATTTGACGTCCCAGACTTGGCGTTCTTCCAAGCGTTTGAGCCCATCACCAGCGTTTGGTGTGTATACTTGGGTTACGAAAAATGTATCAAATTCCAAGGTGATGATGCGGCCTTCCAAGTCCATGGTAGAAGGAGCACCGATTTCTGGGAAGCTAATCGTTGGTGTGAGTTCTTTCTTATAAAGGAACATGGTTCCAGCGTAGCCTTTGCGAGCAGGTTCTTGAGAGGAACGCCAAGTGTTTTCATAACCTGGGAAGAGTTCTTCTAAAATTTCCAAGTGTTTTTTTGTAGGCCCTTTTGCAGAAAGCTTGGTTTCCTGGATAGCGATAATATCAGCATTTTCGGCTACCAAGGTTTGTAGGACTTCTTGGGACAATTTTGCACGAGCTGAGTCGCTTGTTAGGGCTGCGTTGAGGGAATCAATATTCCATGAGATGAGTTTCATAAAGTTACCTTTTTCATTCAGATTACAGACTATATTATACCAAAAAAAGGCGCATTTCCCCAACGTATGGTTTGAAAAATCATCCTCTTTCGTTTATAATTAAGAATGATTTTATGAAAGGGAGTGAAAATACATGAAATTCTATTCTTATGACTATGTCCTCAGCCAAATCGGTCAGCAAAATGGTATCATGGTTGGCTTTGGAATTGTTCTATTAGCTGTGACAGGTTTTTTTGCTTTTAAGGCATACCATGATAAAAAGGGGACCAAATTTCGTGAGTTGGTCATGATTTCAGCTTTGACCTTATTAGCTCTCCTTTTGGTCAGCATCACGACTTATCAAAACAATCAAGTATCTAATAATAAATTTCAAGCTTCACTTCATTTCATCGAGCTTGTTTCCAAAGAATTGGGAGTAGACAAGTCAGAGGTCTATGTCAATACCTCTGCGGACACGGATGGCGCGCTTATCAAGGTAGGAGATCGCTATTACCGTGCCTTGAACGGAAGTGAGCCAGATAAGTACCTGTTAGAGAAAGTGGAATTGTATAAAACAGATGCAATTGAGCTGGTGGAGGTGAGCAAATGACACTCAATTATATCGAAATTTTAATCAAACTAGCCTTGGGTCTCTTTTCTCTGGTTTTTGTAATTAATGTGACAGGAAAGGGCAACCTAGCACCTAACTCAGCAATAGACCAAATTCAGAATTATGTACTCGGGGGTATCATCGGTGGGGTGATTTACAATAGCGCTATCAGTATCCTTCAGTATGCAGTTATCCTGATTATGTGGACCATTCTGGTCTTGACTCTTAAATGGCTTAACAATAATGTTCACTTTGTGAAACGTTTGATTGATGGGAAACCAACCCTGCTCATCAAAAATGGGAAGATTGATCCAGAAGCCTGTCGTTCGGTTGGATTATCTGCAGCGGACGTAGCACTTAAGCTCCGTAGCCAGGGAATTTTCCAAATGAAACAAGTCAAACGCGCTATGCAGGAGCAAAACGGTCAACTCATCGTAGTCCAAATGGGAGATGAGAATCCCAAGTATCCTGTTGTCACAGATGGTGTTATCCAAGTGGAAATTTTGGAGACCATTGGTCGGAGCGAAGAATGGCTGCTTGATAACCTCAGCAAACAAGGGCATGACAATGTAGCCAATATCTTTATTGCTGAGTATGACAAGGGTGTCGTCTCAGTCGTAACCTATGAATAAGAAAAACCTGGGGTCTTGTACTCTTAGAAAATCTCTTCAAACCGCGTCAACGTCGCCTTGCCGTAGATATGTGACTGACTTCGTCAGTCCTATCTACAACCTCAAAACAGTGTTTTGAGCAGCCTGCGGCTAGTTTCCTAGTTTGTTCTTTGATTTTCGTTGAGTATTGGCCTCAGGTTTCCATTTGCAATCAGAAAGGGATTTTATGTCCATTATTCAAAAACTCTGGTGGTTTTTCAAGTTAGAAAAGCGCCGTTATCTAGTCGGGATTGTGGCCTTGGTCTTGGTTTCCGTCCTCAATCTCATTCCCCCCATGGTCATGGGACGGGTGATTGATGCCATAACTGGAGGACAATTAACTCAGCAGGACCTCCTTCTTAACCTATTTTATCTACTGCTGGCAGCCTTTGGGATGTACTATCTGCGCTATGTTTGGCGCATGTATATCCTTGGAACTTCCTATCGTTTGGGGCAGATTATGCGGTCTCGCTTGTTTGAGCATTTTACTAAGATGTCGCCAGCCTTTTATCAGACCTATCGGACAGGGGACCTGATGGCACACGCCACCAATGATATCAATGCCCTAACTCGTCTCGCAGGTGGAGGTGTTATGTCTGCGGTGGATGCTTCTATCACGGCACTGGTGACTTTGCTGACCATGCTCTTTAGCATCTCATGGCAGATGACCTTGGTTGCCATTCTTCCCTTGCCTTTTATGGCTTATGCGACCAGTCGTCTAGGGAGAAAGACCCACAAGGCCTTTGGCGAATCTCAAGCTGTCTTTTCCGAACTCAATAACAAGGTACAGGAGTCTGTATCAGGTATCAAAGTGACCAAGTCTTTCGGGTATCAGGCGGACGAGTTAAAGTCCTTTCAAACTGTCAATGAATTGACCTTCCAAAAGAACCTCCAAACCATGAAATACGATAGTCTCTTTGACCCCATGGTTCTCTTGTTTGTTGGTTCGTCCTATGTCCTAACCCTTTTGGACGGCTCTTTGATGGTTCAGAAGGGGCAGATTACAGTTGGAAATCTGGTTACCTTTATCAGCTACTTGGATATGCTGGTTTGGCCTCTTATGGCTATCGGTTTCCTCTTTAATATCACTCAGCGAGGCAAGGTTTCTTACCAACGGATTGAGGATCTTTTATCTCAGGAATCACCTGTAAAAGATCCTGAATGTCCTCTGGACGGTATTGAAAATGGACGCTTGGAGTACGATATTGATAGTTTTGCCTTTGAAAATGAGGAGACACTGACGGATATTCACTTTAGTCTGGAAAAAGGGAAAACTCTTGGTTTGGTCGGGCAGACAGGCTCTGGGAAAACGTCCTTGATTAAGCTCCTCTTGCGTGAGTACGATGTGGATAAGGGAGCTATTTACCTAAACGGTCACGATATTCGGGACTATCGTCTGACAGACCTTCGTGGTCTCATGGGATATGTCCCGCAGGACCAGTTTCTCTTTGCGACCTCTATCTTAGACAATATCCGCTTTGGCAATCCTAATTTGCCCTTTTCAACGGTCGAGGAAGCGACTAAGCTAGCTCAAGTTTACCAAGATATTGTAGACATGCCTCAGGGATTTGATACAGTTATTGGTGAAAAGGGAGTCAGTCTTTCTGGTGGTCAAAAGCAGCGTCTAGCCATGAGTCGGGCTATGATTTTAGACCCTGATATCTTAATTTTAGATGATTCCTTGTCCGCCGTGGATGCCAAGACAGAGTATGCGATTATCGACAACCTCAAGGAAACGCGGAAGGATAAGACAACCATTATCACTGCCCATCGTCTCAGTGCAGTTGTCCATGCAGATTTGATTCTGGTTCTGCAAAATGGGCAGATTATCGAACAGGGAACGCACGAAGAACTGCTAGCCCTGGATGGCTGGTATGCCCAAACCTACCAGTCTCAGCAGTTGGAAATGAAAGGAGAAGAAGATGCAGAATAAGAAAGAACAATGGGCTGTATTGAAGCGCTTGATGTCCTATCTCAAGCCCTATGGCCTCCTGACCTTTTTGGCACTCAGTTTTCTCCTCGCGACGACGGTCATTAAAAGTGTCATTCCCCTTGTGGCTTCCCACTTTATCGACCAGTACCTCAGCAATCTTAATCAACTGGCCGTTACCGTTTTGCTGGCCTACTATGGTCTTTATCTCCTACAAACTCTAGTTCAGTATGTCGGCAATCTTCTCTTTGCGCGGGTGTCCTACAGTATTGTTAGGGATATTCGTCGCGATGCCTTTGCCAATATGGAGAAACTCGGCATGTCTTATTTTGACAAGACGCCAGCAGGCTCCATCGTTTCTCGTTTGACCAATGATACCGAGACCATCAGTGATATGTTTTCAGGGATTTTATCCAGCTTTATTTCAGCAGTTTTCATCTTTCTGACAACTCTCTATACCATGTTGGTGCTGGATTTTCGTTTGACAGCTTTAGTCTTGCTCTTTCTACCCTTGATTTTTCTGTTGGTCAATCTCTACCGGAAAAAGTCAGTGAAAATCATCGAGAAAACCAGAAGTCTCTTGTCAGATATCAATAGTAAGCTGGCAGAGAATATCGAGGGGATCAGGATTATCCAGGCCTTTAATCAAGAGAAGCGCCTGCAGGCAGAATTTGATGAAATCAACCAAGAACACTTGGTCTATGCCAACCGATCTGTAGCCTTGGATGCCCTCTTTTTGAGACCTGCTATGAGTTTGCTGAAACTCCTAGGCTACGCCGTTTTGATGGCTTACTTTGGTTACCGTGGTCTTTCTATCGGGATAACGGCCGGAACTATGTATGCCTTTATCCAGTACATCAACCGTCTCTTTGATCCCCTTATTGAGGTAACGCAAAACTTTTCAACCCTGCAAACGTCTATGGTATCTGCAGGCCGTGTCTTTGCCTTGATTGACGAGACGACCTATGAGCCTCTTCAAGAGAATGGGCAAGCTAAAGTCAAAGAAGGCAATATCCGTTTTGAACATGTGTGTTTCTCATATGATGGTAAACACAAGATTCTGGATGATATTTCCTTTTCAGTTAACAAGGGCGAAACCATTGCCTTTGTAGGTCATACAGGTTCGGGGAAATCTTCCATTATCAATGTCCTCATGCGTTTTTATGAATTTCAGTCAGGCCGAGTTCTCTTGGATGGAGTGGATATTAGGGACTACAGTCAGGAAGAGCTGAGAAAGAACATCGGTCTGGTCTTGCAGGATCCCTTCCTCTATCACGGGACTATCAAGTCCAATATCGCCATGTACCAAGATCTTAGTGATGAAGAGGTACAGGCTGCGGCTGCCTTTGTGGATGCAGATTCCTTTATTCAGGAGCTTCCGCAGGGTTATGATGCACCTGTGTCTGAGCGTGGTTCGAGCTTTTCTACTGGTCAGCGCCAGCTTCTTGCCTTTGCTAGAACAGTCGCCAGTCAGCCTAAAATCCTGATTTTGGATGAAGCGACTGCCAATATCGACTCTGAAACAGAAAGTTTGGTTCAAGATTCCCTAGCCAAGATGAGACAGGGGCGGACGACCATTGCTATCGCCCACCGCCTTTCGACCATCCAGGACGCCAACTGCATTTATGTCTTGGACAAGGGACGAATCATTGAGAGTGGAACCCATGAGGAACTCTTGGCCTTGGGAGGAACCTATCACAAGATGTATAGTTTGCAGGCAGGGGCTCTTACCTAAAGAAGAATTACTCTAAATTACAGATTTCTTGCACCGCCTTTTCCATTTTGTGGTATAATGAAAAATGTTGACAAATAGTATAATAAAAACAAAGGAGAAACAGCATGCTGAAATGGGAAGACTTGCCCGTGGAAATGCAATCAAGCGAGGTTGAGTCTTACTACCAGCTTGTCTTTAAAAGGAAGGGTTCGCTGATTTTCAAGCGTTGCCTGGATTGGGTTCTGGCCCTGTTTTTGCTAGTTTTGACTTCTCCCGTCTTTCTTATCTTGAGCATTTGGATCAAGTTGGATAGCAAGGGACCAGTCATTTACAAGCAAGAGCGCGTGACCCAGTACAACCGGCCGTTCAAGATTTGGAAGTTCCGTACTATGGTGACGGATGCGGATAAAAAAGGAAGTCTGGTGACTTCAGCTAACGACAGCCGCATTACCAAAGTGGGAAATTTCATTCGTCGTGTGCGCTTGGACGAACTGCCTCAGTTGGTCAATGTCCTTAAAGGTGAGATGTCCTTTGTTGGAACAAGACCTGAGGTGCCACGTTACACCGAGCAGTATAGTCCTGAAATGATGGCGACCTTGCTCTTGCCAGCAGGAATCACCTCTCCAGCCAGTATCAACTACAAGGATGAGGACACCATCATCAGTCAGATGACAGAGAAAGGTCTGTCGGTTGACCAGGCCTATGTCGAACATGTCCTTCCTGAAAAGATGCGCTATAATCTCGCCTATCTCCGAGAGTTTAGTTTCCTTGGAGACATCAAAATCATGTTTCAAACCGTGTTTGAAGTACTAAAATAAAGTAGTCATGAGAAAATGAGTACAGATAAAAGGAGCAAATCAATGCCAAATTACAATATTCCATTTTCACCTCCCGATATTACCGAAGCTGAAATTGCTGAAGTAGCGGATACCCTTCGTTCTGGTTGGATCACAACAGGTCCGAAGACAAAAGAACTGGAGCGCCTCTTGTCTCAATACACACAGACACCTAAGACTGTCTGCCTCAACTCTGCGACAGCCGCTCTTGAGTTGATTTTGCGTGTTTTGGAAGTGGGACCTGGGGATGAAGTCATCGTTCCAGCTATGACTTATACAGCTTCATGTAGTGTTATCACACACGTAGGAGCGACACCTGTCATGGTGGATATTCAAGCAGATACGTTTGAGATGGACTATGACTTGCTTGAGCAAGCTATTACTGAGAAAACTAAGGTGATTATTCCGGTTGAGCTTGCAGGGATCGTTTGCGACTATGATCGTTTGCTCCAAGTGGTGGAGAAGAAACGGGACCTCTTTACAGCTGCTAGCAAGTGGCAAAAAGCCTTTAACCGTATCGTAATTGTCTCAGATAGTGCCCATGCTTTGGGATCTACTTATAAAGGACAACCAGCTGGATCTATCGCTGACTTTACTTCCTTCTCATTCCACGCCGTTAAGAACTTTACAACGGCTGAGGGAGGAAGTGCGACTTGGAAAGCCAATCCAGCGATTGATGACGAAGAGATGTACAAGGAGTTCCAAATCCTTTCCCTTCACGGTCAAACAAAGGATGCTCTTGCCAAGATGCAATTGGGTTCATGGGAGTACGATATCGTCACACCAGCCTACAAGTGCAATATGACCGATATCATGGCTTCGATTGGTTTGGTACAATTGGACCGTTACCCAGCTTTGCTAGAACGTCGTAAGGACATCGTGGACCGCTATGATCGTGGTTTTGCAGGTTCTAGCATCCGTCCATTGGCACACAAGACTGATAGTGTCGAATCTTCACGCCACCTCTACATCACCCATGTAGAAGGAGCAAGTTTAGAAGAACGCAACCACATCATCCAAGAATTGGCCAAAGCAGGAATTGCAAGTAATGTACACTATAAACCGCTTCCTCTCCTGACAGCCTATGAGAATCTTGGTTTCGATATGGCAGATTATCCAAGAGCCTATGCCTTCTTTGAAAATGAAATTACGCTTCCTCTTCATACAAAATTAAGCGATGAAGAAGTTGATTACATCGTTCAGACTTTGGTGAGAATTTCTGAAGAAATCCTCGGTTCTGGAAAAAATAATAAAAAATCTTGACAAAAAGCGGACAATAGCATATAATATTCTCAACAAATCAGAAAAGTAACTATTTTTGATCTTCAGGGAGCCTGTGGTGATTGTGAACAGGTGGTTGGAAGTAGTGAAAGTGGGCTGATTTAAAAAATGAATTTGAAACAATGAAAATTCGGTGCGCACACCTTACAGTGCAACTTGTTGTTAGACAAGGCAGAGATGTAAAGGGGAATAGTCCCTTTATAATTGAGGTGGCACCGCGTTACCAACGCCCTCACACGGAAATAGATTCCGTGTGTGGGCTTTTTTCTTTCGGTCATTTTGTTTTTTTATTAGGACGTTAAGTCGCTTTGATGAACTTATACTCAATGAAAATCAAAGAGCAAACTAGGAAACTAGCCGCAGGCTGTACTTGAGTACGGCAAGGCGACGTTGACGTGGTTTGAATTGGATTTTCGAAGAGTATTGAGTTCTATCTGCAGCTCCTTGCCTACTACTAAAAGCAAACAAAACGGCCGGATTAATATGGAAAGAGGAAAAATTTATGACAACTAAAGGTTATTTTGGACAATTTGGTGGTAGTTTTGTACCGGAGCCGATTCAGACTCTGTTGGATGAGTTGGAAGTGACATTTGACAAATACAAGGATGATCCAGAATTTTTGGCAGAATTTCGTCATTACTTGAAGGATTATTCTGGTCGTGAAACACCGCTTTATTTTGCGGAAAGTTTGACAGATCACTTAGGTGGCGCTAAGATTTATCTCAAGCGCGAAGATCTTAACCACCTTGGTTCTCACAAACTTAACAACGTTTTAGGACAAATTCTTCTTGCCAAACGTATGGGCAAAAAACGAGTGATTGCGGAAACAGGAGCTGGTCAGCACGGTGTTGCGACAGCAGCAGCTGCAGCTAAGTTTGGTATGTCTTGTGATGTCTACATGGGGGCAGAAGATGTGGAGCGTCAACGTCTCAATGTTTTCCGCATGGAGATGATGGGAGCAACTGTTCACGCGGTTGAAACGGGGACACGAACTCTCAAGGATGCGGTTGATGCAGCCTTTGGAGCATGGATGAATGATCTTGAAGCCTTCTACGTTTTGGGATCTGCTGTGGGTCCTCACCCTTATCCTACCATTGTTCATGAATTCCAAAAGGTCATCAGTGAGGAATCTCGTCGTCAAATCTTGGAAAAAGAAGACCGTTTACCAGACTACGTTATTGCCTGTGTAGGTGGTGGTTCTAATGCCATCGGTGCTTTTTCACAGTATGTGGCTGATGAAGAAGTCAAATTGGTTGGGGTCGAAGCTGCCGGTCACGGACTTGACACAGACAAGCATGCAGCCACTATGACAAAAGGTAGTGTCGGAATTGTCGATGGTATGAAGACTTATGCAGTCTTTAAGGAAGATGGAGAGCTGGCTCCAGTTTACTCTATCTCAGCTGGTTTGGACTATCCAGGGGTTGGTCCAGAACACGCCTACTTTAAAGATTCTGGCCGCGTAGAATACGTGGCAGCGACAGACGAAGAAGCTGTTCAAGCCTTGCTCCTTCTTAGTAAGACAGAAGGGATTATCCCAGCGATTGAAAGTTCGCACGCCATCGCAGAAGCGGTTAAACGTGCACCGAAACTAAGTAAAGATGACATTATCATCATCAATGTCTCTGGTCGTGGAGACAAGGACGTAGCTGCGATTGCAGACTACCTAGAAGCTAAGAAATAAGAGATGGAAAAATTACAGTACTTTCTTTCCCAGAGAGCTTGTGGTTGCTGGAAACAAGCAGAGAAAGCTGTAAGGTTGGGTCCATCTGAAACGAGAGAAGAAAACATAATTCTCAAGGGAGTGCCCTTTATCGCACAGCCTGTTACAGGAAAGTTCTGAGACAGGAATGAGAGATAGGAGAAATCCTATAATTGAGGTGGCACCGCGAATTTCGTCCTCACGCAAGTTATTTTGCGTGGGGATTTTTCATACAATCGCCACGGACTAGAAGTAGAACTGAAAGGGAAATTACAATGGAACGAATCATTCATGGAGATGTCTTATCACCAATCTTGGCTTATATGCGCCTAAAGGGGCAACACAAGGTGATCTTAGAGAGTATTCCGAGAGACAAGGAAACCGCTCGTTTTTCTATCCTAGCCTATAATCCAGTTTTTGAGATTAAGTTTGAAAATGGAGTCCTTTATCAAAATGGGCAAGTGATTGATCGGGATCCCTTGGATTACCTTTATGAAGTAACTCATAAGAGCCAGCATCATTCAGACCTACCTTTTGGTGGGGGAGCTATTGGCTTTGTCGGTTACGATATGATTTCGCTCTATGAAGAAATTGGTCAAATCCCTGAGGATACCATTGGGACGCCAGACATGCATTTCTTTGTCTATGAGAGCTACATGGTTTTTGACCACAAGAAAGAAAAAATCCATGTCATCGAAGATGCTCTTTACAGCGATCGCAGTCAAGAAGATTTGGAAAAAGCCTTGAACCAAGTGCTTGAGGAATTACGCATTCCTACTCCAAATGAATTTGAAGATTTGGATTTATCTCCACTGAACTTCAAACCGCACATTGCTCCTCAGAAGTTTGAGCAAATGGTCGAAACCGCTCGTGACTTGATTCGTAATGGTGATATGTTCCAATGCGTGCTCAGCCAGCGTTTCTCAGCAGAAGTTACTGGAAATCCATTTGACTTCTACAGAAATCTTCGCGTGACCAATCCATCTAATTATCTCTATTTCTATGATTTTGGGGATTATCAAATCATCGGTGCTAGTCCAGAAAGTTTGGTTTCTGTCAAAAATGGCATCGTGACAACCAATCCGATTGCGGGAACGCGACCAAGAGGAGCAACGGAAGAAGAGGATAAGGCTTTGGCGACAGATTTACTTTCTGATGAGAAGGAAACAGCAGAACATCGGATGTTGGTAGACTTGGGGCGCAATGATATCGGCCGCATCTCTGAAACAGCCAGTGTCCAAGTCACCAAGTATATGGAAGTGGAGCTTTTCCGCTATGTCATGCATTTGACCAGTGTTGTGAAAGGGCGTTTGCTTCCAGAACTCACTGCCATGGATGCCTTGAAAGCTACACTTCCAGCTGGAACAGTTTCAGGAGCTCCAAAGATTCGGGCCATGAGACGGATCTATGAACTGGAAACAGAAAAACGTGGTGTATACGCAGGAGCAATCGGCTACTTGTCTGCGACGGGAGATATGGATTTCGCCATTGCCATCCGAACTATGATTCTCAAAAATCAAACAGCCTATGTGCAGGCTGGGGCAGGGATTGTCTATGACTCTATCGCTCAAAACGAATACCAAGAAACCATTAACAAGGCTAAATCTATGACTAGAATTGGAGAACTAAGACCATGATTTTATTGATTGACAACTATGATTCTTTTACCTATAATTTGGCGCAATACATTGGGAATTTTGCAGAAGTGCAGGTCTTGAGAAATGATGATCCCAAGCTGTATGAAGAAGCTGAAAAAGCAGATGGTCTGGTCTTTTCTCCTGGTCCTGGTTGGCCAGTTGATGCTGGAAAGATGGAAGATATGATTCGTGACTTTGCAGGTAAGAAGCCAATTCTAGGGATCTGTTTGGGTCACCAAGCTATCGCAGAAGTCTTTGGTGGGAAGCTAGGTTTGGCTCCAAAAGTCATGCATGGGAAACAGAGCCATATTAGCTTTGAAGCGCCATCTGTTCTCTATCAAGGCATTGAGGATGGTCGTCCAGTCATGCGCTATCACAGCATTTTGATTGAAGAAATGCCAGAAGGCTTTGAAGTGACAGCTCGTTCGACTGATGACCAGGCTATTATGGGAATTCAACACAAAAGCCTGCCGATTTATGGCTTCCAGTACCATCCAGAAAGTATCGGAACGCCAGATGGCTTGTCTTCTATTCGGAATTTTATCGAGAAGGTTGTAAAGTGAGGAAACTAGGATGAAAGAGATTATTGAAAAACTAGCAAAATTTGAACATTTATCAGGTGTGGAAATGACGGACGTCATTGAGCGTATCGTAACTGGGCGTGTAACCGAAGCTCAGATTGCTTCTCTTCTCTTGGCCCTTAAGATGAAGGGGGAAACACCGGAAGAACGCACAGCCATTGCACAAGTCATGAGAGGCCATGCCCAACACATTCCAACTGAAATCCACGACGCCATGGACAACTGTGGTACTGGTGGAGACAAGTCCTTCAGCTTTAACATCTCCACAACTGCAGCCTTTGTATTAGCTGGCGGCGGCATTCATATGGCCAAACATGGTAACCGCTCGATTTCTTCTAAATCAGGTTCGGCAGATGTCCTTCAAGCATTAGGCATCAATCTTGACCTCAAACCCGCTGAACTAGGTAAGGTTTTTGATAAAACTGGCATCGTCTTTCTCTTTGCTAAAAATATGCACCCAGCTATGAAGTACATCATGCCCGCTCGTTTGGAACTAGGAATTCCAACGATCATGAACTTGACTGGTCCACTGATTCACCCAATGGCCTTGGAAACACAGCTTCTTGGTATTAGTCGTCCAGAACTGCTAGAAAGTACAGCTCAGGTTTTGAAAAATATGGGTCGCAAACGTGCCATCGTGGTTGCTGGACCAGAAGGGCTGGATGAAGCTGGCTTGAACGGAACAACCAATATTGCTCTTCTTGAAAATGGCGAAATCACCTTGTCAAGCTTCACTCCAGAGGATTTGGGGATGGAACGCTACGCTATCGAAGACATTCGAGGAGGAAATGCTCAGGAAAATGCAGAGATTTTGCTTAGCGTTCTTCAAAACGAACCAAGTCCATTCTTGGAAACGACAGTCTTGAATGCTGGCCTTGGTTTCTATGCCAATGGTAAGGTAGCTAGTATCAAGGAAGGAGTTGCCTTGGCTCGTCAAGTGATTGCTAGTGGCAAGGCCCTTGAAAAACTCAGACTGTTACAGGAGTACCAAAAATGAGTCAGGAATTTTTAGCACGAATTTTAGAGCAGAAGGCGCGTGAGGTTGAGCAGATGGAGCTGGAGGAAATCCAGCCCTTGCGCCAGACCTATCGCTTGGCAGAATTTTTGAAGAATCACCGGGACCGTTTGCAGTTAATCGCTGAGGTCAAGAAAGCTAGCCCTAGTCTGGGAGATATCAATCTCGATGTGGATATTGTTCAACAGGCCCAGACTTATGAAGCAAACGGCGCAGTAATGATTTCGGTTTTGACAGATGAGGTTTTCTTTAAAGGGCATTTGGATTATCTACGGGAGATTTCCAGTCAGGTAAACATTCCAACGCTCAACAAGGACTTTATCATCGATGAAAAACAAATCATCCGTGCTCGCAATGCCGGCGCGACAGTTATCTTGCTCATCGTCGCGGTCTTGTCAGAAGAACGCCTCAAGGAACTCTATGACTACGCGACAGAGCTTGGTCTGGAAGTCTTGGTGGAGACCCACAATCTAGCTGAACTAGAAGTGGCACACAGGCTTGGTGCTGAGATTATTGGGGTTAATAATCGCAACTTGACCACCTTTGAGGTCGATTTGCAGACCAGTGTAGACTTGGCCCAGCACTTTAAGGAAGGTAGCTATTACATTTCTGAATCTGCCATTTTCACAGGGCAGGATGCAGAACGAGTAGCAGCATCCTTTAACGGAATTTTGGTTGGGACAGCTCTCATGCAGGCAGAGGATGTGGCCCAGAGAATCAAGGAGTTGCAGATTGACAAAGGTTAAAATTTGTGGATTATCGACCAAAGAAGCGGTAGAGACAGCCGTTTCAGCAGGGGCAGACTACATCGGTTTTGTCTTTGCACCCAGTAAGAGACAGGTGACCTTGGAAGAGGCTACTGAGCTGGCAAAGTTTATTCCTGTTAACGTTAAAAAGGTTGGCGTATTTGTTTCACCAAGTCGAGCTCAACTGCTAGAAGCAATTGACAAAGTTAGCTTGGACTTGATTCAAGTTCATGGTCAGGTAGCGGATGATTTATTTGAGGATCTGCCTTGTGCCAGCATTCAGGCTGTGCAGGTGGATGGAGATGGTCATGTCCCCAATTCTCAGGCGGATTATCTCCTCTTTGATGCCCCTGTGGCTGGGAGTGGTCAGACCTTTGACTGGGGTCAACTGGATACGTCTGGACTAGCCCAGCCATTTTTCATCGCAGGTGGGCTTAAGGAAGAAAATGTAGCAAAAGCAATTCAACACTTCACTCCCTATGCAGTCGATGTATCAAGCGGAGTGGAGACAGATGGACAAAAAGATCAGGAAAAGATTAGAAGATTTATAGAGAGGGTAAAGCATGGCATATCAAGAACCAAATAAAGATGGATTTTACGGAAAATTCGGCGGACGTTTCGTCCCAGAAACATTGATGACAGCAGCTTTGGAGTTGGAAAAAGCCTACCGTGAAAGTCAGGCAGACCCAAGTTTCCAAGAGGAATTAAATCAACTTTTGCGCCAGTACGTAGGACGTGAAACTCCTCTTTACTACGCAAAAAACTTGACCCAGCATATCGGTGGCGCCAAGATCTATCTCAAACGGGAAGACCTCAACCATACAGGGGCCCACAAGATTAACAATGCCTTGGGACAAGTCTTACTTGCTAAACGCATGGGCAAAAAGAAAATTATCGCTGAAACAGGTGCTGGTCAGCACGGTGTGGCAACTGCAACAGCTGCGGCCCTCTTTAACATGGAATGTACCATCTATATGGGTGAGGAAGATGTCAAACGCCAAGCCCTTAATGTCTTCCGTATGGAGCTTTTGGGAGCCAAGGTCGAGGCTGTGACTGATGGTTCGCGCGTGCTCAAGGATGCGGTTAATGCAGCCCTTCGTTCATGGGTGGCAAATATCGATGATACCCACTATATCCTTGGTTCTGCCTTGGGACCTCATCCATTCCCAGAAATCGTTCGTGACTTCCAAAGTGTCATCGGTAGAGAAGCCAAACAACAGTACCGTGACTTGACAGGTCAAGATTTGCCAGATGCCCTAGTAGCCTGTGTTGGTGGTGGTTCTAATGCGATTGGTCTCTTCCATCCATTTGTAGAAGATGAGTCTGTAGCTATGTATGGGGCTGAGGCAGCAGGACTTGGTGTGGATACAGAGCATCACGCAGCGACCTTGACCAAGGGACGTCCGGGTGTTCTCCACGGTTCTCTTATGGATGTGCTCCAAGATGCTCATGGCCAAATTCTTGAAGCCTTCTCTATCTCAGCAGGTTTGGACTATCCTGGTATCGGTCCAGAACATTCTCATTACCACGATATCAAACGCGCCAGCTATGTTCCTGTGACAGACGAGGAAGCCTTGGAAGGATTCCAGCTCTTGTCTCGCGTGGAAGGAATTATCCCAGCCTTGGAATCTAGCCATGCCATTGCCTTCGCGGTGAAATTGGCCAAAGAACTTGGACCAGACAAGTCTATGATTGTCTGCCTATCCGGTCGTGGGGACAAGGATGTAGTTCAAGTCAAAGACCGCTTGGAAGCAGATGCAGCAGAGAAGGGAGAAGCTCATGCCTAAGACACTAACAGAAAAATTGAATGCTACCAAAGCAGCAGGAAAAGGAATTTTCGTTCCCTATATCATGGCTGGGGACCACGAGAAAGGCTTGGAGGGTCTCGGTGAAACAATCCACTTTTTAGAAGATTTGGGTGTTTCAGCCATTGAAGTGGGTATTCCCTTTTCAGACCCAGTTGCAGATGGACCTGTGATTGAAGAAGCAGGATTGCGCAGTATAGCCCACGGGACTTCTACCCAGGCTTTGGTTGAAACTTTGAAAACCATTCAGACAGAAATCCCACTTGTCATCATGACCTACTTCAACCCCCTCTTTCAGTACGGTGTGGAGAAATTTGTCAAAGACCTGGCAGATACAGCAGTTAAGGGCTTGATCATTCCAGATCTGCCTCATGAGCATGCCAACTTTGTGGAGCCCTTTTTGGCAGACACGGACATCGCCTTGATTCCCCTAGTTAGTTTGACGACAGGACTCGACCGTCAAAAAGAGTTGATCAAGGGAGCTGAAGGCTTCGTCTATGCTGTTGCCATCAATGGGGTAACAGGGAAATCAGGCAATTACCGTGCAGACTTGGACAAGCACTTGGCGCAATTGCATCGAGTAGCTGACATCCCAGTCTTGACAGGTTTTGGCGTATCTAGTCAAGAAGATGTAGAACGCTTCAATGCGGTATCAGATGGCGTTATCGTCGGTTCGAAAATTGTAAAAGCTCTCCACCAAGGAGAGCCGATTGAGGACTTTATCAAGCAAGCAGTAGCTTACCAAAAATAATCACACAAGTAGCAAGTAAGAGGAAAGGCACGAAAGGAAGTCTTTCCTTTTTCTTTTGCAGGAGAAAGGCTAGAATGCCCGTCGCAGAAGCGAACTGAATCAAGATCAGTAGTTCAGTCGCACTAAAGACGAGAGCGCAAGAAGCCAGAAAGAGGAAATCCCCTGCTCCCATACGGATGTCGATAAAATGAGCCATGATTCCGAGAACAAGGAAGAAGAGCATGACCAGACTCCAGCCAGATAAAACCATGAGGATTAGGTGGAACGTCAGCCAGACCAGTAAGGGATACTCCTGATGGAGAAGGTCGTAAATGCCCAAGGTCAAGCCAGCAGTGATGAGGATGACTTGCCCCAAGGAAAGCCATCCCCAAGACCAAGCTAGAAAGAGGATTCCTAAGCCTAGTTCAAAGAGGGCATACCAGAATGGATAGCGAATCTTGCAGTAGCGACAGCGAAAGCGATTGAAGAGCTGAGAAAGGATAGGAATCAAATCTAGCGGACGCAAGCGAGTCTGACAGGAATTGCAGTGGCTAGCTGGTCGAATAATGGATTGCTCAGGAAAACGGTCAATGACCAAACCCAAAAAAGAAGCGAGAATGCTCCCGACAAGAAAAAAATAAAGATCAATCATACTTATCTATTCGTAAAAAATAAGAGAAGTAGTATAATAAAGAAACATTGATAAGATGGTGAGGTCAAGATGATGATTCGTTTTGAAGAAAATGTGAGCATGGAAAACGCTCAGCTCGTATGCCAATGGTCCAACTCCCTTGGCAAATCCTTTCAAGAACAATGGATGGGAACAATGATTCCTTTTCCCTTAACAATTCAAATCTTGCAAGATTTGAAAGGAATCTTTTCAATCTTTGATGGACAAGAGTTTGTGGGGCTTATCCAGAAAATCAGGCTAGAAGACAGGAATCTTCATATCGGGAGATTTTTTATCAATCCCCAGAAACAGGGGCAGGGCTTAGGTAGCCAGGCTTTAAGGAAATTTGTTAGTTTGGCCTTTGAAAATGAAGACATAGACACTATTTCTCTAAATGTCTACGAGGCAAATCAAACAGCTTACAAGCTTTACCAAAAAGAAGGATTTGAAACCGTTCAAATGGTTGAAGTACCTATACGAAAATACATCATGAAAAAGGGCAGATAACAGTCAGGTGGGGCTAGAGTCCCAAGGATTTTTAAGGAAAAGGAAGTTCTCTTTCAAAGTTAGAAACAAGACTTCTATGATTTCTTAGATAGAGGAGATAAAAATGTCGAGACCTAGAAAAATACGAATCTTGCTCGCTTCTGTACTTGCCTTAGTTGTTGGTATCACTCTTTATTCTCAGTATCAAAGCCACCAAGAACGGTTCCAATTAAAGACCTCCTTTGAAGAAAAGGACACTATAGCCGTCTTAAAACATTTAACGGCGTCAGGAAAATATGCGTCTGACATGCGAAAAGCTGGCTATATTGTTCCTCCCGACGGTGCCATTCGCTTGGATGGAGGAATTGACTCCATAGGGATAAAAGGAGACATCGATTTGAAAATGTCGAATCCTAGAAGGGATGAAGTCTCGGTTTTATTTGAAACAATGGTAAATGAGGAAAAAATAGATGCCTACTATATTTTAGATCATCAATTTACTCTAAAACGTAGTTACTATTCTTATATTAGTAATCAAAATAAAGAAAGTGTGACGATATCTCAAGCCGAAGAAGAACGCTTGTTAAAGATTGTTCAAAAAGAGTTGAAAGCTTTTCTAGATAAGATGTATCAGACTTTATATGGTTGATGGCACTATTGAGAAACTAACACGAGATCTTGTTTAGAATGTCAACGATGATAAGAAAGGAGGGACAAGAATGTTTACAGAATTGCTCTTTATTGTCTCTTTTGTGTTACTTTTACGTTTGTTTAAGAGTAGGCGCTCACGAATGATTATAGGAGTCTTGTATAGTTTGCTGCTAGTCTGGTTTGTCATTTCCGTTTTGAACTATGGCAAATACACTCTTCAACCAGGTCAATCCGTCAACTTAAGAGTAAATCCCAGAACACAAGATTTGGAATACTATTCAATCTTCATCTTGAAGAAAAACGATTCAAGTAAAATTAAATTAACTGGCTCAAGTGTTTGGAGTGAGAGTAATGGTGATGTTTACTATGAAGTAGAGGGACAAAAAATTACAAAAAGCCATGGTTTCGATGAGGAGGATGAAGAACTTCCAAACAATCAAGCAGATATTTATTTAGAAAAAGATGGAGTTGTTGTGAGTTACCAAGGTGAAAAAGTGTTTGATGCCACCAATAACAAGCCCTACACGATAACCATTACCAATGTAGACAACCAACTAGCCCAATTTGAGGCTCAGGTGGTGGATAAATAAGCCAGTCTAGTAGTGTGCAAGCTTTTAAAATTTGTTTCAATTCAATAAAAACATACTATTTTAAGTAAGCAAAAAAGCCCTGAAACCAAGGCTTTTCCTGTTGACACTACCTTTTAGCGAAAATTGGGAAGCGTGTTTAGAATCCGATCTACAAAAAAAGAGGACATTTGCGGTCCTCTTTTTGACTACTATAGATAAAAAGGTCAATTAACGTTTAGTCTTATTTTTCGTCTTTGTGAAGCATGTTTTTAACACCTTCAATAGCCCCTTCGACAGCGTCTTTAGCATCTTCAGCAACTTCTTTTACTTTAGAAACAACTTTTTCAGCTGTTCCTTCTTTTTCCATTTTTTCATCGCCGATCATTTTGCCGACACCTTCTTTAATGGAACCTTTTGCTTGGTTTAATTTTTCTTCTGTTGACATGATTCTGCCTCCTTTAAATTGATTGATTTTGACAAGATTAATTAGTGTACGCGAGCATTTTCCTTTGTTTCGCCTTTAACGGCTTCAACACCTTCGCCTACTTTTTCTTGAACAGCAGCTACACCTGAACCGATACCAGATTTCACTTTTTCAAATTGTTCTGAAGCAAATTCTCCTGTTGAAGAAGCCACGTCAGTTACTCGGTCTTGGAGGCTAACTGAATCTGCTTCATGCTGTTCCTTCGTTTTGATATCAACAACATTCACATTGACTTCAACTACTTCTAAATCAGTCATTTTTGTAACTTGTGATACAACAACATCTTTGATTTCTTTGTACAAAGCAGGGACATTCTTTTGGTACTCAACAACAATGTTCAAGTCAACTGCAACTTGTTCTTTCCCAACTTCAACATTGACACCATGAGTGACATTATCTGTATTGATAATTTTTTCTGTTAGATTAGAGAAGAATCCTCCATCCACATCCAAAAGTCCAGGTACTTTTTCAAGTGAAAGACCAATGATTTTTTGGATTACTTTATCTTCATAAGTGAGTTCCCCTTTAACATTTTGAGAAACAACAGCAATATCTTTTTTTTCTACATTTTTTTCTACGTTTGACATACGAGACTCCTTTATTTATTTAAATATTTTTCCTTAACATAGTATCCTGCAAATGCTCCTAGGGCTCCACAAATTAGTACAAATAGTGTTTTGAAAAAGCCAAAGGATAAGATAAAGCAAGCGAGAATGACACCTACTAGACCTGCAATAATTGGATACTGATATTTTTTAAACCATTCCATTTTTTACTTCCTTACTTTACACGACTAACAGTCTTTTTGGTCGTTTTTGGAGGTTCAAATTCTTTCACTTTAACTTCAAGTTTTACCTCACGTTCAATACCAAAGAACTGCTTTAATCCATGAGTTATTTCATTCTGAATGACAAGACATCGTTTTGAGATGTTGTCCGAAGGAAGAATTTTGCCCTCAACATAAACGAAACATTTATTTTTGCGGCTATTTACATGGACTGTTGGTTCTTTGATCAACTGATGATCAATGACCAAACATCGAACAAAGCCTTCGATAGCTGAATTTTTTAGTTTTAATGTATCTTCTTGAGTTTCTAATTGGATCTCTAGATATTGTTTAGGATAAAAGAGTATCACTAAGATTGAAATTAACACTAAAACAGATAGGACAAGTGTCCCCCAAAAGACATATCTAGCAATCAGGAATTCAGCGTAGAGTTCTCTCCAACTGAATAAGTGGATTCCTAAATCACTGACCTGATGATAATCTATGAGAATAGGAAGGAAAATAGTCAAGATTAAGATACAGAAAATAAGTAACAATATTTTCTTTGATTTTGACATATTAAATCCTTTCAAATGAAAAGCTTAAACCATAATTTTACCCGTCTAAAGAATTCAAAATTATGGCTTATCACTTTTAATTTCTTATTAGGTAATGCTTATTTTTTACCAAATAGAAATGAAACGACTGCAACAACAATCACAGCACCAACGATTGATGGAATAATAGCCATTCCAGCCAATGAAGGTCCCCAGCTTCCTAGAAGTGATTGCCCTACAGACGAACCGATAAGCCCTGCAAAGATATTTGCAATTATTCCCATTGAACCACCTTTTTTAGTGATTGCACCTGCGGCGAGACCAATAAGACCTCCTACAATAATGGACCACAACATAGTGTATCCTCCTTTTCTATTTCTAAATCAAAGAGTCAATTTCTTTGATTGAACTAATTATATACTATCTCAACTTGGAAAGATAATAGTTCGTCTTAAAAACCGTACTGTAAACATGTACTTTAGATACAGATAAATAAGAAAAGCTTGATGCTACTGAGTTTCTAGGTGATGAAGCGAGTCTTTTCATAGCAAGCTAAAGTCGTTGTAAGAGGATAAATACACTCTATGTGGTATAATTGCATGAAGATTGAAAGACAATCCTTTAGTTTATTACAAAGAAAGAAAAGCTATTCATGAGAGATTTATTATCGAAAAAAAGTCACAGACAATTAGAATTATTAGAATTACTATTTGAAAACAAACGCTGGTTTCATATTTCAGAACTAGCAGAATTATTGCACTGTACAGAACGTTCTGTAAAAGATGACTTGTCTCAAGTCAGATCTTCTTTTCCTGACTTGATATTTCATTCCTCAACAAACGGCATCCGTATCATTAATACCGATGATAGTGATATTGAGATGGTCTATCATCATTTTTTTAAGCATTCAACCCACTTTTCAATTTTAGAATTTATCTTCTTTAATGAAGGATGTGATACTGATAGTTTCTGCAAAGAGTTTTATATCAGTTCTTCCTCTCTTTACCGTATCATCCGTCACATTAATAAGATTATTAAGAAACAATATCGTTTTGAAATTAGCCTCAATCCAGTTCGAATCACTGGAAATGAGATCGATATCCGTTACTTTTTTGCCCAGTATTTTTCAGAGAAATATTATTTCCTTGAATGGCCCTTTGAAGATTTTTCAGTAGAACCCTTGTGTAAGCTGTTGGCACTGGTCTATAAAGAAACTGCATTTCCTGTCAATTTCGCCACTCAACGAATGTTAAAGTTACTCCTCGTAACAAATTTATACCGCATTAAGTTTGGTCATTTCATGGAAGTTGAGAAAGATTCTTTTAACAATCAATTGTTGGAATTTCTAATGCAAGAAGATGAAATGGAAGATATTATCAAAAAATTTGAAATAGAATACAATATCTCTTTAACGAAAGAAGTAATAGGGCAATTGTTTGTATCTTATTTTCAAAAAATGTTTTTCATAGACGAAAAAGTATTTCTGAAGTCTACAATGACGGACAGTTATGTAAAGAAATCATATCATTTGTTGGGAGAGTTAGTTGATCAGGTATCAAGAGAGTATAATATTAAAGTAGACAATAAGGACAATCTTATTTGGCATCTGCATAATACAGCACATCTGCATCGTCAGGAATTATCGACAGAGTTTATCTTATTTGATCAAAAAGGTAATACAATCAAGAACTTTCAAAATATTTTCCCTCGCTTTGTTTCAGAGGTGAAGGAAGGGATTGAACATTATCTTGAGGCTTTGGATATGGATTGTAATTCAATGAAGGTCAATCATTTGTCTTATACTTTTATCACTCACAGCAAACACTTGGTGCTAAATCTTTTACAAAATCAACCTAAATTAAAGGTTTTGGTCATGAGTAATTTTGATCAGTACCATGCAAAATCAGTAGCTGAGACACTTGCTTACTATTGCAGTAACAATTTTGAACTGGAAGTTTGGAGTGAATTAGAGTTATCCCTTGAGTCGCTAAAAGAATCACCTTACGACATCATTATTTCTAATTTTATTATTCCGCCTATTGAAAATAAGAGACTGATCTATTCCAATAATGTCAATACAGTCGCTCTCATCTCTTTGCTTAACGCAATGATGTTTATTCGATTAGACGAGTAACTAAGAATAACAAAAAAGCCTTGACTCCAAGGCTTTTCCTGTTGTATTTAAATGCCCTGCAAGCATTTTTAAGAAATCTTCATCTTGAAACTAACCAAAAATGTTGAAATATAAACGATTTTTGGAAGATACTTGGAATAATTTTGAATGTGATTATTTCAAAACGTGGCAAAAGTGGGGCAAATTATTTAGGATATAGAAAATAGATAAGTTTTGATATCATCTTTTTCTTGATAGTCGAGTCATAATAAAGTTAAGATATTGTGGACTTATTTTGAAACATCTCAATCTTATCATTGCAATAAGCGATTAAATCCTGAGATCTTTCAAAAGTATAACCTTTTTCAGAAACTGTTTTGACAGTTTTATCATCAAAATAGTAGCCTGTCAAACCAGTGACTTCTTCTGATAATGTGAGATAGTAGCCTGTTTCGATTCCCTCGTCTAGATCTTTTGAAAGAGACTTCATAAAACGTCCAAAGAGGGACTTTTTCGTCTTTTCATCACTGGAATCGTTCCCCAAATTGGTTGAAATCAAACCTGGATGGTAAGAATTGATGGTGATGTTTGAACCTCTTAAGAAGAACTCTCTGGCTAGATAGCGTGTCATCCAAATAGTGTAAAGTTTAGAATTATTATAGGCCAATCCGAGATTATAATTGTTCTCAAATCCAAAGTCTAAATCCTTGACCTTGGCAAAATGATGCATATAGGAGGAGGTATTAATGATACGACCGTCAGGCGCTTTTTCTAACAAGGGGCTTAGCTCAATTGTTAACATATAGGGAATGAGAACGGATAACATAAAAGTCAATTCGACATTTTCAGTACTCACTTTTCGTTCTTTTCCTCCATAAAGTCCTGCATTATTAAACAAGACATCGATACTTTGAAAGTCTCGCTTGATTTCTTCCACAAATCGATAAACATCGTCTAATTTTGAAAAATCCGCAAGGTAGCTAGAAACTCTGCCTCTCAAGGAAACTGCTCGAACCTCTTGAAGAGCCAGCTCAAGTTTTTGAGGGTTTCGACCATGAAGAATGACATGATGACCTTGGCTGGCCAGTTTCTTTGCCAAATGTTTACCGATACCGTCAGTAGCACCTGTTATTAGAATGGTTTTGACCATATTAGTCCTCCAAGAAAGCAATGAGTTCTTTTGAAAACTCCTCTGCATATTGGAAGATCGAACCGTGCCCTGCATTTGGATAGATAATCAGCTTACTATTTTCGATTTTCTCATGCATGTCATAGGAATTTTCCGTTGGAACCTGCATATCCTTGTCCCCGTTAACGATTAAGGTTGGTTGAGTGATAAATGTTAGGTCGTCTTGAGGATCTTTCCCCCAACGTTTAATAGCTTTGAGTTGAGTTAGGAAACCTGATACGTTCATGTCTTTATCCGCAAATTCCTTTGTTCTCATACCCATTCGTCCTAGGACTTTCAAAGCTTCGATTTTCCCTTGTTCATCATGATTATAGAAGATATAGCGTTTAGGATCGATGCGCTCGAGTCCCGCTTTAAACATATAGTTAAAGGTTTTCCCTGTTACCTTATCGACCTCTTTTCCACCTCGAGGACCTGTTCCAGCCAAGATTAAACGATTGACTAGAGTAGGATTTATTCGGATGATTTCTTGGGCAATCATTCCTCCCATAGAAAGGCCGAGGAGATTGATTTTATCGTAACCAAGCGCTTTTACAAAGTCAATTGTCTGCTCAGCCATTCCAGGAATGGTTGGCGCCACTTGGCCTTGACTGGCTCCAACACCAGGAAGATTGACTACAATGACATGGTGTTTTTCAGCAATCAAGTTTAATAGTCTTGGATCCCAGTTATCGAGAGTTGCTGCCAAATGGACCAGCATCAGAAGAGGTAGTTTTGATTTGCTTTTGCTGAGTTCGCGATAGGCGATTTGGTTTTCTTGGACAGTGATGTATTGATTTTTAGTTGTAAGATATGACATTGTGTTTTCCATTTTTATTTCTTAAAGCTGAGGACTGTTTTTCCACGCGAGCGACCATTAGCGACTTTGTCTAATGCACTATTTACTTCTTCAAATGGATAAACTGTATCGATAGAGGGTTTGATTTTTAATTTACTAAAGAGGTCAGCTACTTCTTGTAATTGAGCGCCGTTGCTTTCTACAAAGATAAAATGGTATTGGACACCGTATTTTTTCGCCATCTTATCAAATTTGCGACCGGCTAAGCTAAGAATAATCTGTTTCCATTTTGGTAGATTCATGCGTTTGGCAAAAGCACCGTTTGGCATGGCACGAAGGGACACAAGGTGACCACCTTTTTTCATAATAGACATTTGTTTTTCAGTTTCAGCCCCACCAAGAGTATCGAGAACATAATCAACCTGGCTAACAGTTTTTGTATAATCCTCTGTTTTGTAATCGATAAATCGGTCTGCTCCTAGCTTTAAAACTCGCTCAGCACTATCTCCAGCACCATTAGTGATGACTTTCAAACATTTGACCTTGGCGATCGGAATGGCCATCCCACCAACTCCTCCAGTACCACCAGAGATAAAGATCGTTTTCCCAGCTTGAGCGCCCATGAGTTCCAAGGCTTGCATAATGGTTAAGGCAGTAAGAGGAACAGCAGCGGCTTCCTCGTCTGAGAGATAGTCTGGAACCTTGGCTAAAGCTTGGCTATCAACAGCTAGGTATTCTGCAAAGGCACCAATATGGTCAAGCGGTAAACGACCAAAGACACGGTCTCCTACCTGAAATTTGTCAACTTGCTTGCCAATTCTTTCAACGATTCCAACGAATTCATTACCTGCAGTTTGAGGAAGTTTGTAAGGGACAATCATCTTGACCTCGCCACGAGAGATCATGTTATCTAGCGGATTAACACCAGCTGCAGATACTTTAACCAAAACTTCTTTGTCTGTCATACTTGGTTTAGCGATTTCTATGATGTTCAGTGTGATATTGTTTTTATTATAAGTAGTGTGTTGAGCGACTTTCATGTGATTTCTCTTTTCTTTTTTAATATAATTCAATAGACTTGTATTTGATACAAGTTCATGTTGTCTCCAGTAAAAACTGACTTGCTATCAAATCAGTTTCGGACTTGTTTGGCTTGTTTATATAGATTGTCAATGACATCTTCTAAAGTTTGATTTGCTAATTCCTTCTCTAATTGAGATTCGGCACTAGCGAAAAGCGGTGAAACTGCTCCTTGGATATGTTTTCCAACAGGGCAATCAGGATTGCTATTTTGATGAACAGGGAATAAACTAATGTGATTGATTTCTTGAGTAGCATAGTAGATCTCTAGTAAAGTCATTTTCTTTGGAGACTTACTGAGTTGATAACCTGTTTTTCCTTGCTGGGAATGAATCAAATCTGCATTTTTCAATAAGGCAATCACTTTTCGAATGTAACTAGCGTTAGTCCCAACACTAATAGCTAGTGCTTGAGAACTTAAGGTTTCCTTGCTTTCACTAATCATTGTTAAGATATGCAAAGCAACTGAGAATTTTGTATCCATATGAATCCCTCTCTTAATAAACTTGTATCAGATACAAGAACAAGCATAACATAAATTAAAAGAAAAGCAAGTCTTTTGTTTTAAATTTTAAAAAATTTTGAGTGCAATCAGATTAGAGCTGTCTGGGAAGGGTGTTCATAAAATTATACCGTTGATATCCATTAGTTGACCAAAAGTAGAACAGATACACAAAAAAGCCTAGTAAATCAAGGCTTTTTCCTGTTGTATTTAGATGCCCCCTACAGGGATTTGGAAAGGACTTTCATATTGAGAGCAATTAAAAATATTGAAATATAAGTGATTTTAGGTATTTTCAATGTCATGATTTAAAAATGGGACAAAAGTGGGGCAAAAACCATACAGATTCTAAACTGTATGGTTCTTTTTTTATCTAACCAAGAAAGGTTAAAACTTATTAAAACAAATGCAATCAACTGTTGAAAACTTTTTAGTCCGTGTAATATAAAAACAAGTAAAAAGTTGAACTATAGGGAATATTGTGTCATAATAGGTAATAGATGAATAATTAATAGATTGGAAATAATGCTTTCTTACCTTAACAAGTTGAATTGGTTATACATTTTTTCGTCGCAATTGTGTCTATCTCTCGAGTTTAGCTAGTTTTTATAAGCTCTGGTTTCTAATCAATATAACAAATTTTAGAAGTGCATAAGACAAGATGGTGACATTACTACAGTCATTTCTAGTCACCATATGTTGCTGGCACAGGCTGTTTGTAGTGTTGGCTATTTACTAGTCAGTTTAATCGGAGTGTTTAATTTTTATTGTTGAAAGGTTTTTATATGGCGAAAATTCTATCTTTAGGTCTGACAGGTAAGAAATTACTTGCTCAGGGGTTCTTGTTTGTTCTGCTAGGTCTCATCTTGATGGTCACGGGGACTTGGTTGCCAGTAACAGTTATTCGCCTGGTTCTGTTTTTAGCTTGGATAGCAACGGTCGTAGATTTGCTATTAAGAGTTTTCAAAAAAAGCCAGTCAACGGATACCTTGGGAGTTGCACTGGTTAAATTGTTAGTGCTGGGATATTTGCTAGGTTCTAATCTTGCGACTGATATACCGATTTATGTTCTGGCTCTTGTGATTGGAGTTTATCAGATTTTTAGGGCCACGATTAATCTTGTCACCTATGTTCTCTACCGTAAAAATAATATTCGACCTCGTTTTCGTCTCTTACTAGATGGACTCGTACTAGTTTTTCTTGGTGGGACTAGTCTTTTGTCCTCTACAGGAAATTCTGTCTTTCAACTCTTTGTTTTAGGGGCTTATTTTTTCCTTTATGGTCTGTCCAATATCCGTGACGGTTTCTTATTTGAAAAGGAAATTGGGAAAAACCATCTCAAACGTCGTGTCAGAATGAGCTTACCTATTGTCCTAGCCGCTCTCATCCCTGCAAGAACTTTAGCAAAAATTAACAAATTTATGCTGGAAAATGCTGATGAGGAAGAAGATATCCATCTTGGAATAGTGAAGTCTGGTAAGACAGCAGAGCTAGAAATTTTTGTTCATACAGCTGAGACCTCCCTGTTTTCAGCTATTGGTCATGTGGATATCTGCTATCAGGGCCGTGTTATTTCTTATGGCAACTATGATCCGTCTTCTGAGACCTTATTTGGCATGGTAGGAGATGGTGTCTTATATTTCTGTGATCGTGACAAGTACATTGACCTATGTAAACGTGAGAGTCAAAAAACGCTTTTTGGTTATGGGATAGATTTGACGCCTGAAATGGAAAAAGCAGTTCAGAAAAAGTTGGCTGAATTGAAACAACTGACGATTCCATGGGAGCCAAGTGCAGATAAAATCATGACAGGTGATGGTAAGGAAGACTACACCTACGCTTATAAAATCAGACATGAGACAGATGGGGAACTTTATAAATTTATCAAATCTAAGTTTAAATCCTACTTTGTCTTATCTACAAACTGTGTGCTCTTGGCTGATACCATAGTCGGTCAGGCTGGCACCGATATCCTCTCACCCAAAGGATTTATCGCTCCAGGAACTTACCAAGCCTACCTTGATCGAGAGTTTGAAAAACCAAATAGTATAGTCGTATCTAAACATGTTTATTAAGGAGAATTTATGAACTTAGTTAAAAAATATACTCCGTTAATCCTTTTTATAGGGCTGGTTGCTCTTGTAATTCTGAATGCATCGAGCTTTATATCAGGAGCAATCTCTCTCTTTGATGTAATATCAACCTTGATTTATGGTGCTGTTATTGCTTTTGTGCTTAATGTTCCTATGAAAAAAATTGAACAGTACTTAGTTAAATTGAAGGTAAAGGCAGAGTTGCGTCGTCCGATTGCCATGGTACTTGTTTTCCTAGCTCTTATCTTAATCGTGATTGCTCTTTTGGTTTTGGTGCTGCCAACCCTAGCCCAGACTATTAGTCAGCTGGGAACAGTCCTTTCAACAGTCCTTACTCAACTTGGGAAATTGCTAGGCAGCTCGGAATTTGTAACCAAAGACATGTTGTCAACTCTCGTATCAGGAATTCAGGGACAGTCTAGCTCTATTAGTCAAGCTTTGATAACCTTCTTATCAGGTCTGACTAGTAATATCGGCAATATTTTTTCAAGTTTGATGAATGCCTTTTTGATTATAGTCTTCACCTTTTTATTTTTATCCAGTAAGGAACATTTGGCAGCGATGACGAGTCGACTTCTAAAAGTTTTTCTTCCAGAGAAGGTGGTGATAAAGTTGACTTACATTGGACAAGTAGCACTAGAGACTTATGACCAATTTTTGATGAGTCAGCTGATTGAAGCAGTTATCATAGGAGTTATGATAGCGGTTGGCTACAGCCTGTTTGGGATACCCTATGGAGTAATGACAGGTATCTTTGCAGGAGTGCTATCGTTCATTCCTTATGTAGGGCCTATGATTGCTTGTGTTGTGGGAGCGATTTTTATCTTCACAGTGAGTCCTACTCAAGCCTTACTTTCTCTTCTTCTATATCAAGTTATACAGCTGATTGAAGGAAACCTTATTTATCCTAGAGTTGTAGGTCAGTCTATTGGTTTGCCAGCTATTTTCACGCTTGCGGCTGCTAGTATTGGAGGCAATCTTTTCGGACTACTTGGAATGATATTCTTTACCCCCGTATTTGCTGTTATCTATCGACTGGTTAAAGAATTTGTCGTTGCAAAGGAAAATCAGGTAGATTAAGAAAAACTAAATTTAATAAGATATACTGAGAAGAGAGTGAGAGATTCTCTTCTCTTTTATTTTCAAATACTTTTCTACAAAAAGCTATTAGACGTTAAAAAAAGCCTTGGTTTCAAGGCTTATTTCTGTTGATTTAGATGTGCCCCCTGCAGGGCTCGAACCTGCGCCCCATAGCTTAAGAGTCTACTGCTCTACCAACTGAGCTAAGGAGGCAACAGAAAAAGCTGAGAATGTAACTTCCCAGCTATTTTAATATGCCCAAAATGGCAGCTAGATTATTTACGAAAGGCATCAAGGATATAGGTGAAACCAACAATTAAAAATGCAAAGGCAACGACATAAACGACAAAGACACTTGTAGCTACTGGATTGAACAAAATCACTAGACCTAGTAAAAATGCAAGCAACGCTATCCACATGATATGGTTGCCAATAATAGGGAAAATCAATCCCAGACGATTGCCTTTAAAGAAAGCTATAATGGCTTCTACAATTAACCAAATTCCTAAAATAGTTGGAATGACAACTGGCAGCGTCACAAAGCCATAGGCAACGAGGTAAAGAGCTAAGAGAAGATTAACAATCCCTTGGAAAAGATGAGCTGGTGAGCGAAGCTCTTTTGGTACAGAGAAATAGCCTAAAATAGCTGCTATAGAAGAAACCAGTAAACCAAATGCAATCCACCAGCTGTAAGCAACAAGATTAGCTACTGGGTTTGTAAATAGGAAAAGTCCTAAAAGGACAAAAACAACTCCTGCAAGGAATAGCAGTAAACGATTAGAAAATTTCATTTCAATACCCCCCTATATAGTATAGTATAGTTTGATAATAAAAATATTATACACCTTTTTAGAGGAAATGTCAATAAACAAAATGGAAAATTTGGAAGTTTCAGTCTGATTTATGAAAAGAAAATCAGTTTTTATTATTTTGAAAATAAAAAGAGAAGATAAAATTTGTCTTCTCTACATGAAAATATTGTATGGAATCAAAGCAAAAGTAACTGGCTTTACACTATTTGTAAAGATGTAATTTGATTCAAAAAGAAAAGATAGATTTAAAATGTGGGACAAATGATGGGGTAAATCAGTTATAGACAAGCAAAAAAAGCCTTGATTTACAAGGCTTTTTCCTGTTGTATTTAGATGCCCCCTACAGGGATCGAACCTGTGACCCACGGATTAAGAGTCCGCTGCTCTGCCAGCTGAGCTAAGGAGGCAAAGAAAAAAGCTGTATTGGTGCCGAAACTTCACGGTTTGTATTGAACCCGCGCAATTAAGCAGGTGGGCAACTCGCTCTAACTGAAGCTGTTTCCGTGTGAGACGGCCTACATGCTGTTAGAAGACTTTTGTTTCCCTAATAATACAAAAAATAGTCGGTCAACACTTAAGTGTGAAGTCGTACACCACAGCGTTTCTATGTTTATATAATACCACTTTTTCAAAAAAAATCAAGAGGAAAGTGCAATTTTTTGAAAAGGATTTCAGATTTTTCGCAAACGGTCGATAGCTTCCTTTCTTTGAGCCAAAGCCCGTTCATATTTACCAGTATCTTCTGCTTGGAAATAGTGATGATTGCGGATTTTTTCTGGTAGATAGTCTTGCTTGACCCAATTTCCAGGATAGTTGTGTGGATAGAGATAGTCTTGGGCATTCCCCAGTTCCTTGCTTCCACTGTAGTGCCCATCACGCAGGTGTCGCGGAATAGGCAAGTGCCCTGATGTTTTGAGGTCGGCAAGCGCCTTATCCATAGCTACATAGGCTGAGTTGGATTTTGGAGAAAGGGCCAAATCAATCACGACATTGGCAATGAGAATGCGGGCTTCTGGGAAACCAATCCTTTGTGCAGCATCCAGAGCAGTCACGGTGTGAATCTGAGCTTCAGGATTGGCCAAACCGATATCTTCATAAGCGATAACAGTCAAACGACGAGCGAGACTTGGCAAATCACCAGCCTCAATCAAGCGGGCAGCATAGTGGAGACTGGCATCGACATCCGAGCCACGAATGGACTTTTGCAGGGCTGAGAGGACGTCGTAGTGACCATCCCCATCCTTATCCATGGTAATGTAGCTCCGCTGTAGGCTATTTTCCATGATATCAAGGGTGATATGGCGGATGCCCTTGTCATTTTCAGGGGTAGAGAGAACAGCCAAATCCAGCGAGTTAAAGGCAGAACGAAGGTCTCCGTTTGTAGAGGTTGCGATAAAATCCAGCGCATCCTCATCTAGTTCTACTGGGAAATCAAAACCACGCTCAGGGTTACTTAGAGCTATCTGAAGTGCCTCTTTGACGTCTTGATTGGACAGAGGTTCCAACTCAAAAATCTGAACACGGCTACGAATGGCAGGAGTGACAGAAAAGAAGGGATTTTCAGTCGTAGCGCCAATCATGATGACCAGACCACTTTCCAAGAGAGGAAGGAGAAAGTCTTGCTTGGTTTTATCTAGTCTATGAATCTCGTCTAGCAATAGGACGAGACCACCAGAGAATTTAGCCTCTTCCGCAATTTCTTGTAGTCGCTTTTTACTATCCACTGTCGCATTAAAGGTCCGAAAGGCATACTTGGTCGTTCCAGCGATGGCCGAGGCAATACTGGTCTTGCCGATTCCCGGAGGTCCGTAGAGAATCATGGAGGATAGGCGATTGGCTTCCACCATGCGACGGATGATTTTTCCAGGTCCGATTAGATGCTCCTGACCGATGACCTGGTCGATGGTTTTGGGGCGCATGCGAAGCGCGAGATTGTCTGGCATAGCAGTCCTTTCTAACATGGATTTTCTGATGTATATGTGGTAAGATGGTAGTATCTATTTTAGCATATTTCCGAGCAATCGGGGCGATTAAAGAGTCGCATAGAAAGAGGACAAAATGGCAACATACGGATTTTTAGATGTTTTAGAGGAAGAGTTGGACAAGAACTTTCCCTTTGACTTTGAGATTAGTTGGGACAAGCGTAACCACTCGGTTGAAGTGAGTTTTCTATTGGAAGCGCAAAACGCTGCAGGTGTGGAGATGGTGGACGAGGACGGAGAGGTTTCGTCAGATGATATCCTCTTTGAGGAAGCAGTCCTTTTCTACAATCCTGCCAAGTCAACAGTCAATGAGGAAGATTATTTGACTGTCATCCCTTACCTGCCTAAAAAAGGATTTTCTCGTGAGTTTTTAGCTTATTTTGCGCTATTCCTCAAAGACACTGCAGAGGTTGGGCTGGATGCGCTCATGGACTTTTTGGAAGACCCAGAAGCAGAAGAGTTCGTCATGGAATGGAACCAAGAAGTCTTTGAAGAGGGGAAAGTCGGCTTGGAAGAGGGAGAATTTTATCCTTATCCGAGATACTAGAGACTAGGGGAGAAAGTATATGAAGAAAATAGGCTTGTCTTTTATTTCTGGTCTGTCCTTTGTTTTTTTGATGCTGGGATTTGTTTTTGGGACGATTGCCTTTAAAGAGCTAGGTTTCTCGTTAGTCTTTGTTCCAGGCTATCTATTTACTTTTTTCAGCATTTATCTGATATTTATCCTTCATGAGCTAGGTCATGCATTTTGCGGTTACCTGACAGGCTATCGACTGGTGGCTTTTGGATTAGGAAACTTTCTTTTGACCAAAAAGTCAGGAAAGTTTCATCTGAGTCGAACAGCCGTTCTGAAAAATGTTGGTGCTCAGTATATTGGATTGAAAGAAGATGAAAGCGACCAAAGAATCATCCTGATGCTTGCAGGAGGCTTGATGGTTCATCTTGGCTTGATTTTATTGGCGCTATGGTATGGAATTTTGACAGCTAACTGGTATTTTGCGGCTACTTGGGTTTGTCTAAATCTATCTTTTCTTCTCATCAATGCAAAGCCAGTTGGGATTACCGATGGAGCGAAAATTTGGGAATTGCTACAGCAACCTGAAAATACGAAATACGCCTACTCGGTGTTGAGGCATTCTGCCCAGACCTTGCTAGCTCCTCAAGAATATGATTTGAAAGACTTTATCGTGCCTGTTGATGAGGATGCAAGAGGGAGTTTTGCAGAAAGCATTCAGATTTTCCAGGGACTAGTTTTCATATTCGATGGTCAGATAGAGACTGCCAAAAAACATTTTCAGTTTTTATTAGATAAAACAGACAATCCGATGTCTCAAACTCTTTCCCAATTATACCTTCTTCAAATTGCCTTGCTTGAAAGGGATCATGAGAAAGCAGAGGAATATGCAAGCAATCGAGGAGTCAAGTCCTTCTTATCTCTAAAAATGGCAGATACGCAGATAATGCAAGCATGGTATCAATTTCTGGTAAAGAAAGATAGGGATCAGACTGACAAGGCTATAAAAATTGCTAGAAAAAACATGGTGACTAGCCGTTTGGTGCGGGATGAGAAACGTTATTATGAAAACTGGTTAGCAGAGTTGGAGAAAGAATTATCCGAAGGAGTCTGATATGGAAATAGAAATTTCTGATTTTACAGGTTGCAAAATTGCCCTGTTTTGTGAGGATAGGATTTTAACTATCTTGCGTGATGATAAGGAAAACATTCCATACCCTAATACATGGGAATTGCCAGGTGGCGGGCGAGAAGGCGATGAAAGTCCTTTTGAGTGCGCGGCGCGTGAAGTTTATGAAGAACTGGGAATTCATCTGACTGAAGATTGCCTGCTTTGGAGTAAGGTGTATCCAAGTATGCTTTTTGAGGGGAAGGAATCCGTCTTTCTAGTTGGGAAGTTGGCTCAGGAACAGTTTGACAGTATCGTCTTTGGTAACGAAGGGCAGGGCTACAAGTTGATGAGCATTGAGGAATTTCTTGGCTCAGATAAGGTTGTACCCCAGTTGCAGGATAGAGTGAGGGATTATATGGAGGAAGTAAAATGATTTTTGCAATTGCAACAACGACGTTAAATAAGGAAGTTAAACGCAAACTAAAAACTGGACAATATTCTAGAGAAGAAGCTACATTCATCTATTTGGAATATTTAAAGTTAAAGAAGCAGAGAGAAGGTGGTACGAAAGTAGCTGGGATTTCTATGGCCCTTATCTGGGGGTTGCTGTATGTTCTGTCTTTACAAGGTGAGAATAATCAAACACTTTCATTTTCAGAATATTTTTTGTTTCTGATACTGTTTGAAGGAATTGTTCTATTTGTTTATTATCTTACGTTTGGTATTTTTAAACAGCAGATTCATAGTGCAATGAAAGAACACTATACAGATGTGATTGAAGAATTTAAGAAAAATAAGGAAGATTCAAAATGGAAACATGGCAAGAGTTAAAAATTACTGTGAAGCGTGAAGGCGAGGAGCTAGTCTCCAACCTCTTGATTGAGCTAGGAGCGCAGGGTGTTGCGATTGAAGACAGCATGGACTATGTGGGGAATGTGGATCGTTTTGGTGAAATTTTCCCAGAGGTTGAGCAACAGGAAGATATCGTGGTGACGGCCTACTACCCGGACACGGTTGATGTAGCCGTTGTTGAAGCGGATTTGCAGGCGCGTCTAGCAGAATTGACGGATTTTATGAATCTGGGTGAGGTCAAGATGGGCACGACTGCCTTGGCTGAGGAAGACTGGGCCGACAACTGGAAGAAATACTATGAACCAGCTCGTATCACCCATGACTTGACCATTGTGCCGTCCTGGACGGACTACGAGGCGACTGCTGGAGAAAAGATCATCAAGCTGGATCCTGGTATGGCCTTTGGGACAGGAACCCATCCAACGACCAAGATGAGCCTCTTTGCTTTGGAGCAGGTCCTTCGTGGTGGCGAAACGGTTCTAGATGTGGGGACTGGTTCAGGTGTCCTTTCTATTGCTAGCTCGCTTCTTGGTGCCAAGGAAATCTTCGCCTATGACCTGGATGATGTGGCAGTTCGTGTGGCTCAGGAAAATATTGAGCTCAACACTGGCATGGAAAACATCCACGTTGCTGCTGGAGATTTGCTCAAGGGTGTGGAGATTGAGGCAGATGTCATCGTGGCTAATATCTTGGCGGATATCCTCATTCATCTGACGGATGATGCTTATCGCTTGGTCAAGGATGAAGGCTACCTCATCATGAGTGGCATTATCAAGGACAAGTGGGACATGGTGCGCGAGTCGGCTGAGTCAGCTGGATTTTTCCTTGAAACCCACATGATTCAAGGAGAATGGAATGCCTGTGTCTTTAAGAAAACTAAGGATATTTCAGGTGTGATTGGAGGCTAGCATGCAGCAGTATTTTGTCAAGGGTAGTGCAGTCTCTCCTGTCACCATCGAGGACAAGGAAACCAGCAAGCATATGTTTCAGGTTATGCGGCTGAAAGAAGATGATGAGGTGACCTTAGTCTTTGATGATGGCATCAAGCGCTTGGCACGCGTGCTGGATGTAGAAGCTCGTCAGTTTGAGTTGGTTCAAGAATTGGCTGACAATGTGGAACTGCCAATCCAAGTGACCATCGCATCTGGATTTCCCAAGGGAGACAAGCTGGAGTTCATCACTCAAAAAGTAACCGAACTAGGAGCCAGTCAAATCTGGGCCTTCCCTGCAGACTGGTCGGTCGCCAAGTGGGATGGCAAGAAACTAGGCAAAAAGGTTGAAAAACTAGAAAAAATCGCCCTTGGAGCGGCAGAACAAAGCAAGCGTAATATCGTTCCAAGTATCCAGCTTTTCGAGAAAAAAGCAGATTTTCTAGCCCAGCTGGACCAGTTTGACTCTATCGTAGTGGCCTATGAAGAATCAGCAAAAGAAGGGGAAGCCGCTGCTCTCTTACAAGCAATCACTGGTCTTAAAAAAGGAGCCAAATTGCTCTTTATCTTTGGTCCAGAAGGCGGTCTGTCACCAGCAGAAATCGAAAGTTTTGAAACTAAAGGAGCCGTCTTGGCAGGACTTGGTCCTCGTATTTTGCGAGCAGAAACAGCGCCGCTTTACGCCTTATCTGCCCTTAGTGTTTTAGTAGAATTAGAAAAATAAGAGGAAGAAAATGGAACAAAAACACCGTTCAGAATTTCCAGAAAAGGAACTTTGGGACTTAACAGCCCTATACCAAGACCGTGAGGATTTCTTGCGTGCAATTGAGAAAACGCGCGAAGACATCAACCAATTTAGCCGTGGCTACAAGGGCAATCTTCACACTTTTGAAGATTTCGAGAAGGCTTTTGCGGAATTGGGACAAATCTATATCCAGATGAGCCATATCGGCAATTATGCCTTTATGCCTCAGACGACAGACTATAGCAATGAAGATTTTGCTAATATTGCCCAAGCTGGGATGGAATTTGAAACAGATGCCAGCGTAGCCTTGACCTTCTTTGACGACGCCTTGGTGGCAGCAGACGAGGAAGTCTTGGACCGTTTGGGTGAGCTGCCACACTTAACGGCAGCCATTCGTCAGGCCAAAATCAAAAAAGCCCACTACCTAGGGGCGGATGTGGAGAAGGCCTTGACCAATCTGGGTGAAGTTTTCTACAGCCCACAGGACATTTATACTAAGATGCGAGCTGGGGATTTTGAAATGGCTGACTTTGAAGCCCATGGAAAAACCTACAAAAACAGCTTTGTAACTTATGAGAATTTCTACCAAAATCATGAGGATGCAGAGGTGCGTGAAAAATCTCTCCGTTCCTTCTCAGAAGGCCTTCGTAAGCACCAGAATACAGCTGCGGCAGCCTACTTAGCTCAGGTCAAGTCTGAAAAATTGTTGGCAGATATGAAGGGGTATGACTCAGTCTTTGATTATCTCCTAGCTGAGCAAGAAGTAGATCGTGCCATGTTTGACCGTCAAATTGACCTCATCATGAAGGATTTTGCGCCAGTTGCTCAGAGATACCTCAAGCATGTTGCCGAGGTCAATGGTCTTGAAAAGATGACTTTTGCTGACTGGAAATTGGACTTGGACAGTGCCCGCAATCCTGAAGTGACTATTGACGATGCCTATGATTTGGTCATGAAGTCAGTAGAACCTTTGGGGCAAGAATATTGTCAGGAAGTTGCGCGCTATCAAGAAGAACGCTGGGTGGACTTTGCTGCTAATAGTGGCAAGGATTCTGGTGGGTATGCGGCGGATCCATATCGCGTGCATCCTTATGTCCTCATGAGCTGGACTGGTCGTTTGAGCGATGTCTATACCTTGATTCATGAAATTGGGCATTCTGGTCAATTTATCTTTTCAGATAATCACCAAAGCTACTTCAATGCCCACATGTCGACTTACTATGTCGAAGCGCCGTCAACCTTCAATGAATTGCTGTTAAGTGATTACTTGGAACACCAATCTGACGACCCACGTCAAAAACGCTTCGCTCTTGCCCACCGCTTGACAGATACCTACTTCCATAATTTCATCACCCACCTCTTGGAGGCAACCTTCCAGCGTAAGGTTTATACATTGATTGAAGAAGGGGAAACCTTTGGAGCAAGCAAACTCAACAGCATTATGAAGGAAGTTTTGACAGATTTCTGGGGAGATGCTATTGAAATTGATGACGATGCGGCACTGACTTGGATGCGCCAAGCTCACTACTACATGGGCTTGTATAGTTACACTTACTCTGCTGGTCTTGTCATCTCGACTGCAGGTTATCTTCATCTGAAACATTCAGAAACTGGAGCTGAAGATTGGCTTAATCTCCTTAAATCAGGTGGTAGTAAGACACCGCTTGAGTCAGCCATGATTATCGGAGCGGATATCTCAACAGACAAACCACTTCGTGATACCATCCAATTCTTGTCTGACACAGTTGACCAGATTATCGCATACAGTGCTGAGTTGGGAGAGTAAATTAAAAGAGTCTGGGACAAAAGTCTAACCTTAAATATAAAAAGCGAACAAAACGAGTTATCTGACACTCAGAATACTGTCTTGTTCGCTTTTTTTCTAATCTATCGATTTTAAAAATTTATAATAAAGAATTCTAAAATCAAAATTTTTTGTTCAGGCCTCTTAAGTTATCCCCAAAAGCTATCTTCTTCTGCTTGATCTGAAGAGAAGAGCCAAACTTCTTTGATTTTTCCGTCTTCAATACGGAAGAGGTCAATCCCGTTCATATTTAGTTCAGTACCATCAGCACGTGTTCCAAGAAAAGTAACATTAGCTGCGATTAAATCCTTATTGTCAGAAACCCAATTTGTTACCACCTTAAAGGTTCCATTAGTTTTCTCAGCAAATGTAGCCAGGTGAGTTCCTAGCTTGTCCTTACCAACAACTGTACCAGATATACTATGAGTACCAGGTTGATGCCAGATAATATCGTCTGCCATCGTTTCAAAGACACCAGGAAAGTCACCAGCAATTAAAGCTTGGTTATAAGCATTGAAAATTTCTAAGTTTGTTGACATATCTATTCTCCATTTCTTTTTTATGATATAATTGTAACAGTTACAATCTAAAAAACAAGTAGACACTTTTTCGATAGCTGGTATCAAAAGTAGTACTATTATTGATACTAAAAGATAAATTTTTTAAAAAAAATAGAAAGAAGATATTTTATGCCAAATAAAGTGAGTGAGTATGGTATTTGTCCATTTGCGACAACGCAGAGGGTTTTAACGGGGAAATGGGCACTGGTAATCATTTATCAGTTGAGTACGGGTACCAAACGATTTAAAGAATTGCAGAGATTATTGCCTGGGATTACTCAAACTATTTTGACCCGTCATCTCCGTCAATTAGAAAAGGATAAGATTGTTCAACGAAAGGTCTATGCCGAAGTTCCCCCACGAGTTGAGTACAGCTTAACCGAAATGGGGCAGGAATTCAGAATTGTTTTAGATGCTGTCGAGAAATGGGGTCTAGATTATATCAAGTTGCTAGAAATGTAGAGGTACTTGAGATGCGTCGAAAATTACAAAGAAAAGTGACAGAAGTAAAGCCAGGCTATAGCCGAGAAGAAATTCAGTGGTTGCTTGAGCATTTAGGGGATGCCTCTCCAGAAATTCGAGACGAACTTGTTTTTACGAGTTTAGCCAGGGGGGCTTCAAGAAGAGTTGTTTACCCTTGAGCAGTTTCAGTTTATCTCAGAAGAGGTCTCCTCTGATGAAGGTCTATACAAAGAGATTGATAGTAGAGGAGTTTCGGCTCTTAAACGTTCTTTTAGGGCGCTTATTTATGCCAATCTACTGTCCTGCGATGGTACTAAGGGATCACTTTATTACCAGCAATTGTCTTCTCCTATCAGGGTTACCATGCTAAATCAAGGCTTACACTATCTTACAAAGGAAAAAGAGACGACGGGCTACTCTCATCAGTTTGGGTGGATCCACGCATTTGCGCATGGGGTTGATCTCTTGAAGGAAGTTATATGCCATCCTAGCTTTCCAAAGTCAGATATAGCCGAAGCATTTGAAATCATTGGGAAAATCTTTAAACGTGTTGAGATTCGTTTTACAAATGATGAAGATTGGCGGTTAGCGAGAGTACTTTATGAACCAATCTTACGAGGGAGAATCGAGCCGTTTCTACTCACTGCTTGGCTGCAAACAGTAGAATTTCCCTTGCAAGAAGCAAATGATTTCCATAAATTTTCCAATTTCAGATCTTGTTTGCTGGAAATTTACCTTCAACTAGACTGTCATAATCTTTTACAAGATGACTTGAAAAAAATCATTCAATCTTTTCACTATTAAATTTTATAGGGTTACTGTATGGGAAGTTCTTCTAATAGATTAGTTAATCGTTTTGAAAAAGTGTTGAAATCGAAATGGTGCAGATAGTAAAAGAGGTTGGATATTTATCCCAACCTCTTTTTATGTATCTTAATGGAATTGCATACCACCATCAACGATAATGGTTTGACCTGTGATGTAGTTTGAATCTGGTCCAGCAAGGAAGCTGACAGCTGCAGCCACATCTTCTGGTTCAGATAGACGTTTCAAGGTAATATCTTTTGCGAATGTCTGCATTCCCCATTCGTCATCTTTTCCAGCATTTTTCCCAACTTGGTGAGCAATATCGTACATCATTGGGGTTTTTACGATACCTGGTGCGTAGGCATTGACAGTAATGCCTGAGTCTGCCAAATCTCGTGCCAATGTTTGTGTAATTCCACGAACAGCAAATTTTGTACCACCATAAACTGTTAGGTTAGGATTTCCGACAACACCTGCTTGGGAGGTTGCATTGATAATTTTACCACCGTGACCAAGTGTTTTAAATTGAGCTTGAGCAGCTTGCGAACCCCAAATCACCCCACCGACGTTAATACCAAATGTACGTGTAAATTGTTCTTCTGTAATCGTATCAAGAGGAGTAGTTGGGGCGACACCAGCGTTATTTACGACAACATTCAAGTCACCAAAATGGTCAACAACCTTTTGAAATGCTTGGGCAACTTCTGCTTGTTTTGAGACATCTGCTACGACAGCAAAAGCATTTTCAGCTGATAATTCGGCAACAGCTTTTTCAGCCGTTTCTGGATTGTAGTCTAAGACTCCTACTTTAAAGCCATCTTGGACCAAACGTTTTGCAATTGCAAAACCAATCCCTTGACCTGCACCTGTGACAATAGCAACTTTAGACATATGATTCCTCCTTGGTATCAGCGATACCGTTCAAATGTCCTATGAAAGGACAGCAAAGGTTTATAAATGAGCCTTGATAACGATTCTTGAACCCCTATCAACGCTATACTAATAGTATACACCTTTGAAAAAAATGTTTCAAATAAATGCCTCTATTGTATAATAGGATTCAAATGAAGCCTCAACAAAAATTTCCAGTCAATTTTCTTGAAACCCTTTCCTACTTTTGATAGACTAATACATAGTTTGAAAAAAAGGAGACTTATCATGAAAAAATTTGTTGCTGAATTAATCGGTACATTTATGCTTGTGTTCATCGGAACAGGAGCCGTTGTTTTTGGAAAAGGTCTTGATGGCCTTGGACACCTTGGAATTGCTTTTGCTTTTGGCTTGGCCATCGTAGTCGCAGCTTACTCAATCGGAACTGTTTCAGGTGCTCACTTGAATCCAGCTGTTTCAATCGCTATGTTTGTAAACAAACGTTTGTCATCTTCTGAGCTTGTAAACTATATCCTTGGACAAGTAGTTGGAGCTTTCCTTGCGTCAGCTGCAGTATTCTTCCTCTTGTCTAACTCAGGCATGTCAACTGCTAGTCTTGGTGAAAATGCCTTGGCAAACGGTGTTACTGTCTTTGGTGGATTCTTGTTTGAAGTTATTGCAACTTTCTTGTTTGTCCTAGTTATCATGACTGTCACTTCAGCAAGTAAGGGCAATGGCGCAATCGCTGGTTTGGTGATTGGTTTGTCCTTGATGGCCATGATTCTTGTTGGCTTGAACATCACTGGCCTTTCAGTAAACCCAGCTCGTAGCTTGGCACCAGCTGTCTTGGTAGGTGGTGCAGCCCTTAAACAAGTATGGATTTTCATCCTTGCCCCAATCGTTGGTGGCGTTCTTGCAGCACTTGTTGCGAAAAATTTCCTTGGAACAGAAGAATAATTGAAACTCAAAAAGCCTTGCTCCTCAGTTTGAGGAACAGGGCTTTTTCGTATCTGTTTAACGGTTGTCAATTTTCTCTGGATAAAGGTCGTGTTGAAAGAGGCGTTGGTCTGCCAATCCTTCATACTTGGTTCCAGGTCTACCGTAGTTGTAGTAAGGGTCGATTGAGATGCCACCGCGCGGAGTGAATTTTCCCCAGACTTCTAAATAGCGAGGGTCTAGCAAGTTGACCAAGTCTTTCCCAATAGTGTTGATACAGTTTTCATGAAAATCCCCATGATTTCGATAGCTAAAGAGGTAGAGTTTGAGGGATTTTGACTCGACACAGAGCTTGTCAGGAATGTAGGAAATATAAATGGTCGCAAAATCTGGCTGAGCAGTGATTGGGCAAAGAGAGGTAAATTCAGGACAGTTGAATTTGATAAAATAGTCATTTTCCACATGACGATTGTAAAAGGATTCGAGAACTTCTGGTTGATAGTCAAAAATGTAGTTGGTTTCTTTGTTGCCCAGTAGGCTTAGGTTTTTCATTTCTTCTTGTTGTGACATGATTTCTGCTTTCTAATCTTAAACACCACGTTGGTTGTCGTAGAGGAGGGTATGAAGTTGAGGAAGGACGCGGACATTGCCCCAGCTATCATCAGCAGCGACACGTTCCCAGAGTTCTTTGAGGCGGTCTAGTTGGTCTTGGACAATATTGCCTGTAGCCTTGGGCTCAGGATTTCCAGCCGATAAGAAGAGGACATCTGGATGGTAACGTTCTTGAATCCCTTTAGCAAAGGCCAAATCGGCATCGTCAAAGACAGGGATTTTAAAGGTGACCTTGTCTGGATCTAGTTGGGAAACGATAAAGTCCAAGGTCTCGAAGTTGACTTCCATCTTGGATGAAGGAGGCTTGGGACTCAGAGTGACCTGATCGATATCTTTTAACCAATTTTGCCAGCGGGAGCCTTGGGTCTCAACTGCCAGAGTGACACCACGTTCCTTGAGCTTGGTGACGAGTTGAGCCATGTTGGCTGCTAGGATAGCAGGATTTCCCCCAGACAGGGTAACGTAGTCGTAGCTTCCTAATTTATCTAAGGCAGCAATGACTTCATCAGCGGTCATGCGAGTTGGTTTTTCAGAACCATCCCAAGTAAAGGCGGAGTCGCACCAGTCGCAGTGGTAATCGCAACCAGCAGTGCGGACAAACATGGTTTTCTGCCCGATAGCACGGCCTTCGCCTTGAAAGGTTGGCCCAAAAATTTCCAGAACTGGTAGTTTGAGGACACGTTCCCTAGTCATCTAACCACTCCCGTCTAAACTCTGCAAAGGCAGTCGGAGTCTCATAGAGGCGAACGTATTCCATACGGAGACCGCGTTCGTCTGGCAACTCTTGACTCATGGTTTGGAAAATCCAGTAAACCATGTTTTCAGCAGTCGTGTTCATATAAGGCAGGGTTTCATTGAGATAGCGATGATCCAAGTGGGGTTCTAAGTAGTTCCTGTAGATTGCTTTAATATCTCCGAAATCGTAGGTCATGCCACGTTCATCTAAAAATCCACTAACAGCAATCTGCAGATGATAAGTGTGGCCGTGCAGGGATTTGCATTTTCCCTCATAGTGAAAGAGGTGGTGGGCGGCATCAAAGGTGAATTCTTTTGATACCAAAGTTCTGTGAGGATTGTAGACCAGAGACTCGCCAGTTTCTTGTTTGATTTCTTTAGGTGCAAAAAACATTAGCCCTCTCCTTTCTGTGAGAGATAAACATCTAGTCCATGCTGACGTAGGTGGCAGGCTGGACAATCTCCACAGCCACTTCCGATAATCCCATTGTAGCAGGTCAAGGTCTTTTCACGAACATAGTCAAAGGCACCGAGTTGATCGGCTAACTCCCAAGTTTCAGCCTTGTCTAACCACATGAGAGGTGTTTGGATAACAAAGTCGTAATCCATGGCAAGGTTGAGCGTGACATTGAGAGATTTGACAAAGACATCCCGGCAGTCAGGGTAGCCTGAAAAATCTGTCTCGCAGACACCTGTCACGATGTCTTTAATGCCTCGTTGCTTGGCAAGAACTGCCGCAAAGGAAAGAAAGAGGTGGTTGCGACCGTCAACGAAGGTATTGGGAACCTCTCCCTCTTTTTGCTCGATTTCCATATCAGAGGTCAAGGCATTTTCAGTGATTTGTCCCAGCAGAGACATATCTAAGATGTGATGACGAATGCCTTGTTCCTTAGCGATTTCTCTAGCAACTTGAATTTCGAGATGATGACGTTGGCCGTAGGCAAAGGTGACAGCTTCGACTGTTTCATAGTGTTCTTTAGCCCAAAAGAGGCAGGTTGTGGAATCTTGACCGCCACTAAAGACGACCAAGGCTGATTGACGTTTCATAGTACTCCTTCCAAAATGGGAAATGTTCAGAGCACGCAAAAAGCTCCCTTTAGGGGAGCTAAAAAATACCAAGTAGAGGTTTTTTTTAGCGATGGCATGTCCCAAACATCGTAATATTCTACCTACAGTCTAGCATATTTTTTGAAAAATGGCAAAGGGCAAGAAAAAAGAGACCAAATAAAGTACTTGGTCTCTCGTGTGATTAGCTCAATTCAGAAACGATGGCCTTGATTTGTTCCGCAGTATGAACACCTGCAACTTGTTTCACCACTTGGCCGTCTTTTTTGAAGAGAAGAGTTGGGATAGACATGATTCCAAAAGCACGAGCTGTGTTTGGATTTTCATCAACGTCCATTTTAACGATTTTCAAAACATCTTCTGAAAGTTCTTCAGATAATTTATCCAAGATTGGACCTTGCATACGACATGGACCACACCAAGTTGCCCAGAAGTCTACCAAGACCAATCCGTCTTTTGTTTCTTGTTCAAATGTTGCATCTGTAATTGCTTTTGCCATTGTATTTCTCCTTTTTTAGTTATATTGGCTTAAATCTTGTTTCATGAGATAGAAGAAGACATCTCCATAAGTCCCATGGTAGTCCAAATCATGACCATTATAGGTTAATTTTTGGACAGTATAGTAATCCGCGACGCCGATGAGGCATGCATGTTGAGAACGTTCAAAGTCTTGGTAAGACTCGAAAGTCATGGTTCTCTCTTGCTTGCTGGTATCTAGATAAGTAATTTCGATCATATAAAACTCCTTTGTTGTCCGATCTTGACTTTATTGTACTCCTTGAAAAGAGGAATGTCAAGAAAAATGATTGCGCACGCAACTTTTTTGAAAATCTGATTATGAAATGAAATCAAGACTGGTCTCCAACCTTTCTTCGACGGCCTTTTGTAGATAAGCCAGGGTTGTTTGTCCCTCGTCAGTCAGGCAGATAAAACTAGCTCGTCTATCCTGATCGCAACATCGGCGACTAAGCAAGCCACAGTTTTTCTCTTCTAACCTAGCCACCATTCGAGAAACAGCGCTTGGGCTGAGATGGAGTTTATCTGGCAGGTCAATCTGTCGTAGAGATTTTTCTTGGGCTAGATTCAGATAGTAGAGCAGGTAAAACTCTTTCAAGTTCAGCCTTTGTTCACTCTGCTGGGCAATAGTTTCTTCCAACAAGGCTTCCATTTCCTTTTGACGGCGGTTGTAGTCAAACCATTTTTCTAAGTAGGTCATTGCTCTCTCCTTTCTTTTCAAAGTAAAAATCACAAAGTCATTACTGACTGTCTCTCTAACACAAGATGATTGCGCATGCAATTATTATACTACTTTTAACTAATCCTTGCAAGAAAGAAGAATTTCAATATTTCCTTGAAATTTTCTGAAAAAAGAGTAAACTGGTATGCAAGAAGTTTATTTCATGGAGTTTAGGATGAAATTATATGTTCAATTAATGATTCTCTTTGTGATTTCTCTAATCGGTGAGGGAATCTCCAGTTTCTTTCATCTGCCCATCCCCGGCAGTATTATCGGTTTGATTATTCTCTTTCTAGCCCTACAGTTCAAGTGGCTAAGGACCAGGCATGTCAACATGGTTGGGAATTTCTTGCTGGCCAATATGACCATTCTCTTTTTGCCACCAGCAGTGGGTATCATGGAAAAGTTTGATGTGATTGCTCCTTATCTTTTGCCTATCGTCTTGATTGTCTTTTTTGCGGCTGTCATCAACATTATCCTCATAGCTCTAGTGGTTCAGTTTATCAAGAGACGATTTGAGGGGGATTATGAGAAGGGAGAAACGAAATGAGTGAATTTGTATCGAATCCTCTGTTTGGGATTGCATTATCTATCCTAGCTTATCTAGTGGGGATGTTGATTTACAGACGTTTTCCACATCCATTGACAACACCCTTGCTGTTGTCGGCTATTTTTATCATTATTTTCCTTAAGGCGACGGGGATTTCTTATCAAGATTATTACCAAGGTGGGGTTTATCTGAATAATTTGATTGTCCCATCGACAGTGGCTCTAGGGATTCCGCTTTATAAGAGTTTTCACTTGATGAAGCACCATGCTCGGAGTATTCTCTTTGGTAGTCTGCTAGCAGTAGTTGTCAATACTAGCTTCACCGCCATAGTGGCGAAAATATTTGGCATGGACTTTTTCCTAGCCATTTCTCTCTTTCCCAAGTCAGTAACAACTGCTATGGCAGTGGGAATAACAGAAAAATTGCAAGGTCTGACGACCGTGACCTTGGTGGTTGTAGTGGCGACTGGGATTTTAACCAGTGTCATCGGTCCAACCCTTTTGAAGTGGTTGAAAATTGACGACCCAGTAGCTGTTGGTCTTTCTCTTGGAGGAACAGGCCACGCAGTTGGAACGGGAACGGCTTTTCAGTACGGGTCTGTAGCAGGAGCTATGGGTGGCTTGGCAATCGGTGTCACTGGTATTCTTTATGTTTTTGTCAGCCCTCTTGTAGCCAGTTTGATATTGAGTTAAAAAGCAAGGAATTTAAGTAATATCATTAAGTTAGTGAGCTAGTTATTTGAATAGGACGTATGATTAACGGAAAAATTTTCAAAAAAATACTTGACAATCTACATGAGAAGATATACAACGAAATCAAAGAAAATGGATACAAAATAATTTTTGCTTAACAGTATATGAGATTCTTCTTTCCTATAAAAGAACTATATGTATAATCAGTTTTTTTAAAAAGAAGGGAAAGCGATGCTTAATTTGACTGATGTTATCAAAGTTGTTAAAAAAGGTCACCTAGCCTCAGTACAGCAGCATCCAGATAAATGGGCATTATCGTTAGATTATCTTGAGTTGCTTATATAAAAGCGATTATTTATCACTTTACTATCATAATGATGAGGCTGAGGTGTATGTATTCCTCAGCTTTTTTAGAGCAGAAGATAAGTTATGGAAATAATTTATTCTTTTTCTACAAATGATGTAGTTTATTTAAAAAATTTACATACAGGATCTATTTGTGAGATTGATAAGGAACTGTTCAAGAATTTCCTTATTTGATAGGTGAGATTGATAAACAAGTGCCTTTTATTCACTCTAAACGAATAGTAGAGGGGACTGAATTATCACTATATATAGTTACAACCATGTCGTGTAATTTGACTTGCTCTTATTGTTTTGAGAATGATAAGGATAGGAAGCCGTCCTTAAGTAGTGAGCATGACGGTAAAATATTGTGAATTTTATATTAGATGAGATCAATTTTAAGCAGCATAGATCTCTGTATATCTGTTTTACTGGTGGTGAACCATTATATAACTTTCAGTTTATACGAAATTTATGTGAAACTTTAGATGAGAAACTGCATATTCCTATTTCGTATACTTTGATTACAAATGGAACGATATTCACAAATAAAATAACGTCTTTTCTTGACTGCCATAATTTTGCTGTTCAAGTTTCTTTCGATGGTGATGAACACTATCATAACCTAGAAAGATGCAATCGATTGGGAGAAGGAACTTATCATAGAATCATAAATAATCTGTCATTTATGTTGAAAAAGTATAAAAATTTATCCATTTAGGTTAGAGTTAATATATATAAATTATATATCTGTTTAGAAATTGTTTATAGATTTAAAAGAGTATACAGAATTTAAAAATTTTACAATAGGGTACTTTAAATTTTTTTGATTTTATGAAAAAACGGCAAAAAATGTAATATAATATAGATGAAAGCGGTTTTATAAAAATACATGGGATAAAATAAAGGGAGGTTTTTGTCGATGAAGGAAATTAGCATTTATGTCAGAATTATTGATTTGATTTTGCTGGTTCTAGTATTTTTAGATAGTGGTGTGAAAAGTGTCTTGATTTTAGCTGCAGTTATTTTCATTTTATCAGCATTAATGCAAGCTATTATGTCTTATAAACGAGTGAAATTGAGTCACCATATCTAGTAGATGATTTGTCTTTCTTTATTACTAAGAGGTCTTCTTAGAGCTATTTTTAGCAAAATGGTTCTGAGAAGACTTTTTTTTTATTTTCTGCCTTCAGGTCATAAATTTGATATTTTTTGTGGGAGTATAATATATTATCTAAAATGAAAGCGCTATACTTAACTCGTGACGGTGTAAGGAGGATTTTAAAGAGAAACATTTATTGTGTGACTAGCATTCTTTTTGGAATGATGAAAAAGAAAAAATTGCCCCATTTTTGAAGTAACAGTTACTGAAAAGAAAAAGTGACTTTAACTACGATTGATTAGGCGTTTTCAATCTATAGTAGAGTAGATTAGTTCCTTTCTCTGCTAGAACTCCTTTTTAAAAATGATTAAAATTGAGGTATTATTATGTGGAAAAAAGTTAGTTGTTTAATTGTTCTCTTATTGGCTTTCTTTGGTTTTCAACAAGGTGTTGATGCGCAAAGTAAATACCACTATAGTCAAGAACTAAATTACTATAATGGTAACGCCATGGAACTTCGTAATGGTTCTAATGGTGGTATGTTTAACTGTAATTTTGTCCCTGGAAATATCGGTTTTAATAATGGCTTGATGAGTCTTAAAATTGACAGTGATGGTCGTGGCGGCTATACTGGGGGCGAATGGCGTAGTAAAGAACGCTTTGGCTATGGTCTTTTCCAAGTAAACATGAAACCTATTAAAAATCCAGGTGTCGTTTCTTCATTCTTTACTTATACTGGTCCAAGTGATGGTACAAAATGGGATGAAATCGACATTGAATTTTTAGGGAAAGATACAACAAAAGTTCAATTCAACTACTACACAAGCGGTCAAGGTAATCACGAATACCTTTACAATTTAGGATTTGATGCCTCTCAAGGCTTCCATACTTATGGATTTGATTGGCAAGCTGATCACATTACTTGGTATGTTGATGGAAGAGCTGTTTATACTGCTTACAACAATATTCCCAGCACACCTGGTAAGATTATGATGAACGCTTGGCCTGGAACTCATGAAGTGGATTCTTGGTTGGGTGCTTACAATGGTCGAACTCCTTTGTATACATATTATGATTGGATTAGCTACGATAAATTTTAATTAAGCTAGACAGTAACCAAATAACAATTTGTTTTTACTTAACTGATTATAACTACACTCCCAAAATAAATCGGTTAAATCTCTCTCAACAAAATAACTCTCTAAAATTCTTTCTTTTTAAAACGTTAAAGATAAAAGGACCTGAGCTTCTCTCAGTTCCTTTTTTGTGATGGTTGAAGTTGGATAATTTATGGGTTGATAAGCGCATCTAATTTGGATAATGATGGCTATAGCGTGTGATTTCAAGTGTTGTTTGTCTTAGGTGAATAAAATATGCGATTGTCCATGTTGGTTGCTACATTAGCTTATTGGCTTTAGAAAAGGAAATGGAAGTCATAAAAAACTGGGAGCAAGTCCCAGCTTTCTTTATAAAGTAAGAGTGATTTGGTTGGTGTCTTGTAAGAGTTCTTCAGGAAGGTAGGCTTGGTCAAGTTCCTTACCGTTTAGGACAAGTTTTGTGAAGCCTGTTTCTTTATGGTTCGGATTTTCCACAGTGATGTGCAGTTCTTTGCCACGGAAAATCTTAGTCATGCTGAAGTTCTCCCATTCTTTTGGAATAGCTGGTGAAAGCTTCAATCCGCCTAAATCAGGTCGAAGTCCTAAGATACCTTCCACACAACCGACCATGACAGTTGAGGCTGTACCAGTTAGCCAGTGAACGTGAGAGCGACCGAAGTGTGGGCTAGCAGGACCTTCTGTAAATTGACCATAGCAGTAAGGTTCTAGTTGACGAATTTCTGCACGATCATTTTGACCAGCTGGGGCATTTTCCATAAAATAGGTAAAGGCACGTTGACCTTGTCCGCGTAGGGCCTCAGCTAGGATTAACCAACCTTGTGATTGTGAGAAGATACCTGCATTTTCTTTTGTTCCTTGGTTGTAGACAACAGCAAGAGCTCCGTCGAATGCGTGAGCATGGTATGATGGGCTCATGAGGATAGCACCATAATCAGTGTTAAGTTGCTCGTAAACATTTTTCATGGCAAGTTCAGCTTGTTCTTTATTAGCTAAGCCACTGATAACGGCCCAACTTTGAGGGTTTAGCCACATGTTAGCTTCTGGGTCATTAGCTGCTCCAATTCGTTCACCAGCTTCGGTAAAACCACGAATGAAGCGGTCATTATCCCAGCAAAGGTCTTGGATTTTTTGTCCCATTTTCTCTTGTTCTGAGTCAAGGAAAGCAAGGTAGTCAGTATCATTTTTGGCTTTTGCAAATTCACGTAAGACACTTAGAGCATAGTAGAATTGCAAAGCCACAAATGATGATTCACCATTTGCACCGAGGCGAAGGCAGTCGTTCCAGTCTGCGTAAAGTCCAGCAGGCATGCCGTGAGGACCAAGGTGGTCAAGTGAGAATTGTACAGCGCCTTTTAAGTGCTCGTAAACACTAGCTTCCCCTTTATTAGCAAATGGAATCACTTCATCAAGGAATGCAAGATTTCCTGTCTCAGAAATGTATTTGTAAACTGTTGGGAAGAGCCAGAGAGCATCGTCGGCACGGTAAGCAGGGTGTCCAGTTTCTTGGACGTAAGAAGCATCATCTGGTGTGTCTTCATGCCCTGGGTTGTGAGTGAATTTTACAAGTGGAAGTCCACCACCATTGTCAACTTGAGCTGACAACATGAATCGAATTTTTTCGACTGCCATTTCAGGTTTCAAGTGAATGATACCTTGGATATCTTGAACGGTATCACGGTAACCGTAACCGTTACGAAGCCCACAGTAGACAAATGATGCTGCGCGTGACCAGATAAAGGTCATGTAACAGTTGTAAGCATTCCAAGTGTTAAGCATAGTGTTGAATTCAGGGCTAGGTGTATTGACTTGTAGGTTAGTCAAGCGGTCTTCCCATTCTTTGCGAAGTTCTTGAATTTCTGCTTCAACAGTTTCTGCAGGGTGTTCGTAATGAGCTAGAATTTCTGCAGCTTCTTGTGATGATTTTTCACCGAGGATATAGACAAGGGTTTTGCTTTCTTGAGGTTCAAGAGTGACCTTGCTTGAAAGGGCACCACAAGCATTTTCGTTATAGCTTGTTTGGTTGCCGAGATCTCCTGATGTGACACCAGCAGGTTTGTCATAGCCATTGTAGCCACCTAAGAACCCTTTTTTATCTCCACAATATGAGCTGATGCTAGCGCCACCAAGTCCGAAGAAACGTTCAGTAACGTTCTTTTCGTCAACTTGTTCGTTGTCGTCAAGGGTATCAAGATTTCCGTGAATTTGTTGGATGATGCGATTGTCTTGGAAAAGTGTGCGGGTGATGAAAAGTGAATATTGTAAGTTAACTTGGTCTTGTTCGTAATTGCTATGGTTAGTAAATTCTGCGTAACCAGTTAGTGTTAAATGGCGAGTTTGTTCAGAACGGTTAGTAACGGTAATTGCCCAAACTTCATAGCTTTTATCTTTTGGTACATAGTAGCTTGCTTGAGAATGAATTCCTGAGTAATCAGCAATCATTTTAGTATAGCCCATGCCGTGGTGGCATTCGCTGTGGTAGTCTTTAAGGTCTTTACCAACAGGTTGCCATGATGCAGACCAAAAGTCTTTGGTATCATCGTCTCGGAGGTAGATGTAGCGACCTGGTTGGTCAAAATTATTGAACACATAGCGTAAAATGCGTCCATTGGCACCTGATTTAGCAAAGCTGTAACCTCCAGCGTTGTTTGAGATAATTGCGCCGTATTCTGGGGAACCAAGGTAGTTGACCCAAGGTTTTGGTGTATTTGGGTGGTCGATGACATATTCGCGATTAGCGTCATTAAAATAACCGTATTTCATGAGAAAATCCTTTCTTTTTCTTAATCTAGTGTGATTATAATTTCATGAACCTCGTCGTTTAGGTTAGCAAGGTCAGCTTTTGTGATAAAGGCAAAAGCATCATCTGTAATGTCGATTTCTTTGTTATCACAGGTGGCTTTTTTGATAATATATTTTCCAAAATCTTTTTGATTTGGGTTATCATAGTGGATTTGGAATGTTTTATCAGCAAATTGTGTTGTGATGCTTGCACGTCCTTTTCCGTCAAATTGTTCTGAAAGAAGTTTGGGATAAAGGACAAGATCACCAGCTTTGCCGTGAACTCCGAATGATTCAGTAACCATTGTCAACATGTACCAGCTTGCAGCTCCAGTTAGGTAGTGATAAACTCCTCGACCATCTGCACGGAAGTATTCAGGAATTCCAGGATAGATGCGACTTGTTTCAAAGTTTAGTGCTGTATCAGATAGTGTCTTAAGTGCTTTCCAACCTTCTTTGGCAAATCCACGACGGTAAAGCGCATTAGCATACATAACAGTCATGTGAGAGAAGACGGCACCGTTTTCTTTTTCACCGTAGGCAAAACCAAACATACGTCCAAGGTCTGTTTTGATTTCTTTGAAATCTGTATTGAGGCGGTAACCACCGATTTCTGGACGGTAGAGGTAATGGTCAGCACTAGCAGTAATTTTACGGATTTGTTCATCTGTAGCGACGTAGTTCATGATAGGGAAGACTTGACCGGTCAACATCATGTGTATACAGTCATTGTAGAAGCCATCAGTTGGTTTGCCGCTGTTGTCATAGTAGCTATTGTAGCCACCTTCCTGATCGTTAAAGTCTATCCATTCTTGTTGTTGAAGATGTTGACGTAACCAAGATGCTTTTTGAATGAGGTTAAGAGCAAGTTCAGAAAGTGAAATTCTGATTTTGCGTCCTTTCACATTGTGAAGGCATTGGCTAGTGTAGGTATCAAGAATTTGGTGCTTACGCTCGATATTATCATAGATATCAGAGTCTTTTTTGAGCAAGAGTCCGATTTCTTCAAGAATTTCGACATATTCTGTATTTGTTTCGCTTTTTAGGAGGCGAACAAGGCTTGCTAATTCCATCAAGTTACCCGAGTAAGCAGCGGTAAAGGCAACACTTTCTCCATTTTCATCAGCCATATCAAGGGCATCATTCCAGTCAGCCCCACGAAGACGATAGATGTTGTGCTTACCGACTTCATAGAATCCTGTCAAATGTTGAATTAACAAGTGTTCTAGGATACTACCAGTGTAGATAGCGCCATCAGAAGTACGTTGTTCGTTTCCGTAGGCATCGTTCCAGTCTTGGTCGATTTCAGTACCACGTTTGACGTGAGAGTCTTTAAAGTAAGAAATTTCTTTAGTTAGGATGTCGATATCACCAGTCTGGTCGATATAAAGTTTTGTTGTCATTAAAGGCCAAAGTGCATGGTCCATCCAGACACGTGTGATACCGTTACGGTCAGCGAGGAAATTACCATCACCTTCACCAATGATTGTGGCATTGGTACCATCAAGACGAACCCCTTTATAGTTGTTGACAATCATATCACCAACTGTTTTAGGTTCCATTAGAAGTAGTGACAAGCAGTCTTGCCAAAGGTCACGCCATCCGCGTCCGCCACGTCCATAGTCATGGTGTGGAAGGAATGAACAACCAAAGAGACGACGTAGGAATGGTTGGAAACAAACCCATTTCATATAACTATCGAAGTCGCTATCGCCTGTTTTGAAATCAACCCGAACTTTTTCTTGCCAGTAGTCTTTTGTTTCTTCTAATGTTTTTTCGACAGTTGCAAGATTTTTATATTTTTGAGCGACTGCTTGGATGTGTTCTTGATTTTCATTGATTCCCATTAATAGGATGAAAGTTTTGCTTTGACCAGCAGCTAGGGTGAATGTTTCAAATTTGAAAGCACCCATTGCTTCGCGTCCATCAATGCGGCTATTGCTTGCTACACCGCTAGTTTCTTTATAAATGGCAGCTGGATGAGTAAATGTTCCTCCTTCACCGATGAACATTTCTACTGTTGGATAGAATGTTTCAGGTGTTTTTCCATTGTTATCAAAGCCAAGTACGTAGTAAATTTGATGGTTGAGTTGGTGACCACGTTCATCAAATGACATTGTTGGACAAACTAAAACACCTGCATCTGTAGTTTTGATACGGTGAAGCATAGAAGTTACATTTCGGTGGTCACGGATATTATCAGCGCTACGTCCAAAAATTGGGACAGCTCCGTAAGCTGTTAAGGTTTGTTCGGTATCAGATAAATTTTCAAGTGTCACGAGCATGACTTCAACATTTTCATCGTGTGGAACAAATGACGTAATTGTAGATTTCAAAGGTAGATTAGCTGCTTTACGTTCAGTGTTATGCCACATAAAGCCAGCTTCTACAGTATTTTCTTCTTCTTGATTTGAAAAACGTAGGGTTTCTTGGTAGGCAGAAGCACCTGTTGCAGAATAAACATTTCCTTTGTCATCACGAACCCAGAAATTTCGAGTTGAACGGTTGTTATGGAGATCATCCACACTGACAGGTTCTAATAGGAAAGTTTCTTGATTGATTTTTGAATCACCACCTAAGTTAGGTGTGACCGCACTCTTTAATCCAACTTCTGATGCAAGTGGAAAGTACAAAGAGCTGATATTTCCTATTTGGGAAAGTTTGAAATCCCCCTTGTTATTAGTAAAAGTTAATGGCTTCATAGTTATCTCCTTTATCTTCTATCCCATATTTTAGTAGAAATCAGCTTTAGAGAAAATAAAAAAGAAGAGAAAAATATCATGATTATGACATCAACTTAAGAAGTATCAAACTTTTTACATACGGTACTTTATTAGTGAACTATGGTATATGAGGCTAGAAGAATAGCTATAAGTCCTGATATTATAGGGGGGATGGCATTTTGGATAAAAGGGTTTACCTATTAAAAAGATTAGAAAAGCGTGATCTTTTATAAAATTTTTTAAACAAGGTCATAAAACTGATATTTTTTGAAATATTATAATATAACACTTCTTGAATTAGCGTTATAATGTAATTACAAAAAAACATGAGGGAAAACCTCAAAAAAAGGAGAAGGATTATGAACAAAAAAGTAAGCGTTTTTATAACGATTGCTCTTGCAGCAGGGACAATGGTTGGTTGCTCTTCTAAATCAAGCACATCAGCTTCAGGTGAAGAAGGTAAGGTCATCAACATTTACTCCTGGAATGATGAATTTCGTCAACGTGTGGAAGCTGTTTATCCAGAAGTTGAATCAACTTCTAAAGATGGAACAGTTACTAAACTAAAAGACGGTAGTGAAATCCACTGGATTATTAATCCAAACCAAGATGGTGTTTACCAACAAAAATTGGACGAAGCGCTTGAAAAACAAAACTCGGCTTCTGCTGATGATAAGGTTGATCTCTTCTTGTCAGAAACTGACTACGTGACAAAATACACTTCTAAAAAAGCAAACGTTGCAATGCCTTTGAAAGATTTAGGAATTGATCCTAAGGAAGATTTAGTTGACCAATATGATTTCACTAAAGAAACAGCTTCTGATGAAGATGGTGTTCAACGTGGTTCAACTTGGCAAACGACTCCAGGTGTTCTAATCTATCGTCGTGATATTGCGAAAGATGTCTTTGGCACTGATGACCCAACAGTAGTTGGTGAAAAAGTCAAAAACTGGGATACTATGAAAGCAACATCGCAAGAACTTCTTAATAAAGGTTACTACACATTTGCATCATATGCTGATACATTCCGTTTGTATGGTAACAGTATTTCTAAGCCTTGGGTTGAAAAGGGTTCAACAACTGTTAGTGTAGATCCTCAAATCATGAACTGGGTTAAAGATTCTAAAGAATGGCTTGATGCTGGTTACTTCAATAAAACGGTTAAAGGTCAGTGGACAGATGACTGGAACAAAGCTATGGGTTCTCAATCTAAAGTCTTTGCATTCTTGTTCCCAGCTTGGGGTATTGACTTTACTTTGAAATCTAACTGGGATGGCGCTGATGGTGAATGGGCAGTTACTAATCCACCACAAGAATACAACTGGGGAGGTTCCTACATCCATGGAGCCGAAGGTACTGATAACCCTAAACATGTTAAAGAAATCATCAAATCTTTGACAGCTGATAAAGATAACCTCTTGAAGATATCTAAAGATTACCAAGACTTCACAAATACTAAATCTGGTATGGAAGCAGCAGCTAAAGATGATAGTTTCAAATCAGACTTCCTTGGTGGCGAAAATGCTTATTCATATTATGCACCAGTTGCAGAAAACATTAAGATTGCACCATTGTCATCATATGACCAAGGTTGTGTTGAATTGATTCAAAATACCTTTAATGATTACCTACAAGGTAAAGTAAGTTACAACAAAGCTAAATCAAACTTTGAAGCAGCTATTAAAGAACGTTATCCAGAAATTACAGATGTTAAATGGCCAGACTAATTAGTTGGCTAGTTATCCTAAACTCAAATATAATTAAAAAATATTTGGGCGTTTAATTGGGATTTTAGAATTTTGGTAGACCTTACGGGGGCGAGTTAGAAAATCGATTCCAGATGAAAGGTATTTTAACTTGCTCCTCGTATTTTGGAGGAGTGATAAAGATGAAAAAAAGACGCAAGCGTATAGATTATGGGAAATGGGGATATATTTTCATCCTTCCCTTCTTCCTAATTTTCTTCATTTTCTCTTTTATACCTTTGGTAGATACCATTCGGTATAGTTTCTTTGAATATTATCGTTCAGGGATGACAGAGATTGGGCCTAATTTTGTTGGGCTAAAAAACTACGCAAGCTTACTGAATTCAGATATGTTGAAATATGCGGCAAATACCATGATTATGTGGTTGATTGGTTTTATTCCACAGATTGTTATTGCCTTGCTACTTGCCAACTGGTTTGTTGATGCAAGACTTAAAATTTGTGGACGCCAATTCTTCAAAGTTGTCATTTACTTGCCAAACTTGATTATGGCATCAGCTTTTGCCATGTTATTCTTCACGCTCTTTTCAACAAATGGTCCTATCAATTCTATCTTAGAATCACTTGGTTGGATTAAAGAACCAATTGATTTCATGGCATCTGCTCTTGGGACACGTTCATTGGTTGGTGTGATGAACTTCTTAATGTGGTTTGGTAATACCACAATCATGTTGATGGCAGCTATCATGGGAATTAGCCCAGATATTTTTGAAGCCGCTGAAATTGATGGTTGTAACAGCCGTCAACGTTTCTTCTATATCACTTTGCCAATGATTCGACCTATTTTGGCTTATACCTTGATTACGTCAATTATCGGTGGTTTGCAAATGTTCGATGTTCCACAAATCTTGACTAATGGACAAGGTTCTCCAGACCGTACATCAACAACCTTAATTATGTTCTTGAACAATCACTTGAAGAGCAAGAACTACGGTATGTCAGGCGCACTATCAGTTTACCTCTTTGTGGTTAGTGCTATTCTTTGTTGGTTCGTCTATCGTATGACTAACAATGAAATTAAAACGACCAAACACCAATTGAAATACAAAGGTAGAAAGGCGAAATAATGTCAACAAAAGCAAAAAATAGATTACGTGTTATTGTGGCACATTTTGTGTTAATTACCTTATCATTCATGTGCCTATTCTTCTTCTATATCCTGATTATAAATGCGACACACTCGCATGCTGAGTTGCAAAAAGGTTTCTCAGCACTACCTGGTGGCTCCTTATTTGATAATTTGAGTAAGGTAGCTAATGATGGTAGCTTCCCGATGCTTCATGGGATTTTGAACAGCTTGATTATTTCAGGTTTGACAGCTGCTATCTGTACTTATTTCTCAGCTTTGACTGCTTATGGGTTGTATGTTTATGACTTTAAGTTAAAAAAAGTTGCCTTTACTTTTATTTTGGCGATTTTGGTTATGCCAACACAAGTTACTTCAATGGGTTTCTTGCGTTTAATCACTAATATGGGAATGTATGATAGTTGGCTACCATTGATTATTCCATCAGTTGCTTCACCAGCGGTATTTTATTTCATGTATAGTTACTTGAAATCATCATTGCCAATTTCATTGGTAGAAGCTGCTCGTATTGATGGGTCAAATGAATTTAGAACATTCAACACAATTGTTCTTCCAATTATGAAACCTGCTGTTGCGGTTCAAGCGATCTTTACTTTTGTTGGTTCTTGGAATAACTACTTCATTCCAGCCTTGGTTATCCAAACTAAGAGTAAGATGACTGTGCCAATTTTGATTGCAACATTGCGTGGTGCAGACTACATGAACTTTGATATGGGTAAAATTTACACAATGATTTTAGTGGCTATTGTGCCAATTATTATCGTTTATCTTTTCCTTTCAAAATACATTATTGCCGGTGTTACACTCGGTGGTGTTAAGGAATAGGTTTATAAGAGAAAAAGGAGATTTTATGACTAAGAAAGATGTAGTAAAGTATATTTGCTACGCAACTGCTTTGTACAGTTTACAAGTTGGAGCTGGTTTAGTATCAGCAGATGAAGTAGCTAATATTTCAACGCCCGACAATGTTTCGGTTGCAACGAATACACAAACCACAGACACTAATGGCCTTACTAATGAGAAAGTAAATCTTTCTACAAATGACCAAAGTAACACTATTCAAACAGTGACTGGTTCATCAAATCGGGAGATTACAAATCAGGTAGAAAGTTCTGATGCAGGTGTGCAAAATCAGAACAACTTAAGCTTGGCTTCTACAAATAATCAAGAGACTGTCACAACAACTACCAAAGATAACAGCCAAGCAGGAACACAAGCCACACACACAGGCGATTATCATGAAGATTTTAATACTTATGATGATACGACAATGGAACGTTCTGACTGGTTCAATGGCAAACCGTTTGATTGCCGTTGGGTACCGAAAAATACGGTTGTAAACAATGGTACATTGACATTGACCATTGATCAAAATACAACTGATGAGTATCGTTATAATGGTGCTGAGTGGCGTACACGCGAGTTCTTTGGTTATGGTATGTATTCTGTTCGCATGAAGCCAATTAGAAACCCAGGTGTTGTATCATCATTTTTCACTTATACTGGACCAAGTGACAAGAATCCTTGGGATGAAATCGATATTGAATTTCTCGGAAAAGATACAACAAAAGTTCAATTCAACTACTATACTAATGGTGTAGGTGGGCATGAATACATTTATGATTTAGGCTTTGATGCATCAGAAGCTTATCATGAGTATGGATTTGATTGGCAAGCTGATCATATTACTTGGTATGTTGACGGTATTGCAGTCTATACAGCAACTAAAAATCTCCCAGTGACACCAGGTAAAATCATGATGAATGCTTGGCCAGGAATTGGTGTTGACGATTGGTTGGCACCATATGACGGTCAAACACCGCTTGTTGCTTATTATGATTGGATTTCTTATAGTAATCAAGTTGCCCAAGATCAAAGTAATACGAGATCTAGTTCTAAATCTGAAGCAACAGGTGATGCTACAGGGAATACTTCAACTACTGCTAAAGGAGCTGAGGGTGTAACGCCTACTAAGAACTCAACTGCCCCTAAGAGTGAAAAACAAACTCTGGTTTTGGACAACGACTCAAAAGGCTCTACCAAAGAAAAACAAGTAGCTGCAAAAAATGTAACTCAACCAGTAGCAAAAGCAAATCTTGAAGGCAAGGCGTTTACAACTCTACCAAAAACTAATCAACGTCCAAGCAAATTATTGACGATTTCAGGAGTCTTTGTAGCTATTCTTGGTTTCTTAGTGCTACACTTTAAAAAAGGTAGACTATAATGTCAAGAAAGCGTAAATGGTAAGAAGATGAAGATAAACGAACAAGCACATTTTAAGACAAGTTTTGAAAGTTACGATGCCTCTTATATGGAATTACGGACAGGGGCAAATGGCGATATGTTTGATTGTATCTGGCAGCCCGATAATGTTAATTTTGATGGTGAAGGCCTAAGTTTGAAAATTGATCGTGACGCTGACGGCTACACTGGTGGCGAGTGGCGCACAAGAGAGTATTTCCATTATGGTCTTTATCAAGTTCGCATGAAAGCCATTAAAAATACAGGCGTTGTGACATCATTTTTCACCTACACAGGTCCAACGGATGGAACAAAATGGGATGAAATTGATATTGAGTTTCTTGGAAAAGATACGACAAAAGTTCAATTCAACTATTTTACAGATGGTGTTGGCAGTCATGAATTCCTTTATGACCTAGGCTTCGATGCATCAGAGGAATGGCACACTTATGGATTTGAATGGCGTGAAGATCACATCACTTGGTATGTGGATGGTAAAGTTGTTCATACAGTAACTGAAAATCTTCCAAGCACGCCGGGAAAAATCATGATGAATGTTTGGCCGGGTATAGGTGTTGATGATTGGCTTGATCCATATGATGGTCAAACACCTTTGTATGGTTATTATGACTGGATTAGCTATGATGAATAATCTTCTTTATATTTAAGAGTTATGTTTAGCAATAAAGTCTCCGTTGGAGACTTTATTTTTTCTCACTTCCATTTTTTCCACCTTGTTTTTATCAAATCTGCAAGAATATGGTAAAATGAAAAGAAAGTAGTAATCATTTACAAAAAAGAGGATTGGAAATGAATTATAAGAATGAATGGAGACTTTTAGCGATTAGTGATAATTTGGATGATGTGGAACATCGTCCCTTGACTGAGGAGTTTTTGTTCTATCAAGCAGTAGCTACGGGAGATGTTGAAGCGGTCCGCAAAAATTGTGAACAAGAACGTTTTATCTCAGAAGATGGTGTGGGAACTTTGTCACGTAATCCCATTACTAATTTGAAATATCATTTTGTCATTACGACAGCTATGATTACCCGCATGTGTGGTCAAAATGGTATGGAACTAGAACAAGCTTTTAGACTTAGTGACTTTTATATTCAAAAACTAGATGGCCTTCACACGGCACAAGAAATCCAAAAATTGCATGATGAGATGGTTATTGATTACACGGAACGTATGCGACGTGAAATTCAAAAAGATGTTATTTCAAAACACGTTTCAGAGTGTAAGAATTATATCTATTGCCACGTGAAAGAACGCATTACGGTTGAACAGTTGGCAGGCGAATTTGGTATTTCAGCAAGCTATTTGTCACGCTTATTCAAGAAAGAAGTTGGTGTATCAGTAAGCACTTATGTTAAAAACAAAAAAATAGAAGTTGCAAAAGACTTATTGAAATTTAGTGATTATTCAATGATTGAAATTGCTAATCATTTATCATTTTCATCTCAAAGTCATTTTATTCAACAGTTTAAAGAAGTTGTCGGTATTACGCCAAAAAAATATCGTGACACGCATCATAATGTTAAATGGAATGAAAAAATTGGGTCTGAAAGTGACAAGGCCAATCATTCTTCTGAAGCCATGTAGTCCTTGCAAGCATAACAAAGTTTGAAAATGCAGAGCTTGGGGCATTTGCCCAAGACTCTGCATTTTTTGCTATGTTGTAGACTACTACTTTTCTCTGCTTAAGTGAATGACTTGGTCGTAGTGTTTTAAGTCCTCTTCTGTGTAGTGGTGAATGACTTCAATGACTGTTTGAGGTAGGGAGAAGAGCAAGTTACTGATCTTTCTGCTATTTTCCAAGTCAAGATTGGCCTTAATCTCATATGCTAAGATGAGTTGGCTATCATGGTAGAGGGCGCGAGCGATTTCGAGACGTTGTTTCTCGCCACCAGATAGACTATCGTTGCTGAGCATTCGATTTTTCAAATGTTCTAATCCTGTTTTTTGAGGATATGATTTAAAGTCTCTTGATTTTTATCCAGTCCCAGAAGGATATTGTCTTCCAGAGATAACGTGTCAAAGTAATGGCTATCTTGGAGAATATAGGAACTAATACTTGTGATTTCTTGACGTGACAGGTTCTGACCAGCAAAGCTAATCTGTCCACTTGTCGGTGTCTCTTCTCCATGAATGATATTGAGTAGTGTCGTCTTACCAGAGCCGCTTTCGTCGATAATGGCAATTTTTTCTCCTTGCTTGATGTGTATAGAAATAGGAGACAGGAGGCTATTTCCATCTTTTTCTAGGGAGATGGTTTCAAGTTGGATAGGGAAAATATTTTCTATACTTCTAGTCGAGATGGTGTCAGACTGGCCCAAAAGTTTTTTGTATTTGTTGAGAAGAGTTCGAGTCGCTGTTCGAGTGTTGGTAAAGTAGGCCAACTCCTGGAATTGATAGCCCATATTATGGGAAACCAGATAGATGGCCACAAAACTAGCCGCATCTAAATAATTATAGTAGGTCATAAAGCCACCGATGACGATAGGTGTGACAGAACAAAAGGCATCGATGCTATTGATAAAAAGACTGTTTAAAGTTCGTTGTTTTTCATAGTTGATTTCGGTATCCAGACTGGTTTGTAATTGCTTTTGGTAGCGAGCAAAAAAGAAGTCTTGTCCCTGATAATGGCGAATTTGTTGGCTACCGCCAATAAAATTTGTCAAGTTTGATAAGTAGCTCTGGTTAATGGTGGATCGCTTTTCAGAAAGTGAATCTAAACGCTTAGATCCGATAGGACTGCAGAGGACAGGAAAGGAGTAGAAGAGGATGAAAATCAAGCCTAGGTAAAAATTGGTCCATAGTGCATAGAGAATGGACACAGTGGTGAAACCAAGAGAAGAAATAATGATAACCGTTGGCTCAATATAGCTTTCTTCTACTTGTTTGACGTCGTTTTCTAGGTTGGACAAAATATCCTTTTCATCAATCTCATAACTGTTTAAAAATCGCTTGAAAATAGCGCTCTTAATTCCATATTTGAAATCAGTAATCAAACGGGCATAGTAGTAACGTTTTCCAGACAGACCTAGCAATAGAATGAGGTTTCCAAGTATCCCCAGAATCAAAACTTTCCAAAGAAGGCCTAGTTCTTGATTGGTAAAACTAGCAACAATATTTTGAACAAGGGCTGGCGTGATAATCGCTTCCAGCCAAGTAATGGCAATAGAAAAGAAGTAAAGTACGAGGTGTTTCTTAGCAACAAATCTTCTCAGCATAAAGAGTTGGCCTCCGTATCAATATACATGTAATCAGTTTTGAAGTTATTATACTCCTTTTTATTCACTTCTTCATGCAAAATAAATAAAAGAAAAAGTCTAGCGATATAGAGTCGCTAGACCTTTAACTTATTGCAAATTAACCTTATTTTTCAAAATATAGTAGGTACCGAGATAGTAGATAGCTGATAAAAAGAGATCGCGCAGAATTTCTGTACCAATCATCATGTTAAAGTCATTTTCAATTCGGAAAAAGAGAGAAACATAACCAATGACGATGGCAATGACGATATAGGCTAGAATTCCCATAGCTGTTCGATACTCATTAAAGAGTTGTCCGATTGAGATGGAGAGGTAAATGGATAAAATCCATACGATTGATCCGACAAATAGTGATAGGGCATACAGCCAGCCGTAGCTGAGGTAAGGGGAAATGAAGTTATAGAGGACAGTGAAGTCTTTTTCTATTGGTGTTAAGAAGAAGATAATCAATACACTCAAGATAAAGACGATATAGCTTAAGATGGACCAGACAAGACCACCTAAAAGTTTTGCGATGATGATTTGGTGCTCAGAGACAGGCAAGGTTAGGGTCAAGTACCCTTGGCGGTCATAAACACTCCCCTTGAATCTTCGGATGATTAAAAAGATTGTTGCAATCCAAAGAGTGACGCTGAGTCCTCCAAAGACTAGTACCAAAAAGAAGATGAAATAAACAGCATTGTTAGAATTGTAACTCTGGCTAAGGCTACCAAGAAAAGCTCCAATTAAAACTGAAATTGCAAGCACAGCTCCATAGAGCGCTAAATACCATTTATTGACATTCTTAAATTCATAACGAACTAGATTCCAAAACATAATAATCTCCTTTGCTTAGGCTTTAAATTCCTGGCGGAAGAGCTGGTCAATTGATTCACCTGACTCGTAACGAATATCATCAACATTTCCTTGGCGAACGACTTTTCCGTCTTTGAGGAAGATAATCTCATCCAAGATTGGCTCAATATCTGAAATCAAGTGGGTTGAAATCAGGACCGTAGAAGTTGGGGAATAGTTGTTGATGATGGTATTGAGGATATAATCACGAGCAGCTGGATCCACACCTCCGATTGGTTCGTCCAGAACGTAGAGGCGGGCTTCACGGCTCATAACGAGGATTAGTTGGACCTTTTCCTTGTTTCCTTTTGATAATTTCTTTAAGCGACTATTTTCATCAATGCCAAGGTCTGCAAGCAGATGTTGGGCGCGTTCAAGATTGAAATCCTGATAGAAGGTTTTAAAGTAAGTCAGGGCTTCTTTAACCTTCATTTGCTCATTGAGATAAGTTGTGTCTGGTAGATAAGAGACAATCGCCTTGGTAGCAGGACTTGGATCCTGTCCGTTAATGAGGACACGTCCTTTGTCTGGCTGAAGGAGACCGTTAATCAGTTTGATCAAGGTTGTTTTTCCGGATCCGTTTGGTCCAAGGAGCCCGACAATCTTTCCAGCTGAGATCTCTAGTGAGATATTGTCAAGTGCCGCAGTTGCTCCATATGATTTTGATACATTTTCAAGTGCTAGTAGTGTCATAGTCTTAAACTCCTTTGATATAGTCGCTTAATACATTTGGCAGTTCTTCTTTTTTGTAGCCAAATTGAAGCATGCAAGAGACGAAGTGTTGCAGTTGCTCCTCGGAAAGTTGTTTGCGGGACTGAACGATGAGGTCCAAATCCTCGGTGACAAAACGACCAGTTGTTCGCTTGCTACAAACGAAACCTTCACGTTCAAGGTCAGACAAAGCGCGCTGAATGGTATTGGGATTGACCCCAGCCTCGCTCGCCAAATCTCTCACGGTAGGGAGCTGTTGGTTGGGTTCCAGTTTATGGGAAACAATCTGTAGTTTAATTTTTTCCATAATCTGTAAATAAATGGGTTTTGTATTATCAAATGACCAGGACATCATAGTCTCCTTTCTTTGCCTTTATTGTTCTAATCAAATAATACAATAAAACAAAAAACTTGTCAAGTAAAAATAAGAATTGTTTTGGGAATTGCTTAAAAAATGGTATAATGAAAAGAAAACGACAAGGAGGGAAATGCATGCGTTGTCCAAAATGTGGGGCTACCAAGTCTAGTGTTGTTGATAGTCGACAAGCCGAAGAAGGAAATACCATCCGTCGAAGACGTGAGTGCGACGAGTGTCAGCATCGTTTTACAACCTATGAACGAGTAGAAGAAAGAACGCTGGTTGTCGTCAAAAAAGACGGTACGCGAGAACAATTTTCAAGAGATAAAATCTTTAATGGGATTATCCGCTCAGCCCAGAAGCGTCCTGTGTCAAGTGATGAAATCAACATGGTGGTCAATCGTATTGAGCAAAAACTCCGTAGTCGCAGTGAGAATGAGATCCAAAGTGAATATATTGGGTCTTTAGTCATGGAAGAATTGGCAGAGCTTGATGAGATTACCTATGTTCGTTTTGCCAGTGTTTACCGTAGCTTTAAGGACGTGAGTGAGTTGGAGAGCCTTCTCCAGCAGATCACCCAGTCCTCTAAAAAGAAAAAGGAAAAGTAAATGAAGCCAAATGACCGTTTTTCTTTTCTAAAGAATAATCGGGTGTCGCAAGATACCTCTTCTCTGGTGCAGTGCTACCTCCCGATTATCGGTCAGGAGGCACTGAGCCTCTATCTATATGCTATTACCTTTTGGGATGGAGGGCAAAAAGAACACCTCTTTTCCCATATCCTCAACCACTTAAACTTTGGCATGCCGACCTTGCTCCAATCCCTCAAAGTCTTATCTGCTTTAGATTTGTTGACCCTTTATCAGAAGGGAGAAACCTATGAATTGCAGCTTCATTCTCCCCTACCTATTCAGGATTTTTTAAGTCATTCTGTCTATAGCAGATTATTAGAGAAAAAGATTGGGGATACAGCTGTTTCTGCGATGAAGCAGGCTCCAAGTGAGGGAGAAGCACTCTCGGTTTCTTTGAGTCAAGTCTTTCCAACCCTGACTGAAGAAGTGATACCAATCGAGTCTAAAAGCAAGTTAAAAAATGATTTTGACTTGGAACATTTCCAGCGTCTGATGGCTCGAGATGGCTTGCGTTTTGAAGACGAACAAACGGATGTTTTGGAATTGTTCGCCATTGCAGATGAAAAAAAATGGATCTGGTTTGAAACCTATCAATTAGCCAAGGCGACAGCTGTAGCTCAGGTTATTTCAGTCAAACGTATGCGTGAAAAAATAGCACAAAAACCAGCATCTTCTGACTTCAGCCCCAAAGAAATGACCATTATCAGGGAAGCTAAAAATAAAACTCCCCTACAATTTTTAGCGGAAATCAAGCAGACTCGTAAGGGGAACATCACCCAGAGTGAGCGAGAACTTCTTCACCAGATGGCATCTTTAGGCTTGCTGGATGAAGTCATCAATATCGTCTTACTTCTAACTTTTAACAAGGTTGATTCGGCCAATGTCAATGAAAAATATGCTATGAAAGTCGCAAACGACTATGCCTATCGCAAGATTCGGACAGCAGAGGAAGCCGTGCTTCGGATTCGAGAACACCAGCAAAAGGGGCAAGAAGAACAGAAAAACAAGGCCAGCTCAACTAAGACAAATGTTCCCAAGTGGAGTAATCCAGAATATAAAAATCAAACCAGTGAGGAAACTCGTCTGGAACTAGAACGCAAAAAACAAGAAATGTTAGCCCGATTAGAAGAAGGAGGAGACTAGATGGAAAGTGTGGGTGATGTAATCAAACGTCAGACAAGTCGTTTTCAGTATCAGGACTTGGTCCAGCAGATCATGAAGGACCCCGATGTAGCGGCTTTTATCCAGAAAGAATCCCTCAGCCAAGAGGAGTTAAATCGTAGCATCTCCAAGTTCAACCAATATATCACAGAACGGGATAAGTTTCTTCGTGGGGATGCGGACTATATAGCGCGTGGCTACAAGCCTATCTTGGTCATGAATCACGGCTATGCAGATGTATCTTATGAAGAAACACCAGAACTAATCGCGGCTGAAAAAGAGGCGGCAATCAAGAATCGTCTTAAGTTGATCAATCTACCAGCAAGTCTCAAGAAAGCGAAGTTGGCTCAGATTGACCTGGATGATCTAGGACGCTTGCCGATTTTTGAGAGACTCTATTCCTTTGTTGACCTTTACCCAAGCATCCGAAAAGGCCTCTATCTTTATGGAGATTTTGGTGTTGGTAAGAGTTTCATGATGGCGGCCTTAGCTCACGACCTATCTGAAAAACGTGGGGCATCAACGACGATTCTCCACTATCCAAGTTTTGTCATTGATGTAAAAAATGCTATCGGTGAAGGATCTCTCAAGACTTTGGTGGATGAGATCAAGTTAGCAGAAGTCTTGGTCTTGGATGATATTGGTGCAGAACAGTCTACCCCTTGGGTGCGTGATGAGATTCTCCAAGTTATTCTCCAGTATCGTATGCAGGAAGATTTGCCGACCTTCTTTACTTCCAACTTTAATTTCCAAGATTTGGAAAAACATTTTGCCAAAGGAAAGAGTGGGAATGATGAGACTTGGGAAGCTAGACGGGTTATGGAACGAATCCGTTATTTGGCAGAGGAGACAAGACTAGAAGGAGAAAATCGCCGATGACAGAAACAATCAAACTCATGAAAGCTCATACTTCAGTTCGTCGCTTTAAGGAGCAAGAGATTCCTCAAGAGCACTTAAATGAAATCTTGACTGCTGGACAAATGGCGTCATCTTGGAAAAATTTCCAATCCTACTCTGTGATTCTTATACGCAGCCAAGAGAAGAAAGATGCCTTATATGAATTGGTTCCTCAGGAAGCCATTCGCCAGTCAGCTGCTTTCCTACTTTTTGTCGGTGACTTAAACCGAGCTGAAAAGGGAGCAAGCCTTCATACGGATACTTTCCAACCCCAAGGAGTGGAAGGTCTCCTCATCACATCTGTGGATGCTGCGCTTGCTGGACAAAATACCTTGCTTGCGGCTGAGAGTCTGGGATATGGTGGTGTGATTATCGGTTTGGTCCGTTACAAGTCGGAAGAAGTGGCAGAGCTTTTTAATTTGCCTGACTGTACCTACCCCGTTTTTGGGATTGCCCTCGGTGTGCCAAATCAACAACATGATGTCAAACCAAGACTGCCTTTGAACCAAGTGGTATTTGAAGAAGAATACCAAGAACAGCCAGTTGAAGCGATTTTGGACTATGACCAAGTACAGGCAGACTATGCTGGTGCGCGTGCGACGACCTCTTGGAGTCAACGTTTGGCAGAGCAGTTTGGTCAAGCCGAACCTCGTTCAACTCGAAGAAATCTAGAACAGAAAAAGTTATTGTAGAAAGTGAGAAAACATGGCCTTACCAACTATTGCCATTGTGGGACGTCCCAATGTTGGGAAATCGACCCTATTTAATCGGATCGCTGGTGAGCGAATTTCAATCGTAGAAGATGTCGAGGGTGTGACACGTGACCGTATCTATGCAACGGGTGAGTGGCTCAATCGTTCCTTTAGTATGATTGATACTGGAGGGATTGACGACGTCGACGCTCCCTTCATGGAGCAAATCAAGCACCAAGCAGAAATCGCTATGGAAGAAGCTGATGTCATCGTCTTTGTGGTGTCTGGGAAAGAAGGAATCACAGATGCAGATGAGTACGTAGCTCGCAAACTCTATAAAACCCATAAACCTGTTATACTCGCGGTTAACAAGGTTGATAATCCTGAGATGCGAAATGATATCTATGATTTCTATGCTCTGGGCTTGGGTGAACCTCTACCAATCTCGTCTGTCCACGGTATCGGAACAGGGGATGTGCTCGATGCCATCGTGGAAAATCTACCAAATGAGGTTGAAGAAGAAAATCCAGACGTGATTAAATTTAGCTTGATTGGCCGTCCTAACGTTGGAAAATCAAGTTTGATCAACGCTATTTTGGGAGAAGACCGTGTGATTGCTAGTCCAGTAGCTGGGACAACGCGTGATGCCATTGATACCCACTTTACAGATACGGATGGACAAGAGTTTACCATGATTGATACAGCTGGTATGCGTAAGTCTGGTAAAGTCTACGAAAATACAGAAAAATACTCTGTTATGCGTGCCATGCGTGCCATTGACCGTTCTGACGTGGTCTTGATGGTCCTCAATGCCGAGGAAGGTATTCGTGAGTATGATAAGCGTATCGCTGGATTTGCCCACGAAGCCGGTAAAGGGATGATCATCGTGGTCAATAAGTGGGATACCCTTGAAAAAGACAATCACACCATGAAGAAATGGGAAGAAGATATCCGTGAGCAGTTCCAATACTTGCCTTATGCTCCGATTGTCTTTGTCTCTGCTCTGACCAAGCAACGTCTCCACAAACTACCTGAGATGATCAAGCGAATCAGCGAAAGCCAAAACACCCGTATTCCTTCAGCGGTCTTGAACGATGTCATTATGGATGCCATTGCTATCAATCCAACACCGACAGACAAAGGAAAACGCCTCAAGATTTTCTATGCGACCCAAGTGGCAACCAAGCCACCAACCTTTGTCATCTTTGTTAACGAAGAAGAACTTATGCACTTCTCTTACCTGCGCTTCTTGGAAAATCAAATCCGCAAGGCCTTTGTCTTTGAAGGAACACCAATCCATCTCATTGCAAGAAAACGCAAGTAAGCTATGCTTGTTTTCACACAAAAATAAACTAAAAGAAGGCTACGAGGTCTTCTTTTTTCTATCAAAGGAGTAAAAAGGCTTGTCAAATCGGGGACAAAATCTGTCATCAAAATTCAATTATTTTTCTAGATTTTGTAATCTATTTGTAATGAAAATGTACTTTCTTTGTAAAAATCAAAATGCTATAATTCCTTAAATCAATTTTCCTTTATCAGGGAGGTTATTATGAAAAGAAGCAGATTATTTAAACATAATTTGTTGGTTCGCTTGCTTGGATTGCTGATGGTCTTTCTCTTCTTGTCAGCATTCACAGCACCTGAAAAACCTGAGTACGGGATCTATGACCCGGATCATTATTTAACGGATGAGACTATAAGTCAGATTCGGGAATTGAATAATGTCAATAGTAAAAAATCAGAAAAATTCCAGATGGGTGTTTACGTTGTGAAAAGCCTAGATGGAGAAACAATCGAGACTGTCGCTAATGAAACAGCTAGAGCTTGGAAGATTGGCTACTCGGGAGACAATCACGGTGTCTTGATTGTGGTCGCTGTTGAGGATAGAAAATCACGGATTGAAACCAGTAATAATGTGGCCAGTAAGATCACTGACTATCAGACCAATAGATTTTTGAAAACAGCACGACCTTACTTTCAAAAGGGAGACTACAGCAATGGAGTTCTTTCTATATCAAACAATCTCAACTACATGTTTTATAGTGGATCGAGTACGACTGCTTCAAGTTCTAAAAGTAGTTACGATTATGCGACCAACTCTAGTCGCTTAAGGGAACTTGAAAGGTATGCTGGTGAGAGCAGTTCTTCGAGACGGCATCGAAAAAGCAGTTCGAGTGACGGAGTTATCGGATTTGTAGTTCTGATTTACTTCATCGTCATGATTATTGGATTTATATTTGGAGGTCGTGGTGGTTCACATGGCGATGATTCTGGCGGTGGCTGGTGGGGCGGTGACTCATCAGATTCAGGATCCTCTTGGTCTGACTCAGGCTCCGACTCATCTGGAGGCTGGGACGGCGGTGGCTTCGATGGTGGCGGTTCGTCTGATGACTGGTGAGTGATCATATATTGCTCAAACCGATTTCTCCATGCAGTAAGGTGACTCCTTTGCAAGGGTTCACTCCTTCATTAAAAATAAAACCAAAGTTTGGGAAATTGATTTAAAATCTGAGTATTTTCTCAGAAAAGTTGATAAAAGAAAGTGTTAAGGTTTTGAATATGAAACAAAATAAAGTAATTCTCTCAATAGTGGCGATTTTCTTTGGACTTCTAGTTCTGGGAAGTTGTTCCGCAGTGACGACCTATAACGGTCTGGTTGGTGAACAGACTAAAGTGGAGCAGGCTCAGGCCGATGTCTCTACAGCCCTCCAACGTCGTTCAGACTTGATTGGTAACTTGGTCGAGTCTGTCAAAGGACAAATGAATCATGAAACCGAAGTCTTTACCAAGATTGCGGATGCTAGAGCTAAAATCGGTAGTAGCTCAGTAACTTCAGAAGAAAACCAAAAGGCTCAGGGAGAATTGAGCTCAGCTCTTTCCCGCTTGATTTCCTTGACGGAGAATTATCCAGAACTCAAGAGCAATCAAAATGTTGAGCAACTAATGGTCGAACTTTCAGGCAGTGAAAATCGTATCTTTGTAGCACGCAAGGATTATAATAAAGTCGCAGCCGAGTACAATCAAAAGTTGAGAAGTTTTCCAACTGTGCTTTTTGCGAATATGATGAACTTTAAAGAAGCTGAAACCTTTAAAGAAACAGAAGAAGCTAAGACAGTTCCTAAGGTCGATTTTGGAACATCTTCATCAAGTCAATAAAGTGGATCAGCCTATGAATAAAGGAATTTCTCTAGTATGACTAGTGATTTCAAACTCAAACCTGGAAAGTCTTTTCCAGGTTTTTTTGGTATAATAAAAGGGAAGAGACAGTGACTGAAATGGAGGTTTGCTATGGAGAAAACAAAAGCCTTTCTTGAAGCGCACTACAAGAGATATATCTTTACGATTTGCCTTCTCTGGTTCCTCATGTTTTTCCTTCCTTGGGATTGGCAAATAGGAGGAGTTTCAGTATATTATTTCGTTATGAAAAAACTCTTTGTGGTTTTTGGAGTTTTATCCATCCTATACTCCGTGCTGATTAAAAAAATCAGTCTTCTCATCTTTGGAATTATCTTTTGCTTGGCCTTCTGGATCAATCTCTTTTGGTATTTTGGGATATTGCCTGTATTCTTGGGAAATTAAACATTAAAAAATAAAGGACTAGACTAGCTTCTAGTCCTTTTTTCTTTCTTATTAAAATAGTTGGAGATATAAAAATAATTTTGTTGACAGCTGTCTGTATGATATAATAAGTCCCGTAAAAAGAAGATTAAGGGATTTGAAAAATGGCTAAAAAAGTAAAAGATTATTATGACTTGGCTTATGCTATGGATTTGAGTCGACGGTTGAAAGAAGCGTCCCCTGCATTTAATGAGCGAAAGTTTAGGCTGTTGTTAGAAAAAGACTTGGAAGAGTTGGAGTTTAGCCAGCGTCAAGAACTCTTGGCTAAAAGTATCAAAGATTGCCTTCCCCTATCTTATGAGGACTCTCTCAAGGTTTTTGAGAAAATTTTGGGTCCTGAGTTAGAGGGTGGTTTAGGTATGTTCTCAGAAGGATATTGGCTTTGGCCAATCGGAAAATATGCAGAGCTATTTGAGGACAAGGAATTTGAATTGAGCGCGGCCTTTAGTAAGGAACTAACCAAGCGATTTACTGGAGAATTTTCCATGAGACCCTTGCTGGCTCGTTATCCTAAAGATACAATGGTTTTGCTGTTAGAATGGAGTCAGGATGAAAATTTGCGCGTTCGCAGACTTGCCAGCGAATGCATGCGTATCCGTCTGCCTTGGGCTAAGAGACAAACCGTGGTATTGGATTATTTTGAGGATTTTACCACTATTCTGACCAATCTAAAGGATGATAGAGACAAGTCCATTCAAAAAAGTGTAGCCAATAATCTAAATGATTTGTACAAGGAAGATCCTGATAAGTTTGAAAGGATTCTTCAAACTTGGCAAAAGGAGGAGCTGAGTCCAAGTTGTGCTTGGATCATCAAGCATGCATCTCGAACAAAAAACAAAAAGGTAGCCACAGAAGATTTATGCAAAAAAAGCTGAATTTTGGCTGGCCTTTTCCGTTGTAAATTAAGGATTCTTTCTTGAAAAATAATGGTAAATATGCTAAAATTAAAAGAACATTCTAAAATATTCAGAATAAAAAGTAAGGAAAATCATGGCTAATATTTTAAAAACGATTATTGAAAATGATAAAGGAGAACTTCGTCGTCTGGAAAAGATGGCTGATAAGGTTCTTAACTATGAGAGCCAAATGGCTGCAATGTCAGACGAAGAACTAAAAGCGAAAACTGACGAATTTAAAGAACGATACAATAAGGGTGAATCACTTGATTCATTGCTCTATGAGGCTTTTGCGGTAGTTCGTGAAGCTGCAAAACGTGTCCTTGGGCTTTTCCCTTATAAGGTTCAGGTCATGGGTGGGATTGTTCTTCACCATGGTGACGTTCCAGAGATGCGTACCGGTGAAGGGAAGACCTTGACAGCGACCATGCCAGTGTACCTCAATGCCCTTGCAGGTAAAGGGGTTCACGTAGTTACAGTCAACGAATACCTAACAGAACGTGACGCGACTGAAATGGGTGAATTGTACTCATGGCTCGGTCTGTCAGTAGGGATTAACTTGGCAGCTAAATCTCCAATGGAGAAAAAAGAGGCTTACCTTTGTGATATTACCTACTCAACAAACTCAGAGATTGGTTTCGACTACCTTCGTGATAACATGGTCGTTCGTGCAGAAAACATGGTGCAACGTCCACTCAATTATGCCTTGGTCGATGAGGTTGACTCAATTTTGATCGACGAAGCTCGTACACCATTGATCGTTTCAGGTGCCAACGCAGTTGAAACAAGCCAACTCTACCATATGGCGGACCACTTCGTGAAATCTTTGGACAAGGACGACTATATCATTGACGTTCAGTCTAAGACGATCGGTTTGTCAGATTCTGGTATCGACAAGGCTGAAAGCTACTTCAAACTAGAAAATCTCTATGACATTGAAAATGTAGCTCTTACTCACTTTATCGACAATGCCCTCCGTGCTAACTATATCATGATTCTCGATATCGACTATGTGGTTAGTGAAGAACAAGAAATCTTGATTGTCGACCAATTTACAGGTCGTACCATGGAAGGTCGTCGTTACTCGGATGGTTTGCACCAAGCGATTGAAGCAAAAGAAGGTGTGCCAATCCAAGACGAGACCAAGACTTCAGCTTCTATTACCTATCAAAACCTCTTCCGTATGTATAAGAAATTGGCAGGTATGACAGGTACTGGTAAAACAGAAGAAGAAGAATTCCGCGAAATTTACAACATTCGTGTTATCCCAATCCCAACCAACCGTCCAATCCAACGTATCGACCACTCAGACCTTCTCTATGCCAGTCTTGATGCGAAGTTTAAGGCTGTAGTTGAAGATGTAAAAGTTCGTCACCAAAAAGGTCAGCCGGTCTTGGTAGGTACAGTTGCAGTTGAAACGAGTGACTTTCTTTCTAAGAAACTGGTAGAGGCGGGTGTTCCTCACGAAGTCTTGAACGCGAAGAACCACTACAGAGAAGCGCAAATCATCATGAACGCTGGTCAGCGTGGCGCAGTTACTATCGCAACCAACATGGCCGGTCGTGGTACCGATATCAAGCTTGGCGAAGGGGTTCGTGAACTTGGTGGACTTTGTGTCATTGGTACAGAACGTCACGAAAGTCGCCGTATTGATAATCAGCTTCGTGGACGTTCAGGGCGTCAAGGAGACCCAGGTGAGTCACAATTCTACTTGTCTCTTGAAGATGATTTGATGAAACGTTTCGGTTCAGAACGTTTGAAAGGTGTCTTTGAACGTCTTAACATGTCTGATGAAGCCATCGAATCTCGCATGTTAACGCGTCAAGTTGAAGCGGCTCAAAAACGTGTCGAAGGAAACAACTACGACACTCGTAAACAAGTCCTTCAATACGATGATGTTATGCGTGAACAACGTGAAATCATCTATGCACAACGTTATGATGTCATTACTGCAGATCGTGACTTGGCACCAGAAATCCATGCTATGATCCGTCGTACCATTGGCCGAATCGTAGATGCGCATGCTCGTTCGAAAGAAGATGAAAAACTGGAAGCAATCTTGAACTTTGCTAAATATAACTTGCTTCCAGAAGATTCAATCAGCCGTTCAGATTTTGTAGGTCTGTCAGATCAGGCCATCAAAGATGAACTGTATCAACGTGCATTGAAGGTTTATGATAGCCAAGTTGCCAAACTTCGTGATGAAGAAGCAGTGAAAGAGTTCCAGAAGGTCTTGATCCTACGTGTTGTAGACAACAAGTGGACAGACCATATCGATGCTCTTGACCAGTTGCGAAATGCTGTTGGTCTTCGTGGATATGCCCAAAACAACCCTGTTGTAGAATATCAAGCAGAAGGTTTCCGCATGTTTAATGACATGATTGGATCAATTGAATTCGATGTGACCCGCCTGATGATGAAAGCGCAAATCCACGAACAGGAACGTCCTCAAACTGAGCACAATATCAGTACAACTGCGACTCGTAATATCGCAGCGCAGCAGACTCAGCTTCCAAAAGATGTGGACTTGAGCCAAATTGGACGAAATGATCAATGCCCATGTGGCTCTGGTAAGAAATTCAAGAACTGTCATGGTAAGAGACAATAATATGAGATAAGATACAGGCGGATACCTGGTAAAAGTCATTTTTTGCTTGGTGTCCGTTTGCTTTATAAGGAGATGAATCATGGTATTTACAGCTAAAAGTCCTAAAATTAACATTGAAGAAGTTCGAGCCTTGTCTAAATTGGAGGGGGCGGCTCTTGCGAGAAAAAACCAACGTGATCAGGAATTGGAAGCCATCATCCGTGGGAAAGACCAGCGTATTCTCTTGGTGATTGGACCATGTTCATCTGATAACGAAGAAGCGGTTCTCGAGTATGCCAAACGTCTATCTACTTTGCAAGAAGAGGTTAAAGACCGCATTTTTATGGTCATGCGTGTCTATACGGCTAAACCTCGTACCAATGGAGACGGCTATAAGGGCTTGATTCATCAACCAAATGCTAAAGAAGCACCTAGCTTGATCAATGGAATCAAGGCTGTTCGTCATTTACATTACCGCGTTATTTCTGAGACTGGCATGACAACAGCGGATGAGATGCTTTATCCTGAAAATCTTCCGCTGGTGGATGATTTGATTTCTTATATGGCTGTTGGAGCCCGTTCTGTAGAGGATCAACAGCACCGTTTTGTAGCGAGTGGAGCAGACTTTTCAACAGGATTTAAAAATCCAACATCTGGAAATCTCAATGTTATGTTTAACGGGATTTATGCAGCGCAAAATAAACAGAGTTTCCTCTTTCTTGGTAAAGAGGTGGAAACAACGGGGAATCCATTGTCCCACGCAATTCTTCGCGGTGCCTTGAATGAATACGGGAAAAATATTCCTAACTACTACTATGACAATTTGATGGATACCATTGCCCAGTATGAAAAGATGGGCTTAGAAAATCCCTTTATCATCATTGATACCAATCATGACAATTCAGGCAAGCAGTACATGGATCAAATCCGTATCGTTCGTCAGACCTTGATTAACCGTGACTGGAATGAGAAGATCAAAAAATACGTTCGTGGTTTTATGATTGAGTCCTATCTAGAAGATGGACGTCAAAATGAACCAGAAGTTTTTGGGAAGTCCATTACAGATCCGTGTCTAGGATGGGACAACACAGAAGCACTTGTTCGCGAAATTTACCAAACGCTAGGAGAGTAAGATGGCATTTATCGAAAAAGGTCAAGAAATTGATATTGAGGCAATCAAGGCTGCGACCCAGTTGTCACCTGAAGCCTTGCGAAAGAAAGAAGCCCGCGATAGAGAGCTGGCAGCCATCATCTCAGGTGAGGATGACCGAATCCTTTTGGTGATGGGGCCTTGCTCTTCGGACAATGAAGAAGCAGTACTCGAATATGCTCGTCGCTTAGCAGACTTGCAGAAAAAAGTTGCGGATAGAATCTTTATCGTGATGCGTGTCTATACGGCTAAACCTCGTACCAATGGAGATGGCTATAAGGGTTTGGTTCATCAGCCGGATACTTCGAAAGCTCCAAGCCTGATTAATGGCTTGCAAGCTGTTCGTCAGTTGCACTACCGTGTGATTACCGAAACTGGATTGACAACAGCTGATGAGATGCTCTATCCGTCAAACCTCGTTTTGGTTGATGACCTGGTCAGCTACCATGCTGTTGGGGCTCGTTCCGTGGAAGACCAGGAACACCGCTTTGTAGCCTCTGGGATTGATGCTCCGGTTGGGATGAAAAATCCAACATCTGGAAATCTTGGGGTCATGTTTAATGCTATCTATGCAGCTCAAAACAAGCAAACCTTCCTTTACCATGGCCAAGAAGTGGAAACTTCAGGAAATCCTTTGGCCCACGTTATCCTTCGTGGTGCCATGAACGAATATGGTAAAAATGAACCCAATTTCTACTATGAAACCCTCTTAAATGCCATCAATCGCTATGAGACTATGGGACTTGAAAATCCCTTCATTATCATCGATACTAATCATGACAATTCTGGCAAGCAATATATGGAACAAATTCGCATTGTTCGTCAAGCCTTGCTGAATCGTGATTGGAATGAAAAGATTAAAAAGACGGTTCGAGGCTTTATGATCGAATCTTACCTAGCAGATGGTCGCCAAAATCAACCAGAGATCTTTGGTTGCTCCATAACGGACCCTTGTCTAGGTTGGGAAAATACAGTAGCCTTGGTAGAAGAAATTTATACTACCTTAACAAAATAAGTGAAAAGGATGGAGTTGGGGGAATCTCAGCTCCTTTTGTGAGTATGATAGTTGGACACGGAATTGACATCGAAGAATTAGCTTCGATAGAAAAAGCAGTTACACGACGTGAGGGCTTTGCCAAGCGCGTGCTGACTGCTAAAGAAATGGAGCTCTTTACCAGTCTCAAAGGGCGCAGACAGATCGAATACTTGGCAGGCCGCTGGTCAGCTAAGGAGGCCTTTTCCAAGGCTATGGGGACAGGAATTGGCAAACTGACCTTTCAGGATTTGGAAGTTTTGAACAATGAACGCGGGGCTCCCTATTTTAGTCAGGCACCATTTTCAGGAAAAATTTGGCTATCGATCAGCCATACAGATCAGTTTGTGACAGCCAGTGTCATTTTGGAGGAAAATCATGAAAGCTAGTCCACATAGACCAACCAAGGCTCTGATATATCTGGGAGCTATTCGACAAAATATTCAGCAAATGGGGGCTCATATCCCTGAAAGAACGCTCAAGTGGGCAGTGGTCAAGGCCAATGCCTATGGTCATGGCGCAGTAGCTGTTGCCACAGCTATTCAAGATGATGTTGATGGATTTTGTGTTTCCAATATTGATGAAGCCATCGAGTTGCGTCAAGCAGGTATAAACAAGAAAATTCTCATCTTAGGAGTTTCTGAGCTAGAAGCTGTTTCTCTAGCAAAAGAATACGACATCATCTTGACAGTGGCAGGATTGGAGTGGATTCAAGCACTCTTAGCTAGGGAGACAGATTTATCTGGCTTAACAGTTCACCTCAAGATTGACTCAGGGATGGGACGGATTGGCTTCCGTGATTCCAGTGAGGCAGAGCAGGCTCAAGCCTTGCTCCAACAACACGGTGCTCGCGTTGAGGGGATTTTTACCCACTTTGCTACTGCAGATGAAGAATCAGATACCTATTTTAATACCCAGTTAGAACGATTTAAAGCTATTTTGGCAAGTATGAAGGAAGTTCCAGAGCTGGTTCATGCCAGCAATTCGGCAACGACCCTCTGGCATGCAGAGACTATTTTCAATGCAGTCCGTATGGGAGACGCCATGTATGGTCTCAATCCAAGTGGAGAGGTCTTGAACTTACCCTATGATTTGACTCCAGCCTTGAGTTTGGAGTCTGCCCTTGTTCATGTCAAGACAGTTTCAGCTGGAGCTTGCATGGGCTATGGAGCGACTTATCAAGCCAATAGTGAACAAGTCATTGCGACGGTGCCAATCGGCTATGCGGATGGTTGGACACGAGACATGCAGAATTTCTCTGTCTTGGTAGATGGTCAAGCTTGCCCAATCGTCGGACGAGTATCTATGGACCAAATTACCATTCGTTTGCCTAAGGTTTACCCACTAGGAACAAAAGTAACCCTGATCGGCACAAACGGTGACAAGGAAATCACAGCAACTCAGGTAGCGACCTACCGTGGAACCATTAACTATGAGGTGGTTTGCCTCCTCAGCGATCGCATTCCGAGAGAATATTATTAAAAAAGAAAGGAGTGGAGCATGAATCTACATCAACCCTTGCATGTCTTGCCTGGTGTGGGGCCAAAGTCAGCAGAGAAATACGCCAAACTAGGAATTGAAAACTTGCAAGACCTCTTGCTCTACTTTCCTTTCCGTTATGAAGATTTCAAGACCAAGCAGGTGATGGAGCTGGAAGACGGAGAAAAGGCTGTCCTGTCTGGTCAAGTCGTAACTCCTCCAAGTGTCCAGTATTATGGTTTTAAGCGCAATCGTCTGCGTTTTAGTCTCAAGCAGGGAGAAGTCGTTTTTGCGGTGAATTTTTTTAACCAACCCTATCTGGCTGATAAGATAGAGTTGGGAGCAACCCTGGCTGTCTTTGGAAAATGGGACCGTGCTAAGGCCAGTCTGACTGGGATGAAGGTTCTGGCTCAGGTGGAAGATGACCTCCAACCTGTTTATCGTCTGGCTCAAGGAATCAGTCAGGCCAGTCTGGTCAAGGTCATCAAGACAGCCTTTGATAAGGGGTTGGACCTCTTGATAGAGGAAAATCTTCCCCAGTCTTTACTGGATAAATACAAACTCATGTCCCGTTGTCAGGCTGTCCGTGCCATGCATTTCCCCAAGGATTTGGCAGAATACAAGCAGGCCCTTCGCCGGATCAAGTTTGAGGAACTCTTTTATTTTCAAATGCAGTTGCAGTCACTCAAGTCTGAAAATAGAGTTCAGGGAAGCGGTCTGGTTCTGAACTGGTCCCAGGAAAAAGTGACAGCCGTTAAAGAAAATCTGCCATTTGACCTAACCCAAGCTCAAGAAAAGAGTTTGCAGGAGATTTTGACCGACATGAAGTCCGACCATCACATGAATCGTCTCCTACAAGGGGATGTGGGGAGCGGAAAAACGGTGATCGCTGGCTTGGCCATGTTTGCGGCGGTGACGGCTGGCTACCAGGCTGCTCTCATGGTGCCGACAGAAACCCTTGCGGAGCAACACTTTGACAGTCTACAGAGCCTCTTTCCAGACTTGAAACTCGCTCTCTTGACAGGTTCCTTAAAAGCTGCAGAAAAGAGAGCGGTCTTGGAGACCATTGCCAAGGGTGAGGCTGATTTGATTATCGGGACTCATGCTTTGATACAAGATGGGGTGGATTATGCTCGTCTTGGTTTGATTATCATCGATGAGCAGCATCGTTTTGGTGTGGGGCAAAGGCGTGTTCTGCGGGAAAAAGGGGACAATCCAGATGTCCTCATGATGACGGCGACGCCCATTCCACGAACCTTGGCTATCACAGCCTTTGGCGATATGGATGTTTCCATTATCGACCAGATGCCAGCAGGGCGGAAGCCTATTGTGACGCGTTGGATTAAGCATGAGCAGCTGCCTCAGGTCTTGACTTGGTTAGAGGGGGAAATCCAAAAAGGTTTGCAAGCCTATGTCATCTCTCCTTTGATTGAAGAATCTGAAGCTCTGGATCTGAAAAATGCCATTGCCTTATCTGAGGAGTTGACAGCTCATTTTGCCGGCAAGGCTGAAGTAGCTCTTCTACACGGTAAGATGAAGAGTGACGAAAAAGACCAGATCATGCAGGAGTTCAAAGAGAGAAAGACTGATATTTTGGTTTCGACAACGGTTATCGAGGTTGGGGTCAATGTTCCCAATGCGACAGTTATGATTATCATGGATGCCGACCGGTTCGGTCTCAGCCAGCTTCACCAGCTCAGAGGTCGTGTGGGTCGGGGGGACAAACAGTCCTATGCTGTTCTCGTTGCTAATCCCAAGACGGACTCTGGGAAGGACCGCATGCGTATCATGACAGAAACGACTAATGGATTTGTCCTTGCGGAGGAAGATTTGAAAATGCGTGGTTCTGGTGAGATTTTTGGAACCAGACAGTCAGGACTTCCAGAGTTTCAAGTGGCTGATATTATCGAAGATTTTCCGATTTTAGAAGAAGCCAGAAAGGTTGCCAGCTACATTAGTTCGATAGAAGGTTGGCAAGAGGATCCGGAGTGGCGCATGATTGCTCTCCACTTAGAAAGGAGAGAACATCTGGATTAAGCCTTTTCTAAGAAATCTATAAGCTAGCTTTTAGATTTGGTTCTTATACTAGAGTCATCAAAAAGAAACGAGGACTCTCACATGACGATTAAAGTAACCTACCAAAAGAAATTCCAAACCGTCAAACTAGAGAAAGGAGCTAGCACCTATTGATACACGAAGAGCGGAAACGCTCTTTTTATTTTTAAAACTACTTTCAGACGATAGGTTTGAGGAAAGAGAATCTAAAATCACTTTCTGTTTATCTTTCTTTCTTGCATTGCTTTCCTAGATATGCTAGAGTTATGATAGCGATTACAAAACTAAAGGAGCATGCTATGAAAAATCCAGTTTTACTAGAAGAAATCAAGACCTATCTAGGACGGGATGAGATTCCAGAAGACTTTGATGCTTTCTGGGATGAAGAGGTCAAAAAAGTTTCATCTCTTCCAGCCTACCAGTTGGAGGAAAGAGATTTCCATATTCCTCAAGTCAAGTGCTATGAGCTCACTTTTGAAGGAACCAATGAAGGCAAGGTTTATGCGCGTGTCGTCCTTCCAAAGAGTGAAGGTAAAGTTCCGTTAATTTTCCATTTCCATGGCTATATGGGACGTGGTTGGGACTGGGCTGACATGCTGGCCTTTACCGTGGCTGGTTACGGTGTTGTCTCCATGGACGTTCGAGGTCAGTCGGGCTATTCGCAAGACGGCTTGCGCTCTCCACTAGGAAATACGGTGAAGGGACATATCATCCGTGGTGCTGTTGAGGGTAGGGAACATCTCTTTTATAAGGATGTTTATCTGGATATTTACCAGTTGATTGAAATTGTTGCTAGTCTACCTGAGATTGATGAGAAGCGACTTTCAAGTTATGGTGCCTCACAAGGGGGGGCTTTAGCCCTGGTTGCAGCAGCGCTCAATCCTCGGATTCAGAAAACCGTTGCCATCTATCCTTTCTTGTCAGACTTTAGACGAGTGCTTGAGATTGGCAATACCAGTGAGGCCTATGATGAACTCTTCCGTTATTTCAAGTTCCACGATCCCTTCCATGAAACAGAGGAGGAAATCATGGCGACCCTTGCCTATATCGATGTGAAAAATCTTGCCCATCGTATCACGGGTGAGGTCAAGATGATTACAGGCTTGGACGACGATGTTTGCTATCCTATTACCCAGTTTGCGATTTACAACCGTCTGACCTGTGACAAGGCCTATCGCATCATGCCAGAGTATGCCCACGAAGCCATGAATGTTTTTGTCAATGACCAAGTCTATAACTGGCTCTGTGGCAGTGAAATTCCTTTTAAGTACGTAAGATAATGAATGAGAGCCCAGAAGCTCTCTTTTTTATGTCCAAAACCTGAAAGTACTTTTAGAAAATTTAAAATATTAAAATATTCTTAAAAGTAAAATCTATTCTGTGAGAACATAGATATAAATATAAGACTTTGTTGTATAATAAAGGAAAAGTCACTTGTGAAAGGAGGAAAAAGACTGCTGGGTGATTAAAGAATGCCTTAGCAGAAAATGGGAGAGGATTGGGAGCTCTCATTAAGTTGGATACTTTCTTGTAAAACTTGTCTCTTGAGAGACAATAAAAATTTTTAAAGAAAAAGAAAGCGCTTTATTTTATGAAAAATGAAAGGACAAACATGAATTACAAATCTTTAGATCGGAAACAGCGATACGGAATTCGAAAATTTGCAGTCGGTGCAGCATCGGTAGTGATTGGTACAGTGGTATTTGGAGCAAATCCAGTCTTAGCTCAAGAGCAAGCCAATGCAGCAGGAGCCAATACAGAAACTGTCGAACCTGGTCAAGGTTTATCAGAATTGCCAAAAGAAGCGTCCTCGGGAGATCTTGCTCATTTGGATAAGGATTTGGCTGGTAAATTGGCAGCAGCTCAAGACAACGGCGTTGAGGTGGATCAAGATCATTTGAAAAAAAATGAGAGTGCAGAATCAGAAACCCCATCCTCTACCGAAACCCCTGCAGAAGAAGCAAATAAGGAAGAGGAATCAGAGGATCAGGGTGCTATTCCTCGTGACTATTACTCAAGAGATTTAAAAAATGCCAATCCTGTCCTTGAAAAAGAAGATGTTGAAACCAATGCAGCAAATGGTCAGAGAGTTGATTTATCAAATGAACTAAATAAACTAAAGCAACTAAAAAATGCTACAGTTCACATGGAGTTCAAACCAGATGCATCAGCTCCACGCTTTTACAATCTCTTCTCGGTATCCAGTGACACCAAGGAAAATGAGTATTTTACTATGTCGGTCCTTGATAATACAGCTCTTATTGAAGGGCGTGGCGCTAACGGGGAGCAGTTCTATGATAAGTATACAGATGCTCCTTTGAAAGTTCGCCCTGGACAATGGAATTCCGTGACCTTTACTGTCGAACAACCGACAGCGGAGTTACCTCATGGTCGAGTTCGTCTCTATGTGAACGGTGTCTTATCTCGAACAAGCCTCAAATCTGGTAACTTTATCAAAGATATGCCAGATGTTAATCAAGCTCAACTTGGAGCAACCAAACGGGGCAATAAAACAGTTTGGTCCTCAAATCTACAAGTTCGAAACTTAACTGTTTATGATCGTGCTTTAAGCCCAGATGAAGTTCAAACACGGAGTCAATTATTTGAAAGAGGTGAATTGGAACAGAAACTTCCTGAGGGAGCAAAAGTCACTGAGAAAGAAGACGTCTTTGAAGGTGGTAGGAACAATCAACCAAATAAAGATGGTATCAAGAGTTATCGTATCCCAGCTCTTCTCAAGACAGATAAAGGAACGCTGATTGCAGGAACGGATGAAAGACGTTTGCACCATTCTGACTGGGGAGATATTGGGATGGTTGTTCGTCGCAGCTCAGATAATGGAAAAACATGGGGAGACCGAATCGTAATCTCAAATCCTCGTGACAATGAGTACGCTAAACATGCAGATTGGCCATCTCCAGTCAATATTGATATGGCCTTGGTGCAAGACCCTGAAACAAAGAGAATTTTTGCAATTTATGACATGTTCCTTGAAAGTAAGGCAGTATTTTCATTGCCGGGGCAAGCTCCGAAAGCTTATGAACAAGTGGGAGATAAAGTTTATCAAGTTTTATATAAGCAAGGAGAATCAGGTCGCTATACAATTCGAGAAAACGGAGAGGTTTTCGACCCTCAAAATAGAAAGACAGATTATCGTGTTGTCGTTGACCCTAAAAAACGAGCCTATAGCGATAAGGGAGATTTGTATAAAGGGAACGAACTAATCGGGAATATTTATTTTGAGTATAGCGAGAAGAATATTTTTAGAGTTTCCAATACCAACTACCTATGGATGTCCTACAGTGATGACGATGGGAAGACTTGGTCTGCACCAAAAGATATTACTCATGGGATTCGGAAAGATTGGATGCACTTCCTAGGAACTGGACCTGGTACTGGGATTGCCTTACGTACAGGACCTCATAAGGGAAGATTGGTGATTCCAGTTTATACAACAAACAACGTTTCCTACCTAAGTGGTTCTCAATCATCTCGTGTAATTTATTCAGATGATCATGGAGAAACATGGCAAGCAGGGGAAGCAGTTAATGATAACCGCCCAGTAGGCAACCAAACCATTCACTCTTCAACCATGAATAATCCAGGCGCCCAAAATACGGAGTCAACTGTTGTTCAGTTGAATAATGGGGATCTCAAGCTCTTTATGCGTGGGTTGACAGGTGATCTTCAGGTTGCGACCAGTCATGATGGGGGAGCAACGTGGGATAAGGAAATCAAACGTTATCCTCAAGTAAAAGACGTTTATGTTCAAATGTCCGCTATTCACACCATGCATGAAGGCAAGGAATACATTCTACTCAGCAATGCTGGTGGTCCTGGACGAAACAATGGTTTGGTTCACCTGGCTCGTGTTGAGGAGAATGGTGAGTTGACATGGCTAAAACACAATCCTATACAAAGTGGTAAGTTTGCTTACAACTCGCTCCAAGAACTCGGAAATGGCGAATATGGTTTGCTTTATGAGCATGCGGATGGCAATCAAAACGATTATACTTTATCCTATAAGAAATTCAACTGGGATTTCTTAAGCAAAGACAGAATTTCTCCTAAAGAAGCAAAAGTAAAATATGCTATCCAAAAATGGCCAGGTATTATTGCCATGGAGTTCGATTCGGAAGTATTGGTAAACAAGGCTCCGACCCTTCAATTGGCAAATGGCAAGATAGCAACCTTTATGACCCAGTACGATACAAAAACTCTCCTATTCACAATAGATCCAGAGGATATGGGTCAAAGAATTACAGGTCTTGCAGAGGGTGCAATTGAAAGCATGCACAATTTACCAGTTTCTTTAGCTGGCTCTAAACTAAGCGATGGTATTAATGGCAGTGAAGCTACTATCCATGAGGTTCCAGAGTTCACAGGTGGTGTCAATGCTGAGGAAGCCGCTGTGTCAGAGGTACCAGAGTACACCGGTCCATTGGCAACGGTAGGTGAAGAACCGGCTCCAACGGTAGAAAAACCAGAATTCACAGGTGGTGTAAATGCAGTTGAGGCAGCAGTCCATGAACTTCCAGAGTTCAAGGGTGGTGTCAATGCAGTTCAAGCAGCTTCAAATGAGGTTCCGGAATATAGCGGAGGTGCTAACTTTGTCTTGGCAGCTTCAAATGACCTGCCAGAGTATAAGGGTGGTGTCAATGGTGCTGAGGCAGCAGTTCATGAAGTGCCAGAGTACAAGGGAGAAACCAATCTAGTATTAGCAACTGCAGACAACAAACTGTCTCTAGGGCAAGATGTTACTTATCAAGCGCCAGCAGCTAAACAAGATGAACTTCCAAATACGGGAAGCAAGGAAACAAGCTCACTAATTTCCCTTGGCCTTGCAGGCGTACTTTTATCACTCTTTGCATTTGGAAAGAAGAGAAAAGAATAATGAGCAAAAGCTTTTTGAGTAAGTTTCAGAAGAGATAGCAGATTTTCAAACCTGCTATCTTTTTTGATGACATTCAGGTTGATTCGAAATCATAAGAGGCCTGAAACTACTTTCAGGAACGGCTGTTCTATAAAATACTTTTGAAACTGAAATCTATTCTATCACAAGCTATTGAAAGCGCTTAACAAATGATATATAATAAGCCCATAAGAACAAGAAAGGGAGGAAAGAGGATGCCACAGATCAGCAAAGAAGCCTTGATTGAACAAATCAAAGATGGAATCATTGTCTCTTGCCAGGCACTTCCTCACGAACCGCTTTATACAGAAGCGGGAGGAGTCATTCCCTTGCTAGTCAAAGCGGCTGAGCAAGGTGGAGCAGTCGGTATCCGAGCAAACAGTGTTCGCGATATCAAGGAGATCAAGGAGGTTACGAAACTCCCGATTATCGGGATTATCAAACGTGACTATCCGCCACAGGAGCCTTTCATTACAGCTACGATGAGAGAAGTGGATGAACTGGCTGAACTAGATATTGAGGTCATTGCTCTGGATTGTACCAAACGTGAACGTTACGATGGTTTGGAAATCCAAGACTTTATCCGACAAGTCAAAGAAAAATATCCGCATCAACTCTTGATGGCTGATACCAGTACTTTTGAAGAAGGAATTGCAGCGGTTGAAGCAGGTGTTGATTTTGTTGGAACAACCCTATCAGGTTATACCTCTTATAGTCCGAAAGTGGATGGTCCAGACTTTGAACTGATCAAAAAACTGTGTGAAGCAGGTGTGGATGTCATCGCTGAAGGGAAGATTCACACACCAGAACAAGCCAAGCAAATCCTTGAATATGGAGTGCGAGGTATCGTTGTTGGTGGAGCGATTACTAGACCAAAAGAGATTACGGAACGCTTTGTTGCCGGTCTTAAATAACACAATCTCAAAAAAGAGGAGAGTGGTCGATGCGTCGGATAAAATGAAAACGTATACAAATCCAAAGAACTCATTATCCAATATGGATACGCTTATCAATTAGGAGAATACAAATGAAATTTAGAAAACTAGCTTGTACAGTACTTGCGAGTGCTGCGATTCTTGGCCTTGCTGCTTGTGGTAACTCTGGTGGAAGTAAAGATGCTGGAAGCTCTAGTAGCGATAGCGGAAAAACTGAAATCACTTGGTGGGCATTCCCAGTCTTTACTCAAGAAAAAACGGGTGACGGTGTTGGAACTTATGAAAAATCAATCATCGAAGCGTTTGAAAAAGCAAATCCAGATGTAAAAGTGAAATTGGAAACCATCGACTTCAAGTCAGGTCCTGAAAAGATCACAACAGCCATTGAAGCAGGAACAGCGCCAGACGTACTCTTTGACGCACCAGGGCGTATCATCCAATACGGTAAAAATGGTAAATTGGCTGAGTTGAACGACCTCTTCACAGACGAATTTGTCAAAGATGTCAACAACGAAAACATCGTACAAGCAAGTAAGGCTGGAGACAAAGCTTACATGTATCCAATCAGTTCAGCTCCATTCTACATGGCTATGAACAAGAAAATGTTGGAAGATGCTGGAGTTGCAAACCTTGTAAAAGAAGGTTGGACAACTGATGACTTTGAAAAAGTTTTGAAAGCGCTTAAAGATAAAGGGTATACACCAGGTTCATTGTTCAGTTCTGGTCAAGGGGGAGACCAAGGAACACGTGCCTTCATCGCAAACCTTTATGGCGGTTCTGTAACAGACAAAGACGTAACCAAATATACAACCGACGATCCTAAATTCGTCAAAGGTCTTGAAAAAGCTGCTAGCTGGATCAAAGACGGTTTGTTGAACAACGGTTCACAATTTGACGGTGGAGCAGATATCCAAAACTTTGCCAACGGTCAAACTTCATACACAATCCTTTGGGCACCAGCTCAAAACGGTATCCAAGCGAAACTCTTGGAAGCAAGTAAGGTAGATGTGGTAGAAGTACCATTTCCATCAGACTCTGGTAAACCATCTCTTGAATACCTTGTAAACGGATTTGCAGTATTTAACAACAAAGACGATAAGAAAGTCGCAGCTGCTAAGAAATTCGTTCAATTCATCGCAGATGACAAAGAATGGGGTCCTAAAGACGTAGTTCGTACAGGTGCCTTCCCAGTTCGTACTTCATTTGGTAAACTTTATGAAGACAAACGTATGGAAACAATCAGTGGCTGGACTAAATACTACTCACCATACTACAACACTATCGATGGATTTGCTGAAATGAGAACACTTTGGTTCCCAATGTTGCAATCTGTATCAAATGGTGACGAAAAACCAGCGGATGCTTTGAAAGCCTTCACTGAAAAAGCTAACGAAACAATCAAAAAAGCTACAAAACAATAAGCACTAAGTCAGATTGATTCCCCCCTTTTCCCTGTGCACTATGGTGTAAGAAAAGGGGGACTTTTGTTTGAAATGGTAGGAACTGTCACGAAATTAAAATGAAGTTCTTACATAAGCGAATCTTAAAAAATTTCATTTTGGTTTTAAAACAGTTCAAGAAAATCAAAAACTATTCTATTTGAAAGAGAGGTGCCGACTGTGAAAGTCAATAAAATTCGTATGCGGGAAACAGTGATTTCCTACGCTTTCCTAGCACCAGTGTTATTCTTCTTTGTCATCTTTGTCTTGGCTCCTATGATTATGGGATTCATTACAAGTTTCTTTAACTACTCCATGACTAAATTTGAGTTTGTGGGCTTGGACAACTACATTCGCATGTTTAAAGACCCTGTCTTTGTGAAGTCTTTGATCAATACCGTTATCCTGGTTATTGGATCTGTTCCGATTGTGGTTCTCTTCTCGCTCTTTGTAGCATCTCAAACCTATCATCAAAATGCCATTGCCCGTTCTTTCTATCGTTTCGTATTCTTCCTTCCTGTAGTTACAGGTAGTGTTGCCGTAACGGTTGTATGGAAATGGATCTATGACCCCCTATCAGGGATTCTAAACTTTGTCCTTAAGTCAAGCCACATCATCAGCCAAAATATTTCTTGGCTGGGTGACAAAAACTGGGCTTTGCTAGCGATTATGATCATCCTTTTGACAACATCTGTTGGTCAACCGATTATTCTTTATATCGCTGCCATGGGGAATATTGACAACTCACTTGTTGAAGCAGCGCGTGTTGACGGTGCGACTGAATTTCAAGTCTTCTGGAAGATCAAATGGCCTAGCCTTCTTCCAACAACTCTTTACATCGCGATCATCACAACAATCAACTCATTCCAATGTTTCGCCTTGATTCAGCTCTTGACTTCTGGTGGTCCAAACTACTCAACAAGTACCTTGATGTACTACCTTTACGAAAAAGCCTTCCAATTGACAGAATACGGCTATGCCAATACCATCGGTGTCTTCTTGGCAGTGATGATTGCCATTGTCAGCTTTGCTCAATTCAAGATCCTCGGAAACGACGTAGAATACTAAAGAAAGGAGACAGTTATGCAACCTACACAAAAGAAACCCTTAACAGCTTTCACTGTTATCTCAACGATTATCTTGCTCTTGTTGACCGTACTGTTCATCTTTCCATTCTACTGGATCTTGACAGGGGCCTTCAAATCACAACCTGATACCATTATGATTCCGCCACAGTGGTTCCCTAAAATGCCAACCATGGAGAACTTCCAACAACTCATGGTGCAAAACCCTGCTATGCAGTGGATGTGGAACTCTGTATTTATCTCACTGGTAACCATGTTCTTAGTCTGTGCAACCTCTTCTCTAGCAGGTTATGTACTAGCTAAAAAACGTTTCTATGGTCAACGCATCCTCTTTGCAGTCTTTATCGCTGCCATGGCACTTCCAAAACAAGTTGTCCTTGTACCATTGGTACGTATCGTTAACTTCATGGGAATTCACGATACTCTTTGGGCAGTTATCCTGCCTTTGATTGGATGGCCATTCGGGGTCTTCCTTATGAAACAATTCAGCGAAAACATCCCTACAGAGTTGCTTGAATCAGCTAAAATCGACGGTTGTGGTGAGATTCGTACTTTCTGGAGCGTAGCCTTCCCTATCGTGAAACCAGGATTTGCAGCCCTTGCAATCTTTACCTTCATCAATACATGGAACGACTACTTCATGCAGTTGGTTATGTTGACTTCACGTCAAAACTTGACTATCTCACTCGGGGTTGCGACCATGCAGGCCGAAATGGCAACCAACTATGGTTTGATCATGGCTGGTGCAGCTCTTGCAGCCGTGCCGATCGTAACAGTCTTCCTTGTCTTCCAAAAATCCTTCACTCAAGGGATTACTATGGGGGCTGTTAAAGGATAATACTCTGCGAAAATTGAATTCAAACTACTTCAGCATCACCTTGCCATACTTAAGTATTGCCTGCGGTTAGCTTTCTAGTTTGTTCTTCGATTTTCATTAAGTATAAGAGAATATAGAGTTATAAGTGTCTACAAAATGGAGAGTATGCAGTTACTTCGTGAAGTTTTGTCAGACACTTATAAACTTAAGAATGAACTCTTTTCATGATACTAGTTAGAGTAGGTTCGTTTTATGGTAACTATTTCCCGCTTCAGTGGTATCTAAGATAAGCATCTTACGCTTATCTTAGACGGAATTTTTGAGACTGACGATGAAAGAGCAAAAGGCTCAAAAATTAGGAATGAAATTCCGAAGGAATTTGCTTCCGTCCGCACTATTACAGGGAAATAGAGAAAGGATAATTCGAAACTGGAAAATAGTAACTATCAGAAACGAAGGAAACAGTATGATTTTTGACGATTTGAAAAACATCACCTTTTACAAAGGAATTCATCCCAATCTAGACAAGGCTATCGACTATCTCTATCAACATCGTAAAGATTCTTTCGAGTTAGGAAAGTATGAGATTGACGGGGACAAGGTCTTTCTAGTTGTTCAGGAAAATGTCCTCAATCAAGCTAAAAATGATCAATTTGAACATCATAAGAACTATGCAGACTTGCATTTGCTGGTAGAAGGACATGAATATTCGAGCTACGGTTCACGTATCAAAGACGAAGCGGTAGCATTCGACGAAGCGAGTGACATTGGCTTTGTCCATTGTCATGAAAAATACCCACTCTTGTTGGGCTATCACAATTTTGCGATTTTCTTCCCAGGAGAACCTCACCAGCCAAATGGCTACGCAGGGATGGAAGAAAAGGTTCGCAAGTATCTCTTTAAAATTTTGATTGATTAAAAGAATCAGGAGGAGCAAACATGGCACAAAAAGGAGTAAGCCTTATCAAGGCAGCATTTGATACAGATAATTTTCTCATGCGTTTCAGTGAGAAGGTCTTGGATATCGTGACAGTCAATCTTCTTTTTGTCGTCTCTTGTTTGCCCATCGTGACGATTGGAGTGGCGAAAATCAGCCTTTACGAGACCATGTTTGAGATTAAGAGAAGCAGACGAGTTCCAGTTTTCAGAACCTATCTGAGAGCCTTCAAGCAAAATCTGAAACTTGGTTTCCAGTTAGGTTTGCTGGAGTTAGGAATTGTTTTGCTGAGTCTTTTAGACCTCTATCTCTTCTGGGGACAGACAGCTTTGCCTTTCCAGATTGTGAAAGCTATTTGTTTGGGGATTCTCATCTTCCTCACTCTGGTGATGCTGGCTAGTTATCCCATCGCTGCGCGCTATGATTTGTCTTGGAAAGAAGTGCTGCAAAAAGGGCTTATCTTGGCAAGTTTTAACTTTCCATGGTTCTTCCTCATGTTAGCCATTCTCTTTCTCATTGTGATGGTTCTTTATCTATCCGCCTTCACTCTCCTTCTGGGTGGATCAGCCTTTATCCTCTTTGGTTTTGGTTTGCTAGTCTTTCTCCAAGCAGGATTGATGGAGAAAATCTTCGCCAAATACCAGTAGGATGAGGTGTTTCTGAAACTACTTTCAATCGTTACAGTTTCTAAAATACAAGTAGAAACTAAAATCTAAGTGTATACAAGATATTGAAAGCGATTTTCACAAGGTGTATACTAAACTTGTAAAAAATAGAACTGCTCTCAGCAGAAAAAAGAAATCTTAGGAGAAAATCTATGTCAGATTTGAAAAAATACGAAGGTGTCATTCCAGCCTTCTACGCATGTTACGATGATCAAGGAGAAGTCAGTCCAGAGCGTACGCGCGCCTTGGTTCAATACTTCATTGATAAAGGTGTTCAAGGTCTCTATGTCAATGGTTCTTCTGGTGAATGTATCTACCAAAGTGTGGCAGACCGCAAGTTGATTTTGGAAGAAGTCATGGCAGTTGCCAAAGGGAAATTGACTATCATCGCTCACGTAGCTTGCAACAATACCAAAGACAGTATGGAACTTGCTCGCCACGCAGAAAGCTTGGGAGTAGATGCTATTGCAACGATTCCACCGATTTACTTCCGCTTGCCTGAGTACTCAGTTGCCAAATACTGGAACGATATTAGTTCTGCAGCTCCAAACACAGACTACGTGATTTATAACATTCCTCAATTGGCAGGTGTTGCTTTGACTCCAAGTCTTTACACTGAAATGTTGAAGAATCCACGTGTTATCGGTGTTAAGAACTCTTCTATGCCAGTTCAAGATATCCAAACCTTTGTCAGCCTTGGTGGAGAAGACCACATCGTCTTTAATGGTCCAGATGAACAGTTCCTAGGTGGCCGTCTCATGGGTGCTAAGGCTGGTATCGGTGGTACTTATGGTGCTATGCCAGAACTCTTCTTGAAACTCAATCAGTTGATTGCTGAGAAAGATTTGGAAACAGCGCGTGAATTGCAGTACGCTATCAACGCAATCATTGGCAAACTCACTTCTGCACATGGAAATATGTACGGTGTGATCAAAGAAGTCTTGAAGATTAATGAGGGCTTGAATATTGGTTCTGTTCGTTCACCATTGACACCAGTGACTGAAGAAGATCGCCCAGTTGTAGAAGCAGCTGCAGCCTTGATTCGTGAAACCAAGGAGCGCTTCCTCTAATCCATAAGGAGGTATTTATGACACACTACGTTGCAATTGATATCGGTGGAACCAACATCAAATATGGCTTGATTGACCAAGAAGGCCAACTTGTTGAATCGCATGAAATGCCAACCGAGGCGCAAAAGGGTGGACCCCATATCTTACAAAAGACAAAAGATATCGTAGCTAGCTATTTAGAAAAAGGCCCAGTAGCAGGTGTTGCCATTTCTTCGGCGGGAATGGTCGATCCTGATAAGGGGGAAATTTTCTACGCTGGACCTCAGATTCCCAACTATGCAGGGACCCAGTTCAAGAAGGAAATTGAGACGAGCTTTGTGATTCCTTGTGAGATTGAAAATGATGTTAACTGTGCAGGTCTTGCTGAAGCAGTTTCTGGTTCAGGCAAGGGAGCGAGTGTCACTCTTTGCTTGACCATTGGAACAGGTATCGGTGGTTGCTTGATTATGGATGGGAAAGTCTTCCATGGATTTAGTAATTCAGCCTGCGAAGTCGGTTATATGCATATGCAGGATGGAGCTTTCCAAGACTTGGCTTCTACGACGGCCTTGGTTGAGTATGTAGCAACAGCCCATGGAGATTCAGTTGATCAGTGGAATGGGCGGCGCATTTTCAAGGAAGCTACCGAAGGAAACAAGATCTGTATGGCTGGCATTGACCGCATGGTAGATTACCTTGGAAAAGGTCTGGCAAATATTTGCTATGTTGCCAATCCAGAAGTGGTCATTCTTGGTGGCGGTATCATGGGGCAAGAGGCTATCCTCAAACCGAAGATCCGTACAGCCTTGAAGACGGCCTTGGTACCAAGTCTAGCAGATAAGACGAGATTAGAATTTGCCCATCACCAAAATACAGCAGGGATGCTCGGTGCGTACTACCATTTCAAGACAAAACAATCCTAGTTTGGAATTATAGGATTAAGAAGAACACTTGATCACTACTTGAGTGAAAAATGTTTTGCTTAATTCTTTTTTTGATGATGGAAAAACTGTCAAGGTATATGAAAAGTAGCGGAAAGACCTATCAAGACCATTATGCGACCTTGCTTCATGGGTATGAGAAAGACAAAGAGGAATTATAAAAAATGAACGATAGGAGCAGAGTTCCTACTATAGAAGAATATATGAGAGGAGATATCCTTTAAGATAATCTTAGAAGACAGCGCAAGCTCTCTAAATACTAAACCTAAGCCAAGAAGAAAAAAATGATATAATGAGATGGACGAAAAATTGATAAATTGGAAGTTGACGAGATGATTGGTTTAATGACGAATTAGAAGTAGTAGAATCAACTCAAAAAGTATGGAGGCATAGTATGTGTGGAATTTCTACCGATTTATAAAATAATAAATTTACAGAATATAGATCGGAGGCAATTATGGATTATGTAATTAGAGAATTAAAGCAGAATGAAATTAATTTATTGGATACTTTTCTATATGAGGCTATTTTTATTCCTGAAGGAGTACAAGCACCGTCCAAAGATATTATAAAACATCCCGATTTACAAATATATGTTGCTGATTTTGGAAAGAATGATGATGTATGTTATGTAGCGGATTTGGATGGAAAGGTAGTAGGAGCTGTATGGACTCGTATCATCAATGATTATGGTCATGTTGATGACACAACACCCTCTCTTTCCATTTCTCTTCCAAGGAATATAGGAATTTGGGAATTGGAACTGAACTTATGAAACAAATTCTTTTGACCTTGAAAGAGCGAGAATATAAGCAAGTGTCATTATCGGTTCAAAAGATAAACTATGCAGTGAGTATGTATAAAAAAGTAGGCTTTGAAGTTGTTTGTGAAAATGAAGAGGACTATGTCATGATTTGTAAACTTTAGTTTCTGGTAACTTCCAGTTTTTCGTAGTAAAAAAACAAATAGGATATTACCAAGAGGAAGTAAAAGGCAAATAGCCGATACTTCCTTTTTCTTGTCAAAAATTCAAAAACGCAAAGGAGAATTTATGGAAGAACTGAAAAAACACGATTAGAATTTGCCCACCACCAAAATACAGCAGGGATGTTGGGAGCCTATTATCATTTCAAGACAAAACAATCCTAGTTTGGTTCAACCAAACTAGGATTTTCTAACGCGTTTTTGTCTACGATAGCCATTGAGTTTTTTATTTTCCCAATAGCTATTAAAGATTTTCTCCTTGCTTTCACGATTGATTTCCAAAAAGTAGGCATAAACCAAATCTATAAGGAAGAGCATGGGGAGTTGAGCGGATATCCGTTGAATGTAGGAAGGCTGGCTGTGGCTAGCAACAAGAACGGTCTCTGTATAGGCCTGACTATTTTTGTTTGGAGCGCTGGTAAAGAGGATGGTCTTGGCCCCCATCTCTTTTGCGTCTAATAGACTGTCTAAAATAGAAGGAGTTGTACCAGAAAGTGAGAAACCGAGTACTAGACAATTTTCATCCATGATGCTGGTCGTCCATGCAAAGCCGTCCTGATCGGTTAAGGCTTCACAGACCACACCCAGACGCATGAAACGCAATTTCATTTCACGAGCGACAAGACCGGAACTGCCTGTTCCAAAGAAGTAGACACGCTCAGCATCTTCGATTAACTGGGCAACTCGTTCCAGTTGTTCTTCGTCAATCAAATCCTGCGTTTGTTCTCGCATGATACTGTAGCTTCGCAAAACACGTTTGGTCAAAGGACTATGTTTGTGGGAATGAGTGTCCGGTTTACTAGCCTGATGCTGGTATTGAAAGACGAATTCTCGGTAACCTGTAAAACCACACTTTTTGGCAAAGCGGGTCAGCGCTGCTTGGGAGATATGTAATTTCTGGGTGACTTGCTGAGAAGAGAGATCATCTTGGATCGTTTCAGGTTGTAAAAAATAGCGAGCGATTTCTTGCTCGAGCTCGGTTAATTCTTCAAAATGGAGGTCGATTATGGTTGCGATGTCTGGCTTGTTCATGAGGCTCCTTTTTATGAGTCAAAGTCTTAAAGGTTAACGCTTTCCTAACTATTACTACCATTATATCATAGAAGTTAGGATAACCAAATAAAAAGGCATTTTCAGTTGAAAGTCAAAAAATGCTTCGACTTTTCCAAGAGTTTCTCCGTAAAATATGGTACAATGAAAAGTACTGAACTTCACCTGTTTGCTCTATTATTTTATATGTAAATAAAGGTGAAAATCGGAAATTGTTCTAGAAAAGAGTCTTAGTTGTATGAGAAAATTCAATAGCCATTCGATTCCTATTCGGCTTAATTTACTGTTTGCCATTGTTATCCTGTTGTTTATGGCCATTATTGGTCGATTGTTATACATGCAGGTGCTCAATAAAGATTTCTATGAAACAAAATTGGCCTCAGCCAGCCAAACAAGGGTAACAACCAGTTCAGCTCGTGGACAGATCTATGATGCGGCAGGGAAACCCTTGGTAGAAAACACTGTCAAGCAGGTTGTTTCTTTCACACGAAACAATAAAATGACAGCAGCTGAATTGAAGGAAACAGCCAAGAAACTTCTCACATATGTGAATGTGACCTCCCCTAATTTGACAGACCGTCAGATTGCAGACTACTACTTGGCGGACCAGGACGTTTACAAAAAAACAGTCGAATCCTTGCCAAGTGATAAACGCCTAGATTCAGATGGGAACCGCTTATCTGAAGCGACTCTCTACAATAATGCAGTTGAAAGTATTGACGTGAGTCAACTCAATTATACAGATGACCAGAAAAAGGAAATCTATCTCTTTAGTCAGCTCAATGCCGTTGAAAATTTTGCGACGGGCACCATTTCTACGGATGCCTTGAATGATACCCAAGTTGCTCTCGTTGCATCAGCATCCAAGGAATTACCAGGGATTAGTATTTCAACTTCATGGGATCGGAAAGTCCTAGACACTTCTTTGTCTTCAATTGTAGGTAGTGTATCAAGTGAAAAATCCGGTCTTCCAGCGGAGGAAGTGGACGCTTATTTGAAAAAAGGGTATTCTCTCAATGACCGAGTGGGGACTTCCTATCTTGAAAAGCAATATGAAGATGTTCTTCAAGGCAAACGCTCTGTCAAGGAAATCCACCTCGACAAACACGGGAATATGGAAAGTGTAGAAAATGTCGAAGAAGGAAGCAAAGGAAACAACATCAAACTAACGATTGACCTAACTTTTCAGAATGGTGTAGATGATCTACTCAAGAGCTACTTCAACTCAGAGTTGGGTAACGGTGGAGCCAAATACTCTGAAGGAGTCTACGCTGTAGCCCTCAATCCTAAAACCGGTGCAGTTCTAGCGATGTCGGGTGTCAAGCATGATGTCGAATCCGGTGAATTAAGTTCAGATTCACTTGGAACGATAACCAATGTCTTTGTTCCAGGATCTGTCGTTAAGGCAGCAACCCTTAGCTCTGGTTGGGAAAACGGGGTCTTGTCAGGCAATCAAATCTTGACAGACCAGCCGATTGTTTTCCAAGGTTCGGCTCCTATCAATTCATGGTATACCTTATCCTATGGCTCCTTCCCTATCACAGCAGTTGAAGCTTTGGAGTACTCTTCTAATACCTACATGGTTCAGACTGCGCTAGGGATCATGGGGCAGTCCTACCAGCCAAATATGATAGTCGCAACTGATCAGTTAGAAACTGCAATGGGTAAGTTGCGATCAACCTTTGGGGAATATGGTCTTGGAGCTTCAACAGAGATTGACCTCCCAGATGAATCTACAGGATTTACACCAAAAGAATTTGATTTGGCCAACTATATTAATAACGCCTTTGGCCAGTTTGATAACTACACACCTATGCAGTTAGCCCAGTATGTTGCAACCATTGCAAACAATGGCGTACGATTGGCTCCTCACATCGTTGAGGGAGTTTATGGAAACAATGAACAAGGTGGCTTAGGTAATCTAGTTCAAGAAACAGCCACCAAGGAACTGAACAAGATCAATATCTCAGAAGCGGATATGGGCCTCTTGCACCAAGGTTTCTATCAAGTTTCGCATGGAACGAGCGCTCTGACAACTGGTCGTGCCTTTTCAAATGGCGCAGCCGTTTCCATAAGCGGGAAAACGGGGACGGCCGAAAGTTATGTTAATGGCGGTCAAAAGGCCAATAACACCAACGCAGTTGCTTATGCTCCATCCGATAATCCTCAAATCGCGGTCGCAGTCGTCTTTCCTCATAACACCAATCTAACAAATGGTGTCGGACCTTCAATTGCGCGTGATATCATCAATCTTTATAACCAACAACATCCAATGAATTAGAAGGGAACTTATGCTGTATCCAACACCTATTGCCAAGTTAATTGATAGCTATTCGAAGCTTCCAGGTATCGGGATCAAAACGGCTACTCGTCTCGCCTTCTATACCATTGGAATGTCTGATGACGATGTCAATGAATTTGCAAAAAATCTCCTATCTGCCAAGCGGGAATTGACCTATTGTTCCATCTGTGGTCGCTTGACGGATGATGACCCTTGCTCGATCTGTACAGATCCGACTCGAGACCAGACAACCATCTTAGTGCTAGAGGATAGTCGCGATGTGGCTACTATGGAAAATATCCAAGAATACCACGGGCTCTATCATGTCTTGCACGGTCTCATTTCTCCTATGAATGGTATCAGTCCAGACGATATCAATCTCAAGAGCCTCATGACCCGTCTCATGGATAGTGAGGTTTCAGAGGTAATCGTGGCAACCAATGCGACAGCAGATGGGGAAGCGACGTCTATGTACCTCTCTCGTTTGCTCAAACCAGCTGGTATCAAGGTCACTCGCCTAGCACGAGGCCTAGCCGTGGGAGCAGATATCGAGTATGCGGATGAGGTCACACTCTTACGAGCCATTGAAAATCGGACAGAGTTGTAGGAGTCAGTAAAAACGTAGCTCATTTTGACGTATAAGACAAGCCCTAGGAATTTTTCTTAGGGCTTTGTTTTTTTCTGTTTCTCACAAAGGGAGGATAAACCTTGCTAATAAAACTACTCAAACTATAAGGAATCAGAAAGGGGATCTCCAAAATCATTAATGCCGCCTTTGTCAAACTCATTCACTGAGCGATAGAGTTTATTCTAAGGAGATGAGCGCATTTGCCCTTAGGATTTGTTTTGAAATCGTACTATTTTTGTGTTATGATATGATCAATATATAATAAATAAGGGGAGTTTGAAGTATGGGTGGGAAGATAAAATCTAGCACGATAGCAGCAGAGGCAGCTATTAATGAATTGGTCGGGTATAACACGAGCAACAAGCAAAATCAGCAAGTAGAATTTTCATATACTTCTGAAATCTCTGGGCTGGAAGCGGGACGTCAGGCCTGCAATCAAATGCTTCAGGCAGTCAGTGATTTTAGTTCAGCTGTTTTGACCCAAGCAAATAAGTTTCCAGAAATTGCTCATAGGATTGAAAAACGTGATATAGAGCAAGCTAAGAGATGGAGTCACTAAGGAATGGCAGATAGAAATGAAGAAAAGCGCACAGAAATTTGGCGTAAGATTGTTAAAATAGAAGATAAGGAAGACAGACTCCGAGCAACTAAAAAGCAATATGAACAGCAGTTGACAAACTTTTACTCGGATATTCAGAGCATTCACCATCGCATGGTAAATCTATTGTCTCTCTCACCCAGTTCTCGTCAAGTGATAGAGCAAATTGAAAGTGATAATAGAACCATTCAGCGACAAGTCAACTCTTATGTAGAAGAGGAACTGGATACGTTGGAAAAACAAACGAAGAAGGCTCGTCGATCTTTCGATGAAGCTAGAGAAGAACTGATAGCGGAAAGGAATCGGCTACCATGGGAGTAAAATACAGCGCACAAGAATCCCAAGAATTGATTCAGGCCATGACTAACAACCTCCAAGTCGCAAATGAAGTCACGGACCGCTTATCTAGTGGATGTGACCACCTGATTTCCTCTTTAGACTCAGGTGAGCTGACTGGAGCAGCCTACACAGCTGGGAAGGGTCTCTTTACAGAGATTATCATCCCCAGCATCAAGAAGTTACAAGCAGCGATAGATGATATCCAACTAGAGTTGACCTCCTACAAAGATGCAGATGCTCAGGTCTCAGGATATGGTGATTTGGACCTAGACCAGCTCAAGGAACTGAAAAAATTGAGGGAAGAGCAGTTAGCCATCGTAGAAACTCAGATTCAAGCGAGGGAGAACTGGCTAAATCAAATCAAAGATCTTTTTACACTTAATTGGGGAAAAGCTTTCTCTGAGAAGACCATCCTCTATAATACCAAATCTCAAATCGAGTCAGGTATTCAGGATTTGGATGACAAGATTGAAAAACTAGAATTCTTTGTCTCACAGGTTTCCCAGTATTTCAGTGATAGCCTAGAAGTCCTTAGCTTAGCGATTCAAGGAGCTACGCAACTAAGTAAAGTCATTGTCGATAGCGATGGTAACTACTATGCGGACGGTGTGGACATGAGCTGGGTGCAGAAGATGAAGGATGTGAAGATTGAGTCATTGGATTATAAAGTAGAGAATAAATCAGATAAATTTATAAATATGCTAGTTGAACAGTATGGCTTTGATAAAGAGATGAGTGGATTGATTACTGAAATATCCACATTGATTGATGAAAAATTCCCGTATTTATCTCAAACGGAACAGGAACAACTTTTGCTAGTGACACTAGGGAGTTTTATATATTCAGAAGGATTTGAGAATGGTAAATCAATGGGAGATAAGGCTAAAGGATATATTAGTGATGTCAGTTGGATGGACGTTGCCGGCACACCTTCGGATATAACTGGCCTCCCACTTGATGGTAAAACATTGTTGAAACATTTGGGATTAACTGATAATCAAATAACCAAGTTACGTTATAATATTCGATTACAAAGTCAAATTGCTTCAGGAATATATTCAAATTATGCTGGTATAACAGTTGATGAACGAAAAAAATATAAGTCAGCTTATGAAAAAGTTTATGGTGTTCAATTGACCGACGAGATGTTCGAGGAAAAATGGAATGAAAAATACTCCTCCTTTTCTGGGAAAGGAGATTTTGCTCATTTCTCTATTACTACAGCATCGAACTTAAATAATAGACTTAGAGGAAGTGATTTAACAAAATTAGGACACGAGAATGTTAACGATTTTGCAGGTTGGTTAGGTGATGCGACACTTACTGATAGTAATGATATTAGTTTTGGAAATGACGATTATAAAGCAGACTTAGATGCGGTAAATATCACACAAAAAATGAAACGTAAAAAAATATCATATATTGAAGCTTCAAACGAGTATTACTCAGAAATGAAACGAGGCGAATACACTCGTGCAGAAAAATTTGTAGAGTATAAATCGGTAGAAGAAATTAAACAAAAAATTTTCACAAAATTACTACCAGATAATATGAAATATGTGGAAGAATCGGGAATGCAATCGCATTTTGAATTACCTAATGAAGAACAGTGTATGGCCTACCTACAAAAAAATTACCCAAGTACTTATAATTTCATTCGAAATATTGAAACAGGTAATCAAGAGTTGATAGAGATGAGGTGATTAGATGAAGAAGAGGAAATTTGCAATTTTTTCGTTGTTAATGGTTCTATTATTATCTTTCTCTGGTTTTCAATACTATAAATATCAGAGAGTTCACAATATTTTTGATGAAATATACTACGAAGAAAGTGATTATCACAATTATACATTTCTCTGGAAAGGACGAGCATTTTATAAGTTAAAAAGTTTAAAAATTGTGGACAATGGCTCTGATGAGTTGTATAGATATGCTATTAATTATAAAAGTGTAGACTTACCAAATACTATTCATTCTCTAGGTTATAATTTTTATTTTAATTTTCAGGGTATGACAAAAGTTAACCTGGAGATGCGTTTGAGACTGCCAGATACAGAGACAACCATAAATGTAGATTACCTGTACGATGTAAACAATCAGCAATTAGAACGATTTATGTGGTACTATGATGATGAGAGTACAGGATATTTTCAGCAGTCTCAAGTAGAGGACTTTCTTGCAAAACACGGAAAGACTGTTGATGAGATTCGCAAGGAAGCAGATAATGTACTCCGTAATAAAGTCCTTAAAGACTGGACCACTATCTACTCTAGTCGTTTTAGCCCAGATAATTGGGGAGAAGTGACAGTTAAGGATATATGGAGAACAGAATAACAAACGGAACGACGAGGTAATAGTTTTATAAAGGCAGGTTGCCATGACAGAGTTCTTAAGAATATTTTATTGTATTCGATAGCTTTGGTCTGCTTTCTTTTGGTGTGACGGAAGAAACTCCCTATACTATCACCATCACCAATGTAGACGACAAACCGGCGCACTTTGAAGCCCAAGAATTGATTCAGGCCATGACTAACAACCTCCAAGTCGCAAATGAAGTCACGGACCGCTTATTTAGTGGATGTGACCACCTGATTTCCTTTTTAGACTCAGGTGAGCTGTCAGGAGCAGCCTACACAGCTGGCAAAGGTGTCTTTACAGACATTATCATCCCCAGCATCAAGAAGCTTCAAGCAGCGGTAGACGATATCCAACTGGAGTTGACTTCCTACAAGAATGTGGATGCTCAGGTCTCTGGATATGGTGATTTGAACCTAGATCAGCTCAAGGAACTAAAAAAATTGAGGGAAGAGCAGTTAGCTATCGTAGAAGCTCAGATTCAAGTGAGGGAGAATTGGCTAAATCAAATCACGGACCTCTTTAGTCTCAATTGGGGGAAAGCCTTCTCTGAAAAGACCATCCTCTACAATACCAAGTCTCAAATTGAGTCGGGTATTCAGGACTTGGATGATAAGATTGAAAAACTAGAATTTTTTGTTTCCCAGGTTTCCCAGTATTTCAACGATAGTCTAGAAGTCCTCAGCTTAGCTATCAAAGGAGCTACACAACTAAGTAAAATCATTGCCGATAGCGATGGGAACTACTATGCGGACGGTGTGGACATGAGCTGGGTACAGAAGATGAAGGATGTGAAGATTGAGTCACATAAGCTTGATAAGGATATTTCAGTGACTCAGGCTGAAAAAGATAAGAAAAAAATTGTGGATGATTTAGTATCATCTTACAACCTGGATGAATCTACGGCAAATGCACTCTATAAGCTCCAGCAAGGAATTTTGAAGAAGGCAAAACAAGAAGGGTGGACTAATGAAAAAGTTCTTTATGAGTATAATAGATTAGTTGCATCTCCAGTCTATGGAGTAAGGGCAACCTGGAGAGGTCTTGCGGGAGTTGTTGATGCCAAAAATACAAGTGATTTAGATGATATTTTGATAAATACGTATTCTTTATCTGAAAGAGAGGTAAAGATATTTAAAGAAGGGATTAATAAGCAGTATGAGTCTAAACATAATAAGGACTTGGCGCATGAAGCTATTCAAATTGCTAGTTTTACTGAGTTATCTTGGGGTGATAGAGACTTATCGAAGCTAGATGGCTGGAAAGGATTAAGCGTCCACATTATTAGCACAATTGGAAATTCAACTCGGATTGGAGATCTCTCTGTAAATACTGAAAAGTATGAAAGTTCCTTCAAAGGAGACATTGATTCAGGGAGATATGATGATGCAGATTTTAATTCAGATTTAGATGCTATTACTTCTTACGAAAGAATGATTTCTAAAGATGTAGAAACAAAAGATGTGTTTAAGGTTCAAGCAGATTACAATCATAGTATCCAAACAAACCAGACAAATCGTGTTGAGGAATTCTATACTGTGATGGGAAATGGGGATAAAGCTAACGGTAAACTTATGGTTGAAACGCTTATTGAAAATAATACGATAGGAGGCAACTTTATTAAGTATGGCTTTGACCTCAATATTTTTATTGGAAATCCTAATGACAAAGAAGAAGGTTGGAAACAAGACTTCTATGATTACTTAGATAGAGGGGGTGAAAAAAATGTCGGGACTTAAAAAAATACTAATCGTGATTGGATCTGTAATTGCCTTAGCTACTGGCTTGAATCTTTATTTTCAGTATCAAAACCACCAAGAACATATGCAATTAAAAACCTCCTTTGAAGAGAGAGACAATATAGCCGTCTTACAACGTTTGATGGCATCAGAAAAATATGCACCTGACATCCGTAAAGCAGGTTATGTCGTTCCTCCCGATGGAGCTATTCGCTTGGATGGAGGAATTGACTCCATAGAGATAAAAGGAGACATCGATTTGGATATCTCAAATCCGGGACGGAATGGGGTTACTGCTTATTTTGAAATAGAGATAGATGGTAAAATAACTAGTGTACTATATGAATTGGATAAGAACTTTGATTTAGTTTCTAGCGCCTATTTTCAAATAAATGAAAAAAATATAAATGAGAGAGTGAACATCTCTCAATCCGAAGAAGAGCGCCTATTAAAAATTGTTCAAAAAGAGCTTGAGGCTTTCATGAAAAAGATGTATCAGACTTTGTATGGATAGTTTGTTGTATTAGATTCAGGTGAGCTGACAGGAGCAGCTTACACAGCTGGTAAAGGTCTCTTTACAGACATTATCATCCCCAGCATCAAAAAGCTCCAAGAAGCGATAGACGACAAGCCAGCACACTTTGAAGCTCAAGTGGTGGATAGGTAAAATTTCAGCCCTCAAATGAGGGCTTTTTTAGCTTCAAGTTTTTAAAAAAAAAGTAAATATGATATACTAAAGAACGAATATTCTATTAGAATTAGGACAAACAATATGAAACAAACAATTATTCTTTTATATGGTGGGCGTAGTGCAGAGCGTGAAGTGTCTGTATTGTCAGCTGAAAGTGTGATGCGTGCGGTCAACTACGATCGTTTCACAGTCAAGACTTTCTTCATCAGCCAATCAGGTGACTTTATCAAAACGCAAGAATTTAGCCAGACTCCAGGTCAAGAGGATTGTCTCATGACCAATGAAACGATTGATTGGAATAAGAAAGTTGCACCAAGTGCCATCTACGAAGAAGGTGCAGCGGTCTTTCCAGTCCTTCATGGCCCAATGGGAGAGGATGGCTCTGTTCAAGGATTCTTGGAAGTTTTAAAAATGCCTTACGTAGGTTGCAATATCTTGTCATCTAGTCTTGCCATGGATAAAATTACGACCAAGCGAGTTCTAGAATCTGTCGGGATTGCCCAAGTTCCTTATGTGGCCGTCGTCGAAGGTGATGATGTGACTGCTAAAATCGCTGAAGTTGAAGAAAAATTAACTTATCCAGTCTTCACAAAACCATCAAACATGGGTTCAAGTGTCGGTATTTCTAAGTCTGAAAACCAAGAGGATCTCCGTCAAGCATTAGAGCTTGCCTTCCAATATGACAGTCGTGTCTTGGTGGAGCAAGGGGTAAATGCGCGTGAAATCGAGGTTGGTCTCTTGGGAAACTACGATGTCAAGAGCACGTTGCCAGGTGAAGTGGTCAAGGATGTTGCTTTTTATGACTATGATGCCAAGTATATTGACAACAAGATTACCATGGATATCCCAGCCAAAGTCAGTGATGATGTGGTAGCTGTCATGCGTCAAAATGCAGAAACAGCCTTCCGTGCGATCGGTGGTCTTGGTCTGTCTCGTTGTGATTTCTTCTATACAGATAAGGGCGAGATTTTCCTAAATGAGCTTAATACCATGCCAGGTTTTACCCAGTGGTCTATGTACCCACTACTTTGGGACAATATGGGAATCAGCTACCCAGAGCTAATCGAGCGTTTGGTTGACCTTGCTAAGGAGAGCTTTAACAAGCACGAAGCGCATTTGCTATAAAATGAAAGAAGGGGTAGAAGCCAGAACCTTCACTGTAGGTGATTAGAGTTCTCGGACTTCAACCCTTTTTAAAGGAGTAGAAATGAAACTAACAATCCGTGAAGTCGCCCAAGCTGTTGGGGCTAAAAATGATGTCAGCATATTTGAAAATGTCCAGTTAGAAAAGGCTGAGTTTGACAGTCGTTTGATTGGGACGGGAGATTTGTTTGTGCCACTCAAAGGTGCGCGTGATGGTCATGACTTTATCGAAACAGCTTTTGAAAATGGTGCATCAGTAACCCTCTCTGAGAAGGAAGTAGAAGGTCATCCCTACATTCTAGTAGATGATGTTTTGACTGCCTTTCAAACCCTTGCAGCCTACTATCTTGAAAAAATGGCTGTTGATGTCTTTGCAGTTACAGGTTCAAATGGCAAGACAACGACCAAGGATATGTTGGCGCATTTACTGTCAACAACCTACAAGACCTACAAAACTCAAGGCAATTACAATAACGAGATTGGCCTACCCTACACAGTTCTTCATATGCCAGATGATACTGAAAAGTTGGTCTTGGAAATGGGGCAGGATCACTTGGGGGATATCCATCTCTTGTCTGAATTGGCCCATCCAAAGACAGCCATCGTGACCTTGGTTGGAGAAGCCCATTTGGCCTTTTTCAAAGACCGTTCAGAGATTGCTAAAGGGAAGATGCAAATTGCAGACGGTATGGCTCCGAGTTCTTTGCTCTTGGCACCAGCCGACTCCATTGTAGAGGCCTATTTGCCCACTGATAAAAAGGTGGTCCGTTTTGGGCAAGGGGCAGAATTGGAAATTACAGACTTGATTGAGCGCAAGGATAGTCTAACTTTTAAAGCTAATTTTTTGGGACAAGCCTTCGATTTGCCAGTGACAGGTAAGTACAATGCCACCAATGCTATGATTGCTGCTTATGTGGCTCTACAAGAAGGAGTTTCAGAGGAGCAAATTCACCAGGCTTTCCAGAACCTAGAATTGACGCGTAACCGCACCGAGTGGAAGAAAGCAGCCAATGGAGCAGATATTCTGTCTGACGTATACAATGCCAACCCAACTGCTATGAAGTTGATTTTGGAGACATTTTCTGCCATTCCAGCCAACGAGGGAGGCAAGAAAATAGCAGTTTTGGCGGATATGAAGGAATTAGGTGAGCAGTCTGTTCAACTCCATAACCAGATGATTTTAAGTCTTTCCCCAGATGTGTTGGATACCGTTATTTTTTACGGAGAAGACATTGCCGAATTGGCACAACTGGCTAGTCAAATGTTCCCAATCGGCCACGTTTATTACTTCAAAAAAACAGCCGACGAGGACCAATTTGAAGACCTAGTAAAGCAAGTCAAGGAAAGTCTCGGTGCCAATGACCAAATTTTGCTCAAAGGCTCTAACTCTATGAATCTAGCTAAGTTGGTCGAAAGTTTAGAAAATGAATGCAACTGATTTTGCCAAGCATCTGCAAAGAATGCTAGCTATTACAGATACTGGATTAACCTTTAACAAAAGATCCTTTTGACCGCGAGCGTTACGAGGACTTGCGAAGCCTGTTATCTGAAATGTTGAATCAGGGATTAGACATAGATGCAGAAGAAGTGGCAGAAGTCTTGAAACCAACTTCCGCTTATGCAACTCCTCTGATGGACGTCTGTGCTTGGATTGTTGATGATGAAAAAGTCTGTTTAGTTAGAGGAAAAGGAGAGGATAGTTGGGCTTTGCCAGGTGGATTTGGTGAGGTCGGCTATTCTACAACCGAAAATATTCTTAAGGAAATTGAAGAAGAAACCGGTTTTACAGCAAAAGCTGAAAGGTTACTTGCAGTTTTTGACACCAATCGTTTCCAACTACAGAGCAAATAATATGCAAAGTTTGTCTTTGAATGTAAGTTTCTTGATGGACAATTTCAAGAGAATCAAGAAATTGCTGACCTTCAATTTTTTGCCATTAACCAACTGCCATCCTTATCTGAAAAACGCATCACCAAGGAGCAAATGGAGATTCTTTGGCAGGTTTATAGAGGACAAGAGACCAATATGTCGATTAGTTTGTGCTAGAGAAGTCGACAAATCAAAAAAAGGTGTCTGTAAAGTGCATTTCTGCGAGACAAATGATATAATAGGTTGCGAATTTAAGATGCAAGTATTCTATGCATGGTATAGAATACTTGCATTTTCAAAAAATTAAAAAGGTCGAGCAGCGACTTTTCTACTGCTCTGGCTAGATGAACGAGGAATAGAATATGAATTTGTGGGAACAATTATTTACCACACAGATATCAGAACCGCCCCAGTTTGAACTCCACTGGTATATTGGTTTGTTAAGTTTATTGGCTCTTACTTTCTATGTTTCATATCGTTACCGTGACAAGGTGGCTTACCAGCGCTTTTTTCAGATCCTTCAGTCTCTTCAACTGATTGTTCTATATAGCTGGTATTGGGGGAATCAAATGCCCTTATCAGAAAGTTTGCCCTTCTATCATTGCCGTGTAGCCATGTTTGTCTTGCTCTTGATCCCGGGAACTTCTAAGTACAAGCAATACTTTGCCCTTCTAGGAACCTTTGGAGCAACTGCAGCTCTGGCTTACCCACTCTTTGACCCTTATCCGTTTCCGCACGTGACCATCCTGTCCTTTATCATCGGGCACGTGGCACTTTTGGGGAATGCGCTCCTATACTTGTTTAAGAATTATGAAGCTTCCCTGCTCAACTTCAAAAATGTAGCGGTGATTACCTTCACCTTGAACGCTCTGATATGGGTTGTTAATTTAGTTGTCAGTGGGGATTATGGTTTCTTAACGAGACCGCCACTTGTTGGAAATCACGGACAACTTTTGAATTACCTTATTGTTTCGAGCGTTATCGTGATAGCAATTTGCGTAACAGCAAAATTGCTAGAGATTTTTTTACAGCAAAAATCGCAAGAATTTATTCAAGAGAAGGTCTAAAAAGACCTTCTTTTTGGGTGCAGTACATTTTTTGATGGGTTATAAATATTATCGAATTATTGACAAGAACATCAAAACCTTTTTCCAGAAAAAAATTTTCTAATATTTTCTCAAAAAACATGCAGGAAATTTATGAAAAACTAAGCATGATTAGTTTTTTTGTGTTATAATATTCTGTGAATAGCTATGCCCAAGCATAGTTATTAAATAGAAGTGAGAAACTTGGAAGACAGAGAGGATGCGATGTAATGACTAGAGATGGTTTTTTTACAGGCTTAGATATCGGAACTAGCTCCATTAAGGTGTTAGTTGCTGAGCATAGAGATGGCGAAGTAAACGTAATTGGTGTAAGTAACGCCAAAAGTAAAGGTGTCAAAGATGGAATTATCGTTGATATTGAAGCAGCTGCTTCAGCGATCAAATCAGCAATCACACAGGCAGAAGAGAAAGCTGGTATTTCTATTAAGTCTGTTAACGTTGGACTTCCAGCAAATCTCTTGCAGGTCGAACCAACACAAGGAATGATTCCTGTTACGTCAGATACAAAAGAAATCACAGATCAGGATGTTGAAGATGTTGTTAAATCAGCTTTGACAAAGAGCATGACTCCTGATCGTGAAGTGATTACCTTCATTCCAGAAGAATTCATCGTGGATGGATTCCAAGGAATCCGTGACCCTCGTGGTATGATGGGTGTTCGCTTGGAAATGCGTGGTCTGCTTTACACAGGTCCTCGTACGATTCTACACAATCTTCGCAAGACAGTTGAGCGTGTAGGTATCCAGGTTGATAATGTGATTATTTCACCTTTGGCGATTGTGAACTCAGTTCTCAATGAAGGCGAACGTGAATTTGGTGCGACTGTCATTGACATGGGTGGAGGTCAGACTACTGTAGCGACTATCCGTAATCAAGAATTGCAATTTACCAACATCTACCAAGAAGGTGGAGATTACGTTACTAAAGACATTTCTAAAGTCTTGAAAACATCTCAAAAGATTGCAGAAAGTTTGAAACTGAACTATGGTGAAGCTTATGTTCCGCTAGCAAGTAATGAAACTTTCCAAGTTGAAGTAATTGGCGAAGTAGAGCCTGTTGAAGTGACAGAAAGCTACTTAGCAGAAATTATCTCAGCACGCATCAAACATATCTTTGACCAAATCAAACAAGAGTTGGAAAGAAGACACTTGTTGGATTTGCCAGGAGGTATCGTCCTTATCGGTGGAAATGCAATTTTGCCGGGCGTTGTTGAATTAGCCCAAGAAGTATTTGGTGTTCGAGTAAAACTCTATGTACCAAATCAAGTTGGAATTCGCAACCCTGCATTTGCTCACGTGATTAGTTTATCTGAGTTTGCTGGTAAATTGACTGAAGTCAATCTTCTTGCTCAAAAAGCAGTTAAAGGAGATGAATTCCTTCGTCAAAAACCAATTAACTTTGGCATTCCAAATCAACGTTTGAATCCTGTGGCGCAACCAAGTCCGGCACAAACAGCTCCAGCTGAAACTGTGCAGGAAACTCCAGTTGCTCCCAAGGAAGAATTCCAAGCAAGTTCTCAAAGTAAACCGAAGCTAACAGAACGTTTCCGTGGTTTAATCGGAAGCATGTTTGATGAATAAAAGAGGATAAGAAATTATGACATTTTCATTTGATACAGCAGCAGCTCAAGGCGCAGTTATTAAGGTAATTGGTGTCGGTGGTGGTGGTGGTAACGCCATCAACCGCATGGTTGACGAAGGTGTTGCTGGTGTAGAATTTATCGCAGCCAACACTGATGTACAAGCTCTTAGCAGTACGAAAGCAGAAACCGTTATCCAACTTGGTCCAAAATTGACTCGTGGTTTGGGTGCTGGAGGTCGTCCAGAAGTTGGACGTAAAGCTGCAGAGGAGAGCGAAGAAGCTTTGACGGAAGCAATCAGCGGTGCAGACATGGTCTTCATCACTGCTGGTATGGGTGGTGGATCTGGTACAGGTGCTGCCCCTATTATTGCACGTATCGCTAAAGATCTTGGTGCTCTCACAGTTGGTGTCGTGACACGTCCTTTCGGATTTGAAGGAAGCAAACGTGGTCAGTACGCTGTAGAAGGAATCAATGAACTTCGCGAGCATGTTGATACTTTGTTGATTATCTCTAACAATAACTTACTTGAAATTGTTGACAAGAAAACACCGCTTCTTGAAGCTCTTAGTGAAGCAGATAACGTTCTTCGCCAAGGTGTTCAAGGAATTACCGACTTGATTACGAACCCAGGATTGATTAACCTTGACTTTGCTGATGTGAAAACTGTAATGGCAAACAAAGGGAATGCCCTTATGGGTATCGGTATCGGTAGTGGTGAAGAGCGCGTTGTTGAAGCGGCTCGCAAAGCGATTTACTCTCCACTTCTTGAAACAACTATTGATGGTGCAGAGGATGTGATTGTCAACGTTACTGGTGGTCTTGATTTAACTTTGATTGAAGCAGAAGAAGCTTCAGAAATTGTCAATCAAGCAGCTGGCAAAGGTGTAAACATCTGGCTTGGAACATCTATCGACGAAAGCATGAAGGATGAAATCCGTGTGACTGTTGTAGCGACAGGTGTTCGTCAAGAACGACTAGAAAAAGTAGTCGGGTCTGCTACCAACCAACCAGTTGGTCGACCATCAACTAAAACTCCACAAGCACACACATTTGACCGTCAATTCGACTTGGAAGAGACAGCAGAATTGCCTAAATCAAGTCCACGTCGCTTTGAAACCAACCAAGCATCTGCTTTTGGAGATTGGGACTTGCGCCGTGAGTCAATTGTTCGCCAAACAGATCCCGTTGTTTCACCAGTTGAACGCTTTGAAACACCAGTTTCACAAGATGAGGATGAATTGGACACGCCTCCATTCTTCAAAAATCGTTAATCAATGAATTTGAAAAAAAATACTGAATTAGTTTTTCAGCAAATTGCTGATGCTAGTCAAAAAGCCAACCGTAATCTAGATGCTGTTTCAGTAATCGCAGTGACAAAATATGTAGATGTACAAACAGCGGAAGCCTTGCTTCCGCTTGGCATCCATCATATCGGTGAAAATCGAGTTGATAAATTTTTAGAAAAATATCAGGCCTTGAAAGATTACCCAGTCACTTGGCATTTAATAGGAACACTACAGAGACGGAAAGTAAAAGAAGTAATCCCATATGTGGATTACTTTCATGCTTTAGACTCCCTAAAGTTAGCACAGGAAATTCAAAAGAGAACAGATCATGTTATCAAGTGTTTCTTGCAGGTTAATATTTCTGGGGAAGAAAGCAAGCATGGGTTTTCAAAAGAAGAATTGCTAGAACTTTTGCCAGAATTGGCTAAGTTAGATCAGATTGAGTATGTTGGTTTAATGACCATGGCTCCTTTTGAGGCAGACAGTGATGAATTGAAAGAAATTTTCAAGGATACGCAGGCTCTGCAAGCAGAAATTAGAGAAAAACAAATCCCTAATATGCCGATGACAGAGCTAAGCATGGGAATGAGTCGTGATTTTAAAGAAGCGATTCAGTTCGGCTCGACCTTTGTTCGAATCGGTACAGCATTTTTTAAATAGGAGAGAGCTATGTCTTTAAAAGATAGATTCGATAAATTTATAGATTATTTTACAGAAGATGGAGAAGACGTGACTAACTACCAGACTCAACAAGAGGATACTGTTAGTCCAGCCATCTCATCTTCTAAAGAATTACCATCATCTGCTCAGCCGGGATCAGTAAAAGATGCGAATATTACTCGCCTCCATGTTCGTCAACAAGAGTTGGCAAAGCAAAACCATCACTCAGATGAGAAAGTGACGATTGATGTTCGTTATCCAAGAAAGTATGAGGATGCAACTGAGATTGTTGATTTGTTAACTGGAAATGAAAGTATCTTGATTGATTTCCAATACATGACAGAAGTACAAGCACGCCGCTGTCTTGATTACTTGGATGGAGCTCGTCACGTCTTGGCTGGAAATATGAAAAAGGTTGCGAGTACGATGTATCTATTGACGCCTGTCAACGTTGTCGTGAATATTGAAGATATCAAACTTCCCGATGAATCACAAGGTGCCGAGTTCGGCTTTGATATTAAACGAAATAGAGCAAGATAATGATTTTCTTAATCCGTTTAATTCAAAATGCAGTTAGCATTTACTCCATCATTCTCGTTGCATTTGCTCTTCTTTCATGGTTTCCAAATGCCTATGAAAGTCAACTAGGTCGCTTAGTCATCAGACTTGCTCGTCCAGTTATTGAGCCACTTCGTAAGCTCAATTTACAATTTGCTGGTCTTGATTTTACGGTTTGGGTCGCGCTGATTCTAATCCAGTTTCTTGGAAATATCTTAACACGACTAGTACTATTACTATGACAGTAAATCGAGCCATTTATCAGCATTTTTCCCAAGATGATATTCCTTTTATTGACAAAGGGATAGAGTGGATCAGGCGGGTAGGAGATACATATGTACCGGTGCTTACTCCCTTTATCAATCCTCATCAGGAACAGATTTTAAAGGTGTTAGCTGGAACATATGGATTGGGTTGCCAAAGTAGTGGTGATTTTCTTCCGACAGAGTCGGTTCGTGTTCTTCTCTATCCAGATTACTTTGAACCGGAAATATCAGATTTTGAAATGGCCTTGTTGGAAATTTGCTATCCGAGTAAGTTTGAACAGCTGAGCCATGGAAAAATATTGGGAACAATCATCAACCAGCTAGGAATTGACCGTAAATTATTTGGTGATATCTTGGTAGATGAAAAGAGAGCACAGATTTTTGTCAATCGTGATTTCATTCCTCTTTTTCAGGATGGAATAAGAAAGATTGGCAGACTTCCTGTATCGCTGGAGGAACGTCCTTTTACCGATAGGATTATATCTAAAATTGACTTTAGAGAACGAGAAATTTTAGTTTCGAGTTTTCGATTGGATGCCCTCTTATCAAGTGCCTTGAAATTATCTAGAAATCAAACTAGTCAACTGATTGAGAAAAAATCTGTTCAGGTAAACTATCATCTGGTTGAAAAATCTGATTACCAGGTTGCCGTTGGAGATTTGATCAGTGTGAGAAAGTTTGGCCGTCTAAAAGTTGTCAAAGACAATGGACGGACAAAAAAAGACAAGATAAAATTAAGCATTCAATTATTATTAAGTAAGTGAGGAAAAGTATGCCAATTACATCGTTAGAAATTAAAGATAAAACCTTTGGTACAAGATTTAGAGGTTTTGACCCAGAAGAAGTAGATGAATTTCTTGATATCGTTGTTCGTGACTATGAAGATTTGGTTCGTAGTAATCACGACAAAGAGACACGCATCAAGAGTTTGGAAGAACGTTTGTCTTACTTTGATGAGATGAAAGATTCCTTGAGTCAGTCAGTTTTGATTGCTCAGGATACTGCGGAGCGTGTCAAACAGGCTGCTCAAGAACGTTCAAACAATATTATTCAACAAGCTGAACAAGACGCTCAGCGTTTGCTTGAAGAAGCAAAATACAAAGCAAATGAAATTCTCCGTCAGGCAACAGATAACGCTAAGAAAGTGGCTGTTGAGACAGAAGAGTTGAAAAACAAGAGTCGTGTATTCCATCAACGCCTCAAGTCTACGATTGAAAGTCAATTGGCTATTGTTGAGTCATCAGATTGGGAAGACATTCTTCGCCCAACAGCAACGTATCTTCAAACAAGCGATGAAGCCTTTAAAGAAGTGGTGGGTGAAGTTCTTGGTGAAACTATTCCTTCACAACCTGAGGAAGAGCCAATTGATATGACTCGTCAATTCACACCAGAAGAAGTTGCTGAGTTGCAAGCTCGTATCGAGGCTGGAAATAGAGAATTGGCTGAGTTTGAAGCTCAACAAAATCAACAGACAGATGAAAGTGAACAACATGAAGAGTCAGTTGACGTAGAAACTACTGCAGCAACTGAGGAAGATGCAAACAAAGAATCTGTTCTTATCCTATAAAAGTAAATGTGAGAACAAAATCTAACCAACTATATTTTCAGCGAGCGGGAGATGGTGTGAGCCCTGCAATCCCTAGTCGTTAGATTATCCTCTCAACGAATCCAGTCTGAAAACAGTAAGACTGGACGTTCCCCACGTTACGGGAAAAGAGGAAAAGAGACCCTGTCTTTTTTCGAACAAAGGTGGTACCACGATTTTCGTCCTTTTTGGAAGTCGTGGTTTTTAATTTGTTAATATTTATAAAGGAGATACCATGAAACTCAAAGATACCCTTAACCTTGGGAAAACAGCTTTCCCAATGCGTGCAGGACTTCCTACCAAAGAGCCACTCTGGCAAAAGGAATGGGAAGATGCAAAACTTTACCAACGTCGTCAAGAATTGAACCAAGGAAAACCGCATTTCACCTTGCACGATGGCCCTCCATATGCAAACGGAAATATCCACGTTGGACATGCCATGAACAAGATTTCCAAAGATATTATTGTTCGTTCTAAGTCTATGTCAGGATTCTATGCACCTTACATCCCAGGTTGGGATACACATGGATTGCCAATCGAGCAAGTCTTGGCAAAACAGGGCGTGAAACGTAAAGAAATGGACTTGGTTGAGTACTTGAAACTTTGCCGCGAGTATGCTCTTTCTCAAGTAGATAAACAACGAGAAGACTTTAAACGTTTGGGTGTTTCTGGTGACTGGGAAAATCCTTATGTGACTTTGACTCCGGACTATGAAGCGGCTCAGATCCGTGTCTTTGGTGAAATGGCTAAGAAAGGCTACATCTACCGTGGTGCCAAGCCGGTTTACTGGTCATGGTCATCTGAGTCAGCTCTTGCAGAAGCGGAAATTGAATACCATGACTTGCTTTCAACTTCCCTTTACTATGCTAACCGCGTCAAAGATGGCAAAGGTGTCCTAGATACAGATGCTTATATCGTTGTATGGACAACTACTCCATTTACCATCACAGCCTCTCGTGGTTTGACAGTTGGAGCAGATATTGATTATGTATTGGTACAACCAGCTGGCGAATCTCGTAAGTTTGTGGTTGCTTCAGAATTACTGAATAGTCTTTCTGAGAAATTTGGCTGGGCTGATGTTCAGGTATTGGCGACCTACCGTGGTCAAGAATTGAATAAAATCGTGACAGCTCACCCATGGGATACAGCTGTAGATGAGTTGGTGATCCTCGGTGACCACGTTACGACTGACTCTGGTACAGGTATCGTCCATACAGCCCCTGGTTTTGGTGAGGACGACTATAATGTCGGTGTTGCTAACGGCTTAGAAGTGTTTGTCACTGTTGATGAACGCGGGATTATGATGGAAAATGCTGGTCCTGAATTTGCAGGTCAATTCTATGACAAGGTTGTTCCGACTGTTATCGAAAAGCTTGGTGACCTTCTCCTTGCTCAAGAAGAAATTTCTCACTCATACCCATTTGACTGGCGTACTAAAAAACCAATCATCTGGCGTGCTGTTCCACAATGGTTTGCCTCTGTATCTAAATTCCGCCAAGAAATCTTGGACGAAATTGAAAAAGTGAAGTTCCACTCAGAATGGGGGAAAGTGCGTCTTTACAACATGATTCGTGACCGTGGTGACTGGGTAATCTCTCGTCAACGTGCTTGGGGAGTTCCCCTTCCTATCTTTTATGCTGAAGACGGAACGCCAATCATGACAGCTGAAACCATCGAGCACGTGGCTCAACTCTTTGAGGAACACGGTTCTATCATCTGGTGGGAACGTGATGCTAAAGATCTCTTGCCAGAAGGATTTACGCATCCAGGTTCACCAAATGGCGAGTTCAAGAAAGAAACAGATATCATGGACGTATGGTTTGACTCTGGTTCATCATGGAATGGAGTAGTGGTCAACCGTACAGAACTCAAATATCCAGCAGATCTTTACCTTGAAGGTTCTGACCAGTACCGTGGATGGTTCAACTCATCACTCATTACATCTGTTGCCAACCATGGCGTAGCACCTTACAAACAAATCTTGTCACAAGGTTTTACCCTTGATGGTAAAGGTGAAAAGATGTCTAAATCTCTTGGAAATACCATTGCTCCAAGTGATGTTGAAAAACAATTTGGTGCTGAAATCTTGCGTCTTTGGGTAACAAGTGTTGACTCAAGCAATGACGTGCGTATTTCTATGGATATCTTGAGCCAAGTCTCTGAAACTTACCGTAAGATTCGTAACACCCTTCGTTTCTTGATGGCTAACACTTCTGACTTTAACCCAGCTCAAGATTCAGTCGCTTATGAAGAACTACGTTCAGTTGATAAGTACATGACGATTCGCTTTAACCAGCTTGTCAAGACCATTCGTGATGCTTATGCTGACTTTGAATTCTTAACCATCTACAAGGCCTTGGTGAACTTTATCAACGTTGATTTGTCAGCCTTCTACCTTGATTTTGCTAAAGACGTTGTTTACATCGAAGGTGCCAAATCACTCGAACGCCGTCAAATGCAAACAGTCTTCTATGACATTCTTGTGAAAATCACAAAACTCTTGACACCAATCCTTCCTCACACTGCGGAAGAAATCTGGTCCTATCTTGAGTTTGAAGCAGAGGAATTCGTTCAATTGTCAGAATTGCCAGAAGCTGAAACTTTTGCCAACCAAGAAGAAATCTTGGATACATGGTCAGCCTTCATGGATTTCCGCGGACAAGCTCAAAAAGCCTTGGAAGAAGCTCGTAATGCAAAAGTAATCGGTAAATCACTTGAAGCCCACTTGACAGTCTATCCAAATGAAGTGGTGAGAACGCTTCTTGGAGCATTGGATAGCAATGTAGCTCAACTTTTGATCGTGTCAGAATTGACTATTGCAGAAGGACCAGCTCCAGAAGGCGCAGTTAGCTTTGAGGATGTAGCCTTCACAGTTGAACGCGCTGCAGGTGAAGTATGTGACCGCTGCCGTCGTATCGATCCAACTACTGCAGAACGTAGCTACCACGCAGTTATCTGTGACCACTGTGCAAGCATCGTAGAAGAAAACTTTGCGGACGCGGTCGCAGAAGGATTTGAATCGAAATAAGGTTGAAAAGTCTAGGGAAAACTTAATTTGAGAAGAAAAGACAACTAATCTTATAGTCTATAAAACGCATTATATCAAGTTTTTGAACAGCTGATATGATGCGTTTTTATAATGTTAGAACTTTCCTCTTGTTTCAATTAATGGCTCTATTATATATCGAAATGAAATAAAAACTAAACAAATTGGTTGGGAAATTCAAACCAATTTCTAAAAATGTTTTAAAAATCTCGTTGTACTATTCTAGATTCAATCTGCTATATATTGTGAAAATTCAAAAAGCTCATGAATCATCTGAAAAGCAGATTTCATGAGCTTATATCTGTTGGAGTTCTAAATGGATTCATTAATCATGTGCTTAAGATTTGATAGGATTTGTTCCAAAGTTAGGACTGTTTTCTGATGGTGATCTAACTGGTAGAGATTTTGAAAGTAATCTTGAATATCGTCTTCAAAATTTTGAGGTAGATGAGAGCAAGTGTTTTTTGCGAACTGGAGCATGCGTTTTTCTCCTGGATGGAGCTGCTCATTGAAGGCGAAGAGTGCGTCAAAGTAAGAGGCGAAAAATTCGCTGCTACGATGATTGATACTGAGCAGGTCTTGGCGTTTGAGAGCTTTTTTAATCTGTCTTGAAAAAGCTGGCATAGCTTGGTCGAGGAGCAGGAGCTGCTTGCTGATGATATTCTTTTTCAGCTCAGCTGGGTAGGGCAGGCTGTACTTGTTCTGGAGGGCAGCATAGCGACCGTCTCGATCGTAGAGAATCTTGCTGTGGAGCAGATTGTACCACATACAGGTGGTGTAAGAATTCTGAGCTTGGTGCTCTAAAATTACGGTCTGCAGGTCTTGGTCAAAGTCGTCCAGCGAGCGGTAAATCAGCTCAATCTCGATACCATTATTGAGGACGCAGTCGTCTTCCAGTTCCCAAAATTGATTGCCAATTCTTTAAAGAGATTTTGTGGCATAATCTTGTCCTTCTTAATTTTTTGACATCATTTTAGCAGAAAGTAAGGAGACTAGCAAGAGTGAAATGGAAATTTTTCTTCAAATATTTGCTGATATTTACTCAATTTTATTTCATATTATACAAATTTTTACTTTATAATATCAGAAAATACTTTTTTTTTTTAGTAAATATGATACAATTTTATTTGAAAAAAATAAAAAAGGAGATTTTATTATGAAATCAAAAACACTTGCTTTAATTAGTGGTATCGTTGGTCTTGTGGGAGGAATTTTACTTCTTATTGGTCCTTTTGTCTTGTTGGGAACAGCGGTAAACACAGCTGCTACAACTCTTAATGGAGGAGCTACTGCAGGAGCTGTTTCAGGTGTTGGCTTACTCTTGAATGCCTTGAAGATTGCAAATCTTGTTCTTGGTATCATTGCTATTGTTTACTATAAAGGAGATAATCGTGTAGGAGCAGCTCCGTCTGTACTAATGATTGTTTCTGGTGGAGTTAGTCTCATTCCATTCTTAGGATGGGTTGGGGGTATCCTTGCTATTATCGGAGGATCTTTATTCCTTGCAACATTGAAGAAATTCAAATCAGAAGAATAAGAGGCGTTTTAGCATGAAAAGATCAAAAAAGTTTATCGGTCTAGGAGTAGCTCTATTATCTCTTTCTCTTCTAGTTGCATGTGGAATACAAAGTTCAAAGAATACTTCAACAAGTAATGATGAGAAGACAGTAGCAACATCTAATAGTGCAAAAGAAACAATCACTTTCGATACACCGGTTGTAACAGACGATGCGATTGAATCAATGCGCACTTATGCAGATTATATAGATCTTTATAAAAAGATTTTTGATGATTATTTTACTAAAGCTGAGGAAGGTTTCAAAGGCACAGCTATGGAAAATAATGATTCGTTTACTAAACTAAAAGAGTCAACTCAAAAATTATTCGATGCGCAGAAAAAATTGTATGATTTGCTAGGGTCTACTGAGATCAAGGAAGCTGATAAATCAAAATTATCTCAACAATTGAAAGATTTTAGAGACAATTTGCAAAAACAGTTGAAGGCTTTGACATCTCAACTACAATAAGATAGAAATTATTTTTTGTAGTAACTGAGAATAATTGGTAAAATTACACCCCAAATGTTAGAAATTGGGGTATCTTTTGAGATTAAATAATGGTTCCATATGATTCTTTCTAATGATGGTTTGGTTGCTTTTCGTTATAGATTATATGGGACTTTTTTTCTACACAAAAATAGTCTATAGGGGATTTATCCACTACAAATATTATAGAGCCAAAATTTACTAGTCCATTTCTTCAAATGAAGTTCTTCCTGGCCTGTCCGTGTAGATAATTAACATAATCAACTATTCAGTTTTCTCATAATTTTATATTTCCACTAATTATAAAGAGACTTTAGAACTTAAAATTATTTTTTAAAAATCAATATTTATTATAAAATTTTATAAGACTGTTTAATTTTTAGAGAAATTATGATAGAATAATACCTATAAAAATTTTAAGGAGATTATTATGAAAACAAATACACTTGCTCGTGTTAACGCTATTTTTGGTCTTATTTCAGGAATTGTATTGCTTTTAGCGCCAGTCATCATGTTTATCATGGCTGTTGGAGCTGCTGCAGCAACTGAAGACGCAGATGTAACAGTTGGGACATTGACAGGGCTCTCAATTATTTTGTCATTGGTTAAAATTGCTGTTTTAGTATTGGGAATTGTGGCTATTGTTTATTATAAAGATGATGAACGTGTTACGAATGCACCTTCTGTTTTGCTCATTGTAGGTGGTGCGGTCGGCTTGATTCCATTTTTGGGATGGGTAGGTGGAATTCTAACCATTATTGGTGGTTCACTTTACTTTGGAACATTGAAAAAATTTGTAATTGAAGAGTAGTAGTTTTCCAATTATTTGGACGGGACTATTTCATCGTCTATCGAGAACAATTATGATAGTGTGATAAAGAGAAGACTGATAAGCTCTTCTCTTTTTAGTTGATTTTAACTAGCTTTTTTGTGAAAAATTGTGTAAAATAGAATAGATAAACGAGGGAAACCTCGAAAAATAAAAGGAGAATCCATCTAATGGTAAAATTGGTTTTTGCTCGCCACGGTGAGTCTGAATGGAACAAAGCTAACCTTTTCACTGGTTGGGCTGATGTTGATTTGTCTGATAAAGGAACACAACAAGCGATTGACGCTGGTAAATTGATCAAGGAAGCTGGTATCGAATTTGACCAAGCTTACACTTCAGTATTGAAACGTGCGATCAAAACAACAAACTTGGCTCTTGAAGCTGCTGACCAGCTCTGGGTTCCAGTTGAAAAATCATGGCGCTTGAACGAACGTCACTACGGTGGTTTGACTGGTAAAAACAAAGCTGAAGCTGCTGAACAATTTGGTGATGAGCAAGTTCACATCTGGCGTCGTTCATACGATGTATTACCTCCTGCAATGCCTCATGATGACGAATACTCAGCACATACTGACCGTCGTTACGCTTCACTTGACGATTCAGTCATTCCAGATGCTGAAAACTTGAAAGTGACTTTGGAACGTGCCCTTCCATTCTGGGAAGACAAAATCGCTCCAGCACTTAAAGATGGTAAAAACGTATTCGTAGGAGCTCACGGTAACTCAATCCGTGCCCTTGTAAAACACATCAAACACTTGTCAGATGATGAAATCATGGGTGTAGAAATCCCTAACTTCCCACCATTGGTATTCGAATTCGATGAAAAATTGAACGTCGTAAAAGAATACTACCTTGGAAAATAATCTATAAACAAAAAAGCCTAGGAATCCTAGGCTTTTTTGTTTTTGCTTCTGGTTTCCAACTAGTTGAAAAAGCGTTATAAATGATAGTAAAGAGTGACTTAATTGTAAGAAAGAGAGAAAGACGATGGCTTACAGGCTCTTTGTCAACTGTAGTGGGTTGATGAAAAGTTATAACCTGGAGAGGACCAAATTGGTTCTCTCCTTTTTGATGTTCAAAGCAATGAGAATTCTCGTTTTAGAGTTGTCAAAATTCCGGAAGCCAAAAGCATTTCGCTTGATGACTTTGATGAGGTTATTGGTGGCCTCTAGTTTTGCGTTTGAGTAGGGAGGTTCCAGTGCATTCATGATCTTGTCCTTATCTTTCAAAAAGGTCTTAAAAACAGTTTGAAAAATAGGATTTACAGAAGAAATTGTTTCTTCACTAAGAACAAAGAATGGTCAGCCTGTTTCTCTTGAAAATGAAATAGTAACAGTTGATAGAGCTCATAGTGCTCTCTAAGTTCCTGAGAGTAGGCAAGTATCTTTTCTAGAATCTCTTTATTGGTCAGGTGTGAGCGAAAAGTTGGTCGATAAAAACGTTTATCACTGAGTTTACGGCTATCCTGTTGAATGAGTTTCCAGTAACGTTTGATCGCCCTGTACTCGTGCGATTTTCTATCCAACTGATTCATGATTTGGATGCGAAGGTGGTTCATAGCTCGACTGAGATGCTGGACAATGTGAAAGCGGTCGAGAATGATTTTTGCATTTGGAAAAAGTTTTCTGGCAATATCGTAGTAGGGACTAAACATGTCCATGGTAATGACTTTCACACGACTTCTCACCTGTCTAGAATAGCGAAGGAAATGATTGCGAATAGTTGCTTGAGTCCGTCCATCTAGGATAGCTACGATCTTTTTTGAATCAAAATCCTGTGCAATGAAGCTTATCTTACCTTTCTTGAAGCTGTACTCATCCCAGTTCATATGTTCTGGAAGGTAGTTGAGATTTGGTGGTTCTTTTTGACTAAGGAAGTCTCTGCGACAGCCATTTTCCTGCATACTTTACAGCGAAAACGGCGTTTTCTCAATCGAATAAGAGTTTTGTAGCCCACACACTCTAGATAGGGAATTTTAGATTCTTTTTAGAAGTCATATTTAGCCATTTGTCCTTGACAATCGAGATACTTAGGAGCAGGATAATCTAGCTTAGCGATGATTTCCTTATGTGTTCCAGCATCCAGATAATCCAAGATTATGATGTTCTTGTCTTTAATTCCGAGTATGTTTGTGATAAAATTTAATTGTTCCATAAGATTCTTTCTAATGAGGGTTTGGTCACTTTTTCATTATAGGTCTTATGGGGCTTTTTTCTACAACAAAATCGGCTCTATAATTCCTATGGTGGCTTTACCCCCTACAGAAATTATAGAGTCGGCTTACATTGAGATGAAACACAGCTACAAGCGTTACCAGGTTGGGGATACGGAGATTGTGGCTAATCGTGATGTGAATTTTGGAATTGAAAAAGGGGAGCTGGTTATCATACTTGGCGCTTCAGGTGCTGGAAAATCAACCGTTCTCAATCTTTTAGGAGGTATGGATACCAATGATGAGGGGGAGATTTGGATTGATGGTGCCAATATTGCCAACTATAGTTCGCACCAACGAACAAACTATCGTCGTGAAGATGTAGGCTTTATTTTTCAATTTTACAATCTGGTCTCCAATCTGACAGCCAAGGAAAATGTGGAACTGGCTTCAGAAATCGTGACAGATGCCTTGGATCCCGAGCAAGTACTCAAAGACGTAGGGCTAGGTCATCGCCTGAATAACTTTCCAGCCCAGCTTTCTGGAGGGGAGCAACAGCGAGTCTCCATTGCACGCGCTATAGCCAAAAATCCTAAAATCTTCCTTTGTGATGAACCGACAGGTGCCTTGGATTACCAGACGGGGAAGCAAGTCTTGAAGATTCTCCAAGATATATCTCGTCAAAAAGGAGCAACGGTGATTATCGTGACCCACAATGGCGCGCTAGCTCCTATTGCAGAGCGGGTGATTCACATGCGCGATGCTACGGTTAAGAGTATGACAATCAATGAGCATCCGCAGGATATCGATACATTGGAGTATTAGCATGAAAAAACATATCGAAAAGACTTGCTCCAGTCGGTGATTGCTTCCAAGGGACGCTTTGTTTCTATCCTGACCTTGATGATGCTGGGTTCTTTAGCTCTAGTAGGACTCAAAGTGACCAGTCCAAATATGGAACGCACGGCTGAGGATTATCTCCGTAAAGCCAATACTTTGGATCTGGCAGTGATAGCTGATTATGGCTTGGACAAAGAAGATCAGGAGGAACTAAAGACCCTTTAAGGAGCAAGTGTTGAGTTTGGCTATATGGCAGACCTAACCGTTGAAAATAGCGAAGATGCGGTTCGACTTTATTCCAAGCCTGAGGGTATTTCAACCTTCCAAGTGACGGAAGGTCAACTGCCAGAAGCTGATGAGGAAATTGCCTTGGCTGATTTCTGGAAAGACCGTTATCAGATTGGACAGACCATTACCTTTATCAAGAAAGAAGAAAAGTCCGTCATAAAGTCCCAAACTATCACAATTACTGGATTTGTTCAGTCGGGTGAGATGCTTTCTCAAAAAGACTTAGGGAGGGGCTAGTAGTGGAAATGGAAGTTTGGCTGGATATGGAGTGATTGTAGCCAGTCAGTTTGATACAGAAGTATACAGTATTGCGCGTGTGCGCTATGATGATTTAAAAAATCTGGATGCTTTTTCATCAGACTATAGGACCAAACGAGCCCAACACCAGGAAGACTTGCAAGACTTACTTGCCGATAATGGTCAAAAACGATTAGCAAGCATCAAAGCAAATGGTCAAAAGAGCCTAGAAGAGGAGAAAGAACAGCTCCAAACTGCTGAAAGCAACCTTGAAAATGGCAAGAGTCAGTTAGAGAAAGCTTCAAGCTCTTTATTGCATTAGAGGAAATGGGCAAGAGGTGTCGGTCACTGCTGGAGCGGTCGTGAGTCAAAAACTAGCTCAACTAGCGGGTGTTACGGTTGGAGACAAGCTGGAGCTTGATGGGAAGGAAATCAAGATCGTGGCTATTTCTGAAAACTATGTTGGACACTTTGTTTATCTCAACCGAGCGACATACGAACAAGTCTACGGCACCAGTCCGAAAGACAATACCTACCTAGTGAAATTAAAAGAGCCAACACCATCCAATACGGAGAAAGAAGCTGCTGTCTTCATGGAAAAAGCTGCTGTTTCTGGGGTGGTCCAAAATGCTACGGCCATCCATCTCTTTGAATCCGTAGCCAATTCGCTCAATAAAACCATGGCAATCCTTGTCCTTGTTTCCGTCTTACTAGCCATTGTCATTCTTTACAATCTTACCAATATCAATGTGTCAGAACGTATCCGCGAACTTTCGACTATCAAGGTTCTCGGTTTCCACAATAAAGAAGTGACCCTCTATATCTACCGCGAGACCATAGTGCTATCCCTTGTGGGGATTGTTCTCGGTTTGGTAGCTGGCTACTATTTACATCAATTTTTGATACAAATGATTTCACCTGCCACCATACTTTTTTATCCACGAGTCAGCTGGGAAGTCTATGCTCTTCCAATCGTCGCAGTGACTGTAATCATAGCCTTACTGGGCCTCTTTGTCAATCACCACTTGAGAAAGGTTGATATGCTTGAAGCCCTGAAATCAGTAGAGTAATTCAAGGTTTTAAACAGTAAATCAGTTGACAAAGTCTCTGCTTCTTGGTAGAATAAGAACTGTCGTAAAGACAAATAACTTCTTCTTGGTTACAGGCATGCCAACCTGTCACTCGGATGAAGCCAAATAAAAAGGAGAAACATCATGGCAATCTCAAAAGAGAAAAAAAATGAAATCATCGCACAATATGCACGTCACGAAGGTGATACAGGTTCAGTAGAGGTTCAAGTTGCTGTCCTTACTTGGGAAATCAACCACCTTAACGAACACATCAAACAACACAAAAAAGACCACGCTACTTACCGTGGATTGATGAAGAAAATCGGTCGCCGTCGTAACTTGCTTGCATACTTGCGTAAAAACGACGTTAACCGTTACCGTGAGTTGATTAACTCTCTAGGACTTCGTCGCTAATCTGCTTTATTTTCCACTTACATTGCGTTGTCACCTTACCTCGATATACTCAAGTATAATCTTCGGTTACGGTTCCTAGCACTGTAAGGTAAAATAAACCAGATCATCTCCCTTCGGGGAGATTTTTTGTTTCACTAACATTTTTGTACAATCTTCGGCTTGCCGCCTAGTCTACAAACGTTTTATCCAGCAAGAATTATGATGCTAAGGGCGCCAAAAATCCGTATGAAAATAGGGAAAGGACACAGTGTTCGATAAACACAAGGAGTTTTATCTTTTCCACTAAGATTTTAGCCCGTGCTCAAATCAGCTCTCTGATTTCAGAGGGCTTTTTTGTTTTATCAATTTACTTAGTCCGTGTTCAATTAAGTATATCTTGATAATGAAGCTACTCTAAATTTGGTAGCTTTTTTGCTATAAGATTATTCTATTATCCAAATATAGTATAAATTAGGGCTTGTATTCAAAACATGGTATAATAAGCCTATATAGCTAAATGAAGTAAACCTATCACTAGGGAATGAGAAAAAGGATAAAACAGTCATGTCAACAGTAAAAAGTGATCAAAATCTTGCACAAACATATGCGACTCAGCTTAAAAATGCTTGTCAATCTTTAACAGCAATCGCTGCGGCTAGTCAAGATGAGCTAACGACCCTTCAAGGGAATAACAAGGCCCATCAATGTCTGACAAAGGATCAAAATCTAGCTAGTCAGATTACAGCCGCTGTCACCCTAACTTCCGAACGACTGCACTCTGTAGCGAGTGATTTTGAGGCGCTAGATGAAGCTGCGGCCAATGATTTTAGGAGTCATACATGAGCAAGTTAGATGGGTTGAAGAAAAGAGAGCGAGACCTCTTGTACCAGCTAGAAGACAATGGAAAAGAGAAATATCGCACCAAAGAACTGATAGAAACCTTTGAAGGATATGATAGAGCTAGCCACCGTTATCAAAGTGATTTGTGGGAGGCGGCCTATCAGAGCCGATATGCAGGACAGTTGGAAGAAACGCTCCTGCAAAGAAACCAACTTAAAAACCAAATCCTTGAGGACCTCAGCTACCACATGGATGATTTGAAGAAAGAAAAATTCCGGTTAGAGGGAGACTTGGATGCGGTTTACTATGAAAGACGCAAAGAACTAGAAAGAGAAGAGGAGAAACGACATGGGCATTGATATGTATTTGGAACAATCACAACTACAAAGTTCAAGTGTAGTAACCATGTGCCAATCTCAGGTGGAGGCTTATCAAGACTTGCAATCAGCCATTCAAAAGTTTTCAGAGGATACAGAGAGTCTAAAGGGCGACGCTTATGATTCGGCTAGAAGTTTTTTTGCAAGTGCCTTGCTGCCCTTGAGCAAAGGGGGACAGCTCTATGCAGAAACCTTCTCTCAAGCTATCAAGAAATTTCCAGAAGACTACCAAAGTATGGTCGACAGCAAGAGTTGGCGTGAGGATGATCTGCTTGATAAGATCCGCCAGGAAGAGCAAATGATTGCTTATCTAGATGAAGTCAACCAATCCCTTTCTAGCTTGACCATGGATAGTGAAGAAAAGGGGAGATTGAGACGCAGCAATGTGGAACTCATGCGAGGACACCATGCGAATAAACGCGTCTATGAAACGATTTTGAGAGACCTGCGTGCCTATGATAGCTACTCAGGAGGGCTTTTCGATGAACTAGACAGTATTGATGTGCAACTGAGTCGCGGACTGGCCCAGATTGAAAGTAGTTGGGATGCAAAGACAGGGGTCTTTAAAGTCCCATCTGACCTGACTTGGGCTAACTACCTATCTGCTTATACTGATACAAAGGATATGAAGCTCAGTCGACAAGAGAAGACCTTTGTCCAGACCATGATGGCAGAATACGGCTTTGATGCAGAGACAGCCCAACAACTCCTGACCATCAAGCAGGGGATAGACAGTAAGTTCCCAACCTCAAGTCAAGAGTTTCGTGACTATATCTTTTTGCGAGTCGTCGGTGCAGCCTACTATAATGACTTTAAGTGGAATGAAACGGCAGGTGGTTTGGGGCATTATTTTTATAACGAATTTGTGAGTGATCCGCAGACAGGCCAAAAATTGAAAACTTTGAAACCAATTCTTGAAATCTTTAAAGAATTAGGATTGAAAAAAGAAAAGGCCAAAGAACTGTATTATAACCTTAGATTGCAACATGAGATGGCGGGTGGTGAAGTTACTAATATAACAAAGTTAAAAGAAAAAAGACTTGAATATAACAGTGCCAAGACTAAATATGAAAAAGTTTATGGTACTTCAGGTAACTTTGACCAATTTTGGGATACCAAACTGAAGGCCTATTCTAACAATGGAGCAGGCCATGCAGACTTTACCCATCAATCCATCACTATGGCGACTCACCTTAATCCTAATCAAGTTCAGTTAGCTGATGTCTATGGCGGTAGAGAGCATGTCAAGGACCTTTCAGGCTGGGAGGGAGACACGACCTTTAACGCTACGGATAAGAAACCAAGCATTGGTGAAGACGACTACAAGGCAGATTTGGACTCGGTCAATCTTATCGGCCGTATGCAGAAGGGGCAATCCTATGACCAAGCGATATCTTCCTATTATGCTGACCTTCAAAAATACTCCTCTCAGAGAGAAAGAGAATTTTTGAAAAATAAGGATTGGAATACAGTCAGGGATACTATTTATGATAGTTTGCGACCAACGGATATTAAGTTAGATGGGGAGGGTGCTCTTAAAGCATATATTGAAAGAAAATATCCAGGTGTGTCCAAGTTTTTAAATCGTTTAGAAGTTGTGGCAGATTAGGAGGATGATGATGAAAAAAATACTCGGTCTAGTAGTGTTATTTGTACTAATTGTATTATCTTGTTTCTACTTTTTTATCCAACAACCTAAAAATATTTTTGATGAAATTTACCAAGAGACGGAGAAAACCTATCGGTCAAATAATATTTTAAGAAATATAGATGGATTTGAAATCAGACCTGATTGGCCAAGTGATGGAGAGTATTCTAAATATTATCCATTTGGAACTTATAATAAAAACAATACCCCAGAAGACTATTTTGAAATCGAAATTGGTTTTAATTTTGCTACAAAAACACAATTAAGTTCAATCTCGTTTGAAAAGCGAATTGGGCCAAATGTTAGAGTTAGAATATGGGATAACTATTCTCGTAAGGATCGTGTTTTAAAAAAATTTGTAAAAATAGGTTTAAAGAAAGCGGATACGGAAACTTATATCGAAGACGAAACCCAAGTGAAATCTTACCTAGAGCAGTACGGTATCACTGCCAAGGATTTGGATTCTTACTACGACGAAATCGTAAATCAGAAAGTCCTGAAAGATTGGTGCTCGATTTATGACAGTAAATACTCGCCAAGCAATTATGGTGATGTCAAGATTGAAACCCAGTGGGAGAATTGGTGATAGGTCATGCAGACTTTACCCACCAGTCCATTACCATGGCTACTCATCTTAATCCTAATCAAGTTCAGTTAGCCGATATCTATGGCGGTAGAGAGCGTATCAAGGACCTTTCAGGCTGGGAGGGAGACACGACTAAAAATGCTACGGATAAAAAACCAAGTATTGGCGAAGATGACTACAAGGCAGACCTCAATTCGGTCAATCTTATTGGTCGCATGCAAAAGGGGCAATCCTATGACCAAGCCATATCTTCTTACTATGCTGACCTACAAAAAGACTCCTATCAGAGAGAAAGGGAATTCTTAAAAAATAAAGATTGGAAACATGTCAAAGGTACAATCTACGCAGGGGTAGCGCCTGCGGATATACTGAGAAAGGGTGAGGCGTCTATTAAAGAGTATATTGAGGAAAAATACCCAGAAGTGTCCACATTTTTAAATCGTTTAGAGGCTGTGGCAGATTAGGAGGAAAAGTTAATGAAGAAAAACCTCGGTCTAATAGTATTATTCGTGATAATCATATCATCCTGTTTCTATTTTTTTACTAGTCAACCTAAAAACATTTTTGATGAAATCTACCAACAAACTGAGAAAACTTATTTAGGAAATAATATTTTTAATCAGTTGAAAGATGTTGAGGTACATAAATATCAAGAGTATGGTAATGATTCTAAATTTTATTCTTATGTACTTTATCAAAAACAGAAAACTCCATATGACTATAAAAATATTGATTTAATATTTCATTTTACAAAAGATACAAATACAGTCTTTGTTTCTTTTGAGAAGGAATTAAGTAATGGGCTAAGAATTTTCATTTTTGGTAGGTATCTTACAAAAGAAAAATTATTTCAAAAAAATGTACAGTTACTCATAAACCAAGATGGAACTGATAAATCTATCGAAGACGAAGCTCAGGTGAAATCCTACCTAGAGCAGTACGGTATCACATCTAAGGATTTGGATTCTTACTACGACGAAATCGTCAATCAAAAAGTCTTAAAAGACTGGTGCTCCATTTATGATAGCAAGTATTCACCGAGCAACTATGGTGAGGTTAAGGTTGAAACTCAGTGGGAGAATTGGTGATAACATGAAGAAAATCCTAGGCTTAGTAGCTTTATTCGTGATAATCGTATCATCTTGTTTTTACTTTTTTGTGCGTCAACCTAAAAATATTTTTGATGAAATCTACCAGGAGACAGAGAAGACTTATCGGTCAAATAATATTTTAAGAAACATAGATGGGTTTAAAATCAGACCCGATTGGCCTAACGATGGAGAATATTTTGCATACACCCCTTCAGGGAAGTATCAAACTCATCCTGAAGGTTATAAAGACATAAGTATTAGCTTTAATTTTGGAGAAGGTATTAAAGGAATGACGATACGTTTTGAAAAAAGGATTAATTCGGATATTACCCTATGGTATTCAGCACACTATAATATAAAAAAGAAAATTCTCAAAAAAGGGCTTGCGATTTTTGAAGAGCCAAGGCAACCAGGTCAATATCTTGATGATGAAGAAAAAGTAAGAGAATATTTAAGAAAAAATAATATTTCCAAAGAAGAATTAGAGAAGGACTATGACGAAATCGTTAATCAGAAGGTTTTAAAAGACTGGTGTTCCATTTATGACAGTAAGTACTCGCCAAGCAACTATGGCGATGTCAAAGTTGAAACCCAGTGGGAGAATTGGTGATATAAAAAATTTTCACTAGTTTTATAGACAGCTAAGCTCTCTGACTTCAGAGGGCTTTTTCTATATATATTTCCATCCTTGTTCATCTAATAGAAATATGGTATACTTTTCATGAGAATTTTCTAAATTTTTAAGATTCTATCAAAGGAGGTTTGCATGCTTTCCAAATTTTCTGGAAGCCGACGGGACCTGCAATTTGTGTTACTTTTAGGTATTTTGCTAGCTACTCTAGGGATTTCGCTCTTTCTAGCAGTTTCTATGGGATCCGTTGCGATTGATCTAGGCGATACCTATCGGATTATTTTGAGCAGGTTGGGTTTTCCTCTTGAGATAGGAGAGGTTTCTAAGTCCACTCTTGCCATTGTATGGAACATGAGATTCCCCCGAGTATTGTTAGGTCTGATAGTAGGGGCTGGTCTTTCTATGTGTGGTAGCGTGATGCAGTCTACAGTGAACAATCCCATCGCAGAGCCTTATGTCTTAGGAATTTCTGCGGGTGCAACTCTAGGGGCAACCTTGAGCATTATTCTTGGTTTAAAAGTGGTGATTAGCCTTGGAGCTTTTCTTGGAGCTATTTTGGCAACCATTGCTGTCCTCATCATTGCCTCTATGCAGGGAAGGATGACGACTTCTAGTCTCATTTTATCAGGAACGGTGGTCAATGCTCTCTTTCTGGCATTTTCCAACTTTATTATCTCAGTCGGCGCTAATGCGGACAGTGTGATGACCATTAAGTTTTGGACCATGGGATCGCTTGCTGGGACTACCTGGTCTGACTTAATCCTGCCAACTATAATAGTAGGAATGGCCTTTCTATTTTTCTCTACTCAGTATCGTGTTTTCAATGCGATGATGATGGGAGATGAGGCTGCTTTAACTTTGGGAATTCCCTTACGCTTTTATTGGTATCTTTATGTGACCATGGTGGCTGTGCTGACAGCAGTCTTAGTGGCAACCTGTGGGATTATTGGATTTGTTGGTTTGATTACTCCTCACTTAGCTCGAGGGTTAGTAGGAACGAATTACAGGAGACTTTTTCCCGTTGCGACCTTACTGGGTGCCCTCTTTGTCGTCTGGGCAGATGTACTCTCTCGTGTCATCATTCCAAATGCTGAGCTGCCGATTGGTATTTTCACAGCCTTAGTAGGTGCTCCCTTCTTTATCTACATTGTTGGAGGTAGGCGAAGGGAGGTGAGGGCCTGATATGGACTTGATTTGTCAGGATGTCCACTTTGGACTAGGAGAGAAAAAAATCCTCAAAGGAGTTACTCTTAAGGTTGAGGGGCATCAATTCCACACGATATTAGGGCCAAATGGAAGTGGAAAAACCAGCCTGCTTAAACTCCTCTATCGCCAGGAAAAGGCGGACAAAGGCTTGATAAGCCTAGATGGAAAGCCGCTGGAGCATTGGTCACTCAAAGAAACAGCCAAGCAGATGGCAGTTGTCACCCAGTTTAATCAATTGCAGTTTGATTGTACAGTTGAGGAAATCGTCTTGCTGGGCAGAACTCCCCACCTCTCTTTTTTACAGAAGGAAAAGGAAAGGGATTATGCCCTCGTTCAAGATGCTCTCGTCAAGGTGGATATGCTTGAGAAGAAAACTCGTCTCTATTCGTCCCTGTCAGGGGGGGAGAAACAGAGAGTCTTGTTGGCACGCGCCTTGGCGCAAGAACCCACTCTCTTGCTCCTGGACGAACCAACCAATCACCTGGATATCAAGTATCAGCTAGACTTGTTGGCCATTGTGAAGAATCTCAAGGTCAATGTTCTAGCTGTCCTACATGATATTCAACTTGCTTGTCGCTATTCGGATTATCTCTATCTGATGAAGGAGGGAGAAATCTTTTACCAAGGGACTCCAAAGGAGACCATCACCCCTGAGTCATTGCAAACTGTATATGGAGTTCAAAGTCAGGTGACTTGGACTGAGGATCAGCAAGCCATGATTCACTATTTATAAAAATGAAAAGGAAAATAAGATGAAAAAAACACTAAGCATTTTACTCGTAACAGTAGCTACCTTAACCATGGCAGCTTGTGGCAACACTACTACAGAAAAAGCTACCACACAGTCTAGCACAGAAACAAGTCAAAAGGCCAGTACAGAGACGACTTATCCGTTAACGGTCAAGACCTATGACGCTAAGGGAAATGAAGTCGAACAAGTCTTTGACAAGGCACCTGAAAAAGTTATCACCAACAATCTTTCAACAACTGAAATCTTATTGGAGTTAGGCTTGAAGGATAAAATTGCTGGCATGCTCAACCCTGACAATGCTGTGACGGACAAATACAAGGACGCGATTGCGACGATTCCTCAAATTGGCGATAAAAAAACAGTCTCACAAGAGACAGTGCTTTCTTATGAGCCAGATGCGGTGATGGGTCGAAACATGATGTTTTCTGAAAAATCCTTGGGGACAGTTAGCACTTGGAATGAAAATAAAATCCCAGTCTATACACAAAAAGCTTCTCTCTCAACGATTCAGCAAGATTTGGGGAATATTGTAGAAGATGTCAAAAATCTTGGAATGATTTTCAATGTTCAGGACAAGGCTAATGAATACGCAACCCAATTACAAGCTAAAATTGATGCTGTTAAGAAAGCAAACCCAGCAAGCCAAGGTGAAAAGAAAAAGGCTTTGATTATGGTTGCTTATAATGACGAAACCTTTGGTGCTTACAAGTCTGCTTTGCAAGAAAGCTTGCTAAATCAACTTGGTTATACAAACGTTGCAACGGGAACATCAGGCTTGACCTTGGAAAATCTCGTGTCAATGGATCCTGAGTTGATTATCTATGTAACCAGCGACCGCAATAAAAAATTGGATGCCAACGCAGTAGAGTTGATGAAGGCAAATGAAGTTTTGGAAAACGTTCCTGCAATTAAGAATCAAAAAATCATGACTATTTCTTACGATGAGTTGATGGACTATGGTCCAGCAGTGATTGATTCCCTTGAGAAAATCAATGACTTTATTAATAAATAATGAGTTTGATTGGGAAGGGATTCAAGTTAAGATCAGCCTTCCTTCGACCTATGATCCCAACCAAACCTATCCAGCTATTCTCTTGAATGATGGAAATTTGAATTTTCTATCTTCCCTTTCAGAATCTGTGATTTTAGTGGGCTTGACCTCTAAAAATCGCCTAGATGACTACACTCCATGGAAGGCATCTGCTCTGAGAGATGGAGCTCCAGATTTTGGGGGTCAGGCAAATGCCTATCATGATCATTTATTTGGTAGTCTTTTAGACAAGCTGCAGTCGCTTTATCGCCTGGACAAAAATCGTCTTGCCTATGGAGGTTACTCACTAGGTGGTTTGGCAGCAGTATCCAGTCTTTTCAGCTTTGACAAGGTCTCCTGTATCTTCTCTATCTGCGGTTCCTTTTGGTATCCTGATTTTGCGACTTATTGCAGGGAAGAAAAAGTGAAAAATTTGGACTGTTTGCTGTATTTACAGAATGGTCAAACAGAAGGAGCCTATCATACCAATCGCTTGGCTCAAGCACCAGCCTATGCTGAGCAGATCCATACCAGTCTTCAGAAACACTATCCGACTGGTCAGTTTGTCTTTGATCCTTATGGGCACCATGAGCAAGTGGCTGAACGATTTCTAGCCTTTTCCAACTGGTTATCCCAAAAATGGAAAATCGAATAAAAGAAATATCCCTTGGCAAAAGCCAAGGGATAATTGTATTTTTTATCCAAGAGACTCTCTCTTCTTATCTGGATTCCAGATAAAGCTTGCGATGAAGGTAAAGATAATCGTTAGGATACCAACAATCACAGCAAGGAAGAGGGCAGGGATGCGGACAAACCACCAGAGTGGATTTGGTTTTTTATCATTGTGCCATTGCTTGGTTTCTTCGTCTAAACGTTGGAATTCTGCTTGGATACGGTCTGCAACCATTTCAATCCCTTCATCATTCATTTTCTTGATGTCTGAGATATCGATAGGATTTCCAAAGTTCATATCCACACGTTCACGGCTAATCAAGCCTTTCAAGGTCATGGGACCTGTATAGGTGACAGGCATGATACGGACCTTAGCCATTTTAGCAATCAAGGCAACTCCACCCTTGACATCGTTTGAGTGACGGCTCCCACTTGGAAACATGATGAGAGAGCGGTCGCTTTTTTTGAGGACGTTGATAGGGTACTTGATGGCAGAGGCGTTAGGTTTTTCCCGGTCGATAGGAAAGGCGCCACACATACGGATCCACCAGCCAAAGATACGGTTGTTAAAAAGCTCTTTTTTGGCCATAAAGATGAACTGTTTTGGCTTGGTCGCAAAGGCCATGTAAACAGGATCCCACCAGGTACGGTGAGGTGCGACGAGGATATAGTTTTCGTCTCGGCTAGGGATTTTAACAGTATTGTGGTAGTGGGCATTGCCATTGATGGACCACAAGATCAGCATGACTAGTCCACGCAAATAAGTATAAAACATGAGATCTCCTTCGATTGTATTGCTTTTATTATTATACCTTATCAAAAGACTGCTGGCAAACTTTTTCAGTTATCAGCCAACAGTTTTAGATGGGATTAGAATTCTTTAAAAAAAAATGATATGATAGAATTTATGGATAAAAATAAGATTATAGGATTAACCCAAAGAGAAGTCAAGGAAAGACAGGCTCAAGGTTTGGTCAATGACTTTACCGCATCGGCCAGTACCAGTACTTGGCAAATCTTTAAACGAAATGTTTTTACACTTTTTAACGCATTAAACTTTGTTATTGCTCTAGCGCTGGCCTTTGTGCAGGCTTGGAGCAATCTGGTTTTCTTTGCCGTTATCTGCTTTAACGCTTTTTCTGGGATTGTGACTGAGCTACGGGCCAAACACATGGTGGACAAGCTCAATCTCATGACCAAGGAAAAGGTCAAAACCATCCGTGAGGGTCAAGAAGTCGCTCTCGATCCAGAAGAATTGGTCCTAGGAGATGTCATTCGTTTGTCTGCTGGGGAGCAGATTCCTAGTGATGCACTGGTTCTGGAAGGATTTGCGGAAGTCAATGAAGCTATGTTGACGGGTGAGAGTGATTTGGTGCAAAAGGAAGTGGACGCTCTGCTTTTATCAGGAAGTTTCCTAGCTAGTGGCGCAGTTTTGGCTCAAGTTCACCATGTCGGGGCAGAAAACTATGCCTCCAAACTCATGCTGGAAGCTAAGACCGTAAAACCCATCAACTCCCGTATCATGAAATCGCTGGACAAGCTAGCTGGTTTTACTGGGAAGATTATCATTCCCTTTGGTCTTGCTCTCTTGCTAGAAGCCTTTATTTTAAAAGGCTTACCCCTCAAGTCATCCGTAGTAAATTCGTCAACAGCCCTTTTGGGGATGTTGCCTAAGGGAATCGCCCTTTTGACCATTACTTCACTCTTGACTGCGGTGATCAAGCTGGGCTTGAAAAAGGTTTTAGTGCAGGAGATGTACTCTGTTGAGACCTTGGCGCGCGTGGATATGCTCTGTTTGGACAAGACGGGAACCATAACCCAAGGAAAGATGCAGGTGGAGGCAGTTCTTCCGCTGACGGAAACCTATGGTGAAGAGGCTATTGCCAGCATTTTGACCAGTTATATTGCTCATAGTGAGGATAAAAATCCAACAGCCCAAGCCATTCGCCAGCGTTTCCAAGGTCAGGTTGCCTATCCTGCAATCTCGAATCTTCCTTTCTCAAGCGATCGCAAGTGGGGAGCTATGGAGTTAGAAGGGCTAGGAACGGTTTTCTTAGGTGCACCTGAGATGTTGTTGGACTCTGAAGTCCCAGAAGCTAGAGAGGCCTTGGAGAGAGGCTCGCGTGTTTTGGTCTTGGCACTCAGTCAGGAAAAACTAGATCATCACAAACCACAGAAACCGTCTGACATTCAGGCCCTCGCCTTGCTGGAAATCTTGGACCCGATTCGAGAAGGAGCAGCTGAGACGCTGGACTATCTCCGTTCCCAGGAAGTAGGTCTCAAGATTATCTCTGGTGATAATCCGGTCACTGTATCCAGCATTGCCCAGAAAGCTGGCTTTGCGGACTATCACAGCTATGTAGATTGCTCAAAAATCACGGATGAGGAATTGATTGCCATGGCTGAAGAGACAGCTATTTTCGGACGTGTTTCCCCTCATCAAAAGAAACTCATCATCCAAACGCTGAAAAAAGCAGGGCATACAACGGCTATGACAGGGGATGGAGTCAATGATATCCTGGCTCTTCGTGAGGCGGATTGTTCGATCGTAATGGCTGAAGGGGATCCGGCGACTCGTCAGATTGCCAATCTGGTCCTCTTGAACTCAGACTTCAATGATGTTCCTGAGATTCTCTTTGAAGGTCGTCGTGTGGTCAATAACATCGCCCACATCGCACCGATTTTCTTGATTAAGACTATCTATTCCTTCTTGCTTGCAGTCATCTGTATTGCCAGTGTTTTACTAGGACGGTCTGAGTGGATCTTGATTTTCCCTTTCATTCCGATCCAGATTACCATGATCGACCAATTCGTGGAAGGGTTCCCACCATTCGTTCTGACTTTTGAGCGAAATATCAAGCCTGTTGAACCAAACTTCCTCAGAAGATCCATGCTTCGTGCTCTACCAAGTGCCCTTATGGTCGTCTTCAGCGTTCTTTTTGTGAAAATATTTGGAACGAGCCAAGGATGGTCTGAGTTAGAGATATCTACCCTCCTCTATTATCTTTTGGGGTCAATTGGTTTCTTATCCGTATTTAGAGCCTGCATGCCATTTACTCTCTGGCGTGTACTCTTGGTTATTTGGTCAGTAGGAGGCTTCCTAGCCACAGCTCTCTTCCCAATGATCCAAAAGTTGCTTGAAATTTCGACACTTACAGGACAAACATTCCCTGTTTACCTTGTCATGATGGCTGTCTTTACTGTGATATTTATCTTAACAAGTCGTTACCAATCCAGAAAATAAAGAAAGACTGCAATCTGTGGATTGCTGTCTTTTTAGGTGCAAGATTGCTAGCTGAAATATGGTATAATAAAAGGTAATAGAGTTTTGGAAAGTGAGAGAAGATGATTTCAAAGAGATTAGAATTGGTGGCGTCCTTTGTGCCACAGGGTGCCATTTTACTAGATGTGGGGAGTGACCATGCTTATCTGCCAATCGAGTTAGTTGAGAGAGACCAAATCAAAAGCGCCATTGCAGGTGAGGTGGTGGAAGGACCCTATCAGTCTGCAGTCAAAAATGTTGAAAGTCATGGCCTAAAGGAGAAAATCCAGGTTCGTTTAGCCAATGGCTTAGCGGCATTTGAAGAGGTAGACCAAGTCTCTGTTATCACCATTGCAGGTATGGGAGGCCGTTTGATTGCTACCATATTGGAAGAAGGCTTGGACAAATTAGCTAATGTAGAACGTTTGATTCTCCAGCCCAATAATCGTGAAGACGACTTGCGCATTTGGTTGCAAGACAATGGTTTTCAGATTGTAGCAGAAAGCATCCTAGAAGAAGCTGGCAAGTTCTATGAGATCTTGGTGGTGGGAGCGGGACAAATGAAGCTATCAGCCAGTGATGTCCGTTTTGGACCTATCTTGTCCAAAGAAGTCAGTCCAGTCTTTGTCCAAAAATGGCAAAAAGAAGCTGTTAAGCTAGAGTTCGCCCTCGAACAAATCCCAGAAAAAAATCTGGAGGAACGTCAAATTTTATCAGATAAAATTCAAGCCATCAAGGAGGTACTCCATGCTAGCAAGTGAAGTAATCAGAGCTTATGAAGCCTTTTGTCCTCAGGAATTTTCCATGGAGGGTGACAGTCGTGGCCTGCAGATCGGTAGTCTAGACAAGGAGATACAAAGAGTTATGGTGGCTCTCGATATACGTGAAGAGACGGTGGCAGAGGCCATTGAAAAGGGTGTGGATTTGATTATAGTCAAGCACGCACCGATCTTTCGTCCCATCAAGGACTTGGTAGCCAGCCGTCCGCAAAATCAGATTTACATCGATCTGATCAAGCATGACATCGCAGTTTATGTCAGCCATACCAATATTGACATCGTTGATAATGGCCTCAATGATTGGTTCTGCCAGATGCTAGGTATCGAGGAGACCACTTATCTGCAGGAAACAGGCCCAGAACGTGGGATTGGGCGTATTGGAAATATTCAGCCTCAGACATTTGGGGAATTGGCCCAGCATGTTAAGCAAGTCTTTGGTCTAGATAGTCTTCGCATGGTCCATTATCAAGAGAGTGATTTGCAGAAACCTATTTCAAGATTGGCTATCTGTGGTGGTAGCGGGCAGTCATTCTATAAGGATGCCTTAGCTAAGGGGGCAGATGTCTACATCACTGGTGATATCTACTACCACACTGCTCAGGATATGCTGTCTGATGGCTTGTTGGCATTGGACCCAGGCCACTATATTGAAGTGCTTTTTGTGGAAAAAATCGCAGCACTTCTTACTCAATGGAAGGCAGAGAAGGGCTGGGGCATTGATATTGTGCCTAGTCAAGCATCGACTAATCCTTTCTACCATATCTAGTTAGAAGGTGAAGACAATGAAAAAAGTTGCCATTATTGGAGCAGGGATTGTGGGAGCAACAGCTGCCTACTATCTCTCAAAAGAAAGCGACCTAGAGGTGACCGTTTTTGACCATGGTCAAGGTCAGGCAACCAAGGCTGCAGCAGGAATTATCAGTCCTTGGTTTTCAAAACGCCGCAATAAAGCTTGGTACAAGATGGCACGCTTGGGGGCTGACTTTTATGTGGATTTGTTGGCTGATTTAGAAAAGTCTGGTCAGGAAATCGACTTTTACCAGCGTTCGGGAGTTTTTCTCTTGAAAAAGGATGAATCCAAGCTAGAAGAACTCTATCAACTAGCCCTCCAGCGCAGAGAAGAGTCTCCCTTGATGAGCCAGTTAGCTATTCTGGACCAAGCCTCAGCTAATGAATTATTTCCTGGTTTGCAGGGATTTGACCACCTGCTCTATGCTTCTGGTGGGGCGAGAGTAGATGGCCACCTCTTAGTGACTCGTTTGCTAGAAGCTAGTCAAGTCAAGCATGTCAAAGAAAAAGTGACTCTGACACCATTAGCATCAGGTTACCAGATTGGTGAAGAGGTGTTTGACCAGGTTATTTTGGCGACAGGAGCTTGGTTAGGAGATATTTTGGAGCCTTTAGGATATGAAGTAGATGTTCGTCCCCAAAAGGGGCAACTCCGAGATTATCAGATTTCCAAAGATATGGAAGCTTACCCTGTTGTCATGCCAGAAGGGGAGTGGGATTTGATTCCTTTTGCAGGTGGGAAATTGTCCTTAGGCGCTACTCATGAAAATGATATGGGATTTGATTTGACGGTAGATGAAACCTTGCTCCAACAAATGGAGGATGCGGCCTTGCCTCACTATCCAGCCTTAGCTGAAGCGACTTCCAGAGCTGAGCGTGTGGGAATCCGTGCCTATACTCGTGATTTCTCACCTTTCTTTGGGCAAGTACCTGGTTTAGCAGGTGTCTATGCGGCTAGTGGTCTAGGTTCATCAGGCCTCACAACCGGCCCTATCATTGGTTACCATTTAGCTCAACTAATCCAAGACAAGGAATTGACTCTGGACCCAGTAAACTATCCAATTGCAAACTATGTCAAACGAGTAAAAAGCGAATAATAACTCAATGAAAATCAAAGAGCAAACTAGGAAGCTAGCCACAGGTTGCTCAAAGCATGGCTTTGAGGTTGTAGATAGAACTGATGAAGTCAGTAACCATACCAACCCACGGCAAGGTGAAGCTGATGTTGTTTGAATTGGATTTTCGAAGAGTATAAGTATTTTACTGAAATTTTAGTCTCCCCTCTAGGATGGCAAATGACATTCCCTATCAAAAATGGTAAAATAAGAAAAAATAATTCGAGAAACGAGGAAGAAAGATGCAAGAAAAAATTTTGGTAACGGGTGGTGCTGGTTTTATCGGGACCCACACTGTTATTGAGTTGATCCAAGCAGGTCATCAAGTGGTTGTAGTGGATAATCTTGTCAATAGCAATCGTAAAAGTATAGAAGTTGTTGAGAGAATTACAGGGGTTGAAGTGCCTTTCTATGAGGCAGATATCCGTGATACAGATACTCTCAGAGATATTTTCAAGCAGGAAGAACCGACTGGTGTGATTCACTTTGCGGGCTTGAAGGCTGTTGGCGAATCAACCCGTATCCCTCTTGCCTACTATGACAACAATATCGCTGGAACTCTTAGTCTTTTAAAAGTTATGGAAGAAGCAAACTGTAAGAATATCATCTTCAGTTCTTCTGCGACAGTATATGGAGATCCTCACACGGTTCCAATCTTAGAAGATTTCCCACTTTCAGTGACCAATCCTTACGGTCGTACCAAACTTATGCTAGAAGAAATCTTGACCGATATCTACAAAGCAGACTCAGAATGGAATGTGGTCTTGCTTCGTTACTTTAACCCAATTGGAGCACATGAGAGTGGAGATTTAGGAGAAAATCCAAACGGTATTCCAAACAATCTCTTACCATATGTGACTCAGGTAGCTGTTGGAAAATTAGAGCAAGTGCAAGTCTTCGGAGACGATTACGATACGGAAGATGGAACTGGTGTTCGTGACTATATCCACGTTGTTGACTTGGCTAAAGGTCACGTTGCAGCTCTTCAAAAAATCCAAAAAGGGTCTGGCCTTAACATTTATAACCTTGGAACAGGCAAGGGCCACTCTGTTCTTGAAATTATTCAAAATATGGAAAAAGCAGTGGGACGTCCTATTCCTTACCGCATCGTAGAACGCCGCCCAGGAGACATCGCTGCCTGCTATTCAGATCCTGCAAAAGCCAAAGCAGAACTCGGCTGGGAAGCAGAATTTGATATCACGAAAATGTGTGAAGACGCATGGCGTTGGCAAAGTAAGCATCCAAACGGATTTGAAGACTAAGATAATGATTTCAATCATTGTCCCCTGTTTAAATGAAGAGGAAGTACTTCCTCTTTTTTATCAGTCTGTTGAAGATTTGCTTCCAGAATTGGGAGCAGAGGTCGAGTATGTCTTTATAGACGATGGCTCAAGCGATGGGACCTTAGCTCTTTTGAAGGCTTATCGGGAGCAAAATCCTGCGATACATTATATCTCTTTCTCGAGAAATTTTGGGAAGGAGGCAGCTCTGTACGCAGGTTTACAGTATGCGACTGGGGACCTGGTGGTCGTGATGGATGCAGACCTCCAGGATCCTCCTAGCATGCTACTTGAGATGAAAGCCTTACTAGACCAGAATGCTGACTTGGACTGTGTTGGGACACGGAGAACCAGTCGGGAGGGAGAACCCTTCTTTCGCAGTTTATGTGCCGATCTTTTTTATCGCCTCATGCAAAAAATCAGCCCAGTAGCTCTGCCCTCAGGCGTCCGTGATTTTCGGATGATGAGAAGGTCTGTGGTAGATGCTATTTTAACCCTGACCGAGTCCAATCGGTTCTCTAAAGGGCTCTTTGCCTGGGTGGGTTTTAAAACGCACTATCTTGATTATCCAAACGTTGAACGACAGGCTGGCAAGACCAGTTGGAGTTTTAGACAGCTCTTTTTCTACTCGATTGAAGGGATTCTCAATTTTTCAGATTTTCCCTTGAGTATAGCCTTTGTAGCTGGACTCCTATCTTGTTTTATTTCTTTTATGATGACTGTTTTTGTAGTGTTTCGGACCCTTATCTTGGGAAATCCAACATCTGGCTGGACCTCTCTGATGGCTGTCATTCTCTTTCTTGGAGGGATTCAACTCCTGACCATTGGGATTCTGGGCAAGTATATCAGTAAGATTTACCTGGAAACCAAAAAAAGACCACTCTACCTCATCAAAGAAAAAAGTGATCTTTCTATTTTTGAAGGAAAAAATAACCGGAAAAGACTATAATTTTACCTAGAAATATGCTAAACTAGTAGGTGAAGGGATTAAAGTGATAAAGAGAATCTACAAAATCAATCTCCCTTTTAAACTATGATGGATCTTTTAGAAGTGCACGTGTAGGACAATTTTTGATGGCCTCTAGAACATCGCTGCTCTCAGCGATCTCTCTTTGCAATTCAACTGGATCATCGCAAAATCGAACGATTCCATTATCATGGTAATCAAAGAGTTCAGAATAGGTTTGGCAAAGCCCGCAGGTGATGCACCGTTCAGGTATAAGTGTGAGTTTCATATTTATATTGTAATAAGAAAGTTTAAAAAATACAAGGAGTAAGGTATGGAAAAGGAACCATGGCAAGAAGATATCTATGAAAATAGTGAGGAAGAATCAAGAACAGAGCGTCGTCGCCGTAAACAAAAAGGAAAAGGGGCTGTTGCCAATCGTGTCTTAACAGTTCTAGCTAGCCTCTTCTTTGTGATCGTTGTAGCGATGGTAGTTGTATTGATTTACTTATCAACCGGAGGAAGCAATCGTACTTCATCTTTGAAGGACTTCTATGATACATCGTCTCCTTCTACAAGTTCAAGTTCTAAAGTAGAAGCATCGTCATCTTCAAGTAGCAAGGTAGAAGAAACATCTTCTTCTGAAACAACTCCTTCAGAGAGCAGTTCAGAAGAGCACACAGAAGGAGAAGGAACACTCACTGTGCATCCTGGAGAGGGTGAGGCAGCTCTTGCTCAGCGTGCAGGGATTTCCATTGCCCAGTTGGAAGCGTTAAATCCTTCTCATATGTCATCTGGATCTTGGTTTGCCAATCCAGGTGATGTGATCAAGACAAGATAGGAGTCGGGAATGAAGACAATTCAAATTGCTATTGATGGTCCAGCTTCCAGTGGTAAGAGTACGGTTGCAAAGATTGTCGCTAAAGATTTTGGTTATACTTATCTCGATACGGGCGCTATGTACCGTGCTGCGACTTATATAGCGCTTAAACACCAGTTGGATGCAGGAAAAGTAGAGCAACTTTTGGAATTGCTTGATCAACATCCCATTAGTTTTGGACGTTCAGAAACAGGTGATCAACTTGTTTTTGTAGGGGATGTGGATATCACTCATCCTATCCGTGAAAATGAAGTGACCAACAAGGTTTCAAGCATTGCTGCTATTCCTGAAGTGCGTGAGAAACTGGTTTCGCTCCAGCAAGAGATTGCTCAGCAAGGTGGTATCGTCATGGATGGGCGTGATATCGGGACAGTTGTTTTACCACGAGCTGAACTTAAGATTTTCCTAGTAGCTTCTGTTGAAGAAAGAGCAGAGCGTCGTTACAAGGAAAATATTGCTAAAGGGATTGAAACTGACTTGGAAACTTTGAAAGAGGAAATTGCGGCACGTGACTACAAAGATAGTCATCGTGAAACCTCGCCTCTCAAACAGGCTGAGGATGCAGTTTACCTCGACACAACTGGACTAAGTATCCAAGAAGTGGTCGAAAAAATTGAATCAGAAGCAAAAAAATATATGTCCTAGGGACGAGAGGAGCAGGCTAGATGATGCCTGCTCCTTTTCTCTCTTTTGCGCGCGTTTCAAAACAGTCTTTTTGGGAGAATTTTGATAAAATAGTAATATCAATAAAAAGGACGGAAGCATGACAAAGAAAATCATAGCCATTTGGGCCCAGGATGAAAAAGGTGTGATTGGGAAGGAAAATCGTCTCCCTTGGCATTTGCCGGCAGAGTTGCAACATTTTAAGGAAACAACTTTAAATCATGCTATACTGATGGGGCGAGTGACCTTTGATGGCATGGGACGTCGTCTGCTTCCAAAACGGCAAACCCTGATTTTAACGCGCAATAGCGAAGAGGTCATAGATGGGGCGCTCGTATTTCAAGATGTGGAGTCTGTTTTAGCGTGGTATCAGAGTCAGGAAAAAAATCTCTATATCATTGGCGGGAAGCAGATTTTTCAGGCTTTTGAGCCTTATTTAGATGAAATCATCGTGACACAGATTCATGCTCAGGTGGAGGGAGATACCTATTTCCCTGAGGAGTTTGACTTGTCTCGTTTTGAGACAGTCGCAAGCAAATCTTACACCCGAGATGAGAAAAACGACTATGATTTTACCATCGAATACCGAGATAGAAAGGAAGTCTAATGGAGCGCAGTATATTTGGATTTTTCACAGCTTTTTTGTGTGTAATCTGTATCTTGACTGGAGCACAGGCTTTTCGTAAGAAGCGCTATGGACTGTCTGCCTTACTCTGGCTGAATGCTTTTACCAATCTGGTAAACAGTATTCATGCTTTTTACATGAACTTATTTTAGATAGAATGATAAATTAGAATGGAAGGAAATCATGCCTACAAATAGGAAAAATGATATGATGGTTTATTGCTCATTTTGTGGCAAGAGCCAAGAAGAAGTAAAGAAAATAATCGCTGGGAACAATGCCTTTATCTGTAATGAATGTGTGGAATTGGCCCAGGAAATCATTCGGGAGGAGTTGGCCGAGGAAGTTTTGGCAGACTTGTCTGAAGTGCCAAAACCAATCGAGCTCCTCAATATCTTGAACCACTATGTGATTGGTCAGGATCGTGCCAAACGTGCCTTGGCAGTGGCTGTATACAATCACTATAAACGCATTAATTTCCACGATACGCGTGAAGAGTCAGAAGATGTGGATTTGCAGAAGTCAAACATCTTGATGATTGGCCCAACTGGTTCTGGGAAAACCTTCTTGGCCCAAACCTTGGCTAAAAGCTTGAACGTGCCTTTTGCTATCGCAGATGCGACAGCTCTGACTGAGGCTGGTTATGTAGGTGAGGACGTGGAAAACATCCTCCTCAAACTCTTGCAGGCTGCTGACTTTAACATCGAACGTGCAGAGCGTGGAATTATCTACGTGGATGAAATTGACAAGATTGCCAAGAAGAGTGAGAACGTGTCTATCACACGTGACGTTTCGGGTGAAGGGGTGCAACAAGCCCTTCTTAAAATCATTGAAGGAACTGTAGCCAGTGTACCACCTCAAGGTGGACGCAAACATCCACAACAAGAGATGATTCAGGTAGATACCAGGAATATCCTCTTCATAGTGGGTGGTGCCTTTGATGGCATCGAAGAAATCGTTAAACAACGTCTGGGTGAAAAAGTTATTGGCTTTGGACAAAACAACAAAGCGATTGACGAAAACAGCTCTTACATGCAAGAAATCATCGCTGAAGATATTCAAAAATTTGGGATTATTCCAGAGTTGATTGGACGCTTGCCTGTTTTTGCAGCTCTTGAGCAATTGACGGTCAATGACTTGGTTCGCATCTTGAAAGAACCAAGAAATGCCTTGGTGAAACAATATCAAACCTTGCTTTCTTATGATGATGTTGAGTTGAAATTTGACGACGAAGCCCTTCAAGAAATTGCCAATAAGGCTATCGAACGCAAGACAGGGGCGCGTGGTCTTCGTTCTATCATCGAAGAAACCATGCTAGATGTTATGTTTGAAGTACCGAGTCAGGAAAATGTGAAATTGGTCCGCATCACAAAAGAAGCTGTCGATGGAACGGATAAACCAATCCTAGAAACAGCCTAGAGGTGACTATGGAACTTAATACACATAATGCTGAAATCTTGCTCAGTGCGGCTAATAAATCCCACTATCCGCAGGATGACCTACCAGAGATTGCCCTTGCAGGGCGTTCAAATGTTGGCAAGTCTAGCTTTATCAACACCATGCTCAACCGAAAGAATCTGGCCCGTACATCAGGGAAACCTGGCAAAACCCAGCTACTCAACTTCTTTAACATTGATGACAAGATGCGTTTTGTGGATGTACCAGGTTATGGCTATGCCCGCGTTTCCAAAAAGGAACGTGAAAAGTGGGGGCGCATGATTGAGGAGTACCTCACAACTCGGGAAAATCTCCGTGCAGTGGTCAGTCTGGTGGACCTCCGCCATGATCCATCAGCAGATGATGTGCAGATGTACGAATTTCTCAAGTATTATGAGATTCCGGTTATCATCGTTGCGACCAAGGCGGACAAGATTCCTCGTGGTAAATGGAACAAGCATGAATCAGCAATCAAAAAGAAATTAAACTTTGACCCAAGTGATGACTTCATTCTCTTTTCATCTGTCAGCAAGGCAGGGATGGATCAGGCTTGGGATGCAATATTAGAAAAATTGTGAGGGAAAGAAATGGCAAAAACAATTCATACAGACAAAGCTCCAAAAGCAATCGGACCATATGTTCAAGGAAAAATCGTTGGCAATCTTTTGTTTGCGAGCGGTCAAGTTCCTCTTTCACCTGAAACTGGAGAAATTGTAGGAGAAACGATCCAAGAACAGACCGAACAAGTTTTGAAAAACATTGCTGCTATTTTGGCTGAAGCAGGAACAGACTTTGACCATGTTGTCAAAACAACTTGCTTCTTGAGCGATATGAATGACTTTATTCCTTTTAACGAGGTTTACCAGACTGCCTTTAAAGAGGAATTTCCAGCTCGTTCAGCTGTAGAGGTTTCACGTCTTCCTCGTGATGTAAAAGTCGAAATTGAAGTGATCGCAGAGATTGGATAAGCTAGTTGAAGTTTGGCTCTGCCAAACTTTTTTTGATATAAGGAGAGATAGATGACAAAGAAACAACTTCACCTGGTGATTGTGACAGGGATGAGTGGCGCAGGGAAAACGGTAGCCATTCAGTCCTTCGAAGATTTGGGATATTTTACGATTGACAATATGCCACCAGCCCTCTTACCAAAGTTCTTGCAGTTGGTTGAAACTAAAGATGATGACCACAAACTGGCCTTGGTTGTGGACATGCGGAGCCGTTCCTTCTTTTCAGAGATTCAGGCAGTTTTGGATGAATTGGAAAACCAAGACGATTTGGACTTCAAAATCCTCTTTTTAGACGCAGCAGATAAGGAATTGGTGGCACGCTATAAGGAAACGAGAAGAAGTCACCCTCTAGCAGCAGATGGTCGAATTTTAGATGGTATCAAGCTGGAACGTGAACTCTTGGCACCTTTGAAAAATATGAGTCAAAATGTAGTGGATACGACAGAACTCACTCCTCGTGAACTGCGTAAAACCATTGCAGAGCAATTTTCAGACCAAGAACAAGCCCAGTCTTTCCGTATCGAAGTCATGTCTTTTGGATTCAAGTATGGTATCCCGATCGATGCAGACTTGGTCTTTGATGTCCGTTTTTTGCCAAATCCATACTACCTTCCGGAACTCCGCAATCAGACAGGTGAGGATCAAGCAGTTTATGACTATGTGATGAATCATGAAGAGTCTGAAAATTTCTATCAGCACTTACTCGCCTTGATTGAGCCCATTTTGCCAAGTTACAAAAAAGAAGGCAAGTCTGTTTTAACCATTGCAGTAGGATGTACAGGTGGACAACACCGTAGTGTTGCCTTTGCAAAACGAATAGCTGAGGACCTTGCTAAAAACTGGCCTGTCAATGAAAGCCATCGTGATAAAGACAGAAGAAAGGAAACGGTAAACCGTTCATGAGAAAACCAAAGATAACGGTAATTGGTGGAGGAACAGGTATCCCCGTCATTTTGAAAAGCTTGCGAGAAAAGGATGTTGATATCGCAGCCATCGTAACGGTAGCTGATGATGGTGGCTCTTCTGGTGAACTAAGAAAGAATATCCAACAGCTGACACCACCAGGAGATCTTCGCAATGTCCTGGTAGCCATGTCGGATATGCCTAAGTTTTATGAGAAGGTTTTTCAGTACCGTTTCTCAGAAGAGGCTGGAGCTTTTGCGGGTCATCCTCTAGGAAATATCATTATAGCAGGGCTTTCTGAAATGCAAGGGTCCACTTATAATGCCATGCAGCTGCTAAGTCTCTTTTTCCACACAACAGGAAAAATCTACCCCTCAAGCGATCAGCCTTTGACACTGCATGCAGTCTTTAAAGACGGTTCTGAGGTGGCAGGTGAGAGCCACATTGCAGATCATCCAGGCATGATCGACCATGTCTATGTGACCAATACTCTGGATGATGAAACACCCCAAGCCAGCCGTCGAGTGGTCAATACCATTCTCGAGAGTGATATGATCGTCTTGGGGCCTGGTTCCCTCTTTACATCGATTTTGCCAAATATTGTCATTGAGGAGATTGGGCAGGCTCTCTTGGAGACTAAAGCGGAGATCGCCTATGTCTGCAACATCATGACCCAGCGTGGGGAAACAGAGCACTTTTCAGACAGTGACCACGTGGAAGTCCTCCATCGACACTTAGGTCGGCCTTTTATTGATACGGTCTTGGTTAATATCGAAAAGGTTCCTAGAGAATACATGGATACCAACCGTTTTGATGAATATTTGGTTCAGGTAGAGCATGACTTTGCTGGTCTTTGTAAGCAGGTTCCTCGTGTGATTTCATCCAACTTCCTTCGTTTGGAAAATGGAGGAGCCTTCCATGATGGCGATTTGATTGTAGATGAATTGATGCGCATTATACAGGTGCGAAAATGAGTTTTACAATTGCAGTAAAAGAAGAAATTCTTGGTCAACACCATCTCAGTCGTCATGAATTGTCTGCCATCATCAAGATGTCTGGCAGTATCGGTCTCTCTACTTCAGGCTTGACCTTGTCCGTCGTGACCGAAAATGCCAAGTTAGCTCGTCATCTTTATGAGTCCTTTCTCCATTTTTATGACATCAAGTCAGAGATTCGTCACCATCAGAGAAGCAATCTTCGTAAGAATCGTGTCTACACGGTCTATACCGATGAGAGGGTGCAGGAGCTTTTAGCTGATTTGCGGCTTGCGGATTCCTTCTTTGGTTTGGAGACAGGTATTGATCCTGATATTTTAGCAGATGAAGAAGCTGGACGTGCTTACTTATGTGGGGCCTTTTTGGCAAATGGTAGCATCCGAGATCCGGAGTCTGGTAAGTATCAGTTGGAGATTAGTTCCGTTTATCTGGACCATGCCCAAGGACTAGCCTCTCTCCTCCAGCAGTTTTTACTGGACGCCAAGGTCATTGAGCGCAGGAAAGGTGCAGTTACTTATCTCCAACGTGCAGAAGACATCATGGATTTCTTGATCGTGATTGGGGCCATGCAGGCGCGTGATAATTTTGAGCGTATCAAGATTTTGCGTGAAACTCGTAACGATCTCAATCGAGCCAATAACGTCGAAACAGCCAATATCGCTCGGACAGTTTCTGCCAGTATGAAGACTATCAATAATATCAGTAAAATCAAAGATCGAATGGGCTTGGAAAATTTACCAGTGGATTTGCAGGAGGTGGCTCGCTTACGGATCCAGCATCCAGACTACTCTATCCAGCAGTTGGCAGATAGCCTGACAAATCCCATGACCAAAAGCGGTGTCAACCACAGACTCAGAAAAATAAACAAGATTGCTGATGAGTTATGAAGAGAGAACATAAGTTAAGCGGATTTCTAACTTCTATATGTGCTTACGAGTACAAGTTTGATAAAAAGAAGGGTGTGCTCATACTTTGAATTCTAGGGATATGAAAATAGTTGTAAAAACTCTTAACTCTTGGTACAATAGAGATAAGAAATAGGATAGTAGTTTACGAGTGAAAACATGGTATAGCACCGTTGGAAAGTGATGGGTTTAGCGAGGGTACACTAAATTTAGTAGTATCTAGCTATTGAAGCATGTGCTATTATCAAGACGACGGTTGAAATCCGTCCGCCTATAATCTTTAGTCCCAATTCAATGTTGGGGCTTTTGTTTTAATTCAGTCTCTTTTTCTACAATCAAAGTAGCCTTTATAATATTTCTAGGGGATTTGCACGTTGCAAATAATATAAATCCATTATAAAACCACGGATTGTTCAATCCGTGGTTCTTTTCTTATAAACTGGTCGAGTGTTTTGGTTGCACTTTTTGTTCTGGGTCAATGTAGTTAATGGCATTGTTGACAGCAGTTGGAGCTTCACCCAGTCCTGTAGCGATTAAATCGATCTTACCTTCATAGTAGCAGCAGTCCCCGATGGCATAGATACCTGCTTGGCTGGATTCTTGCTTGCTGTTGACGATAATCTTGTGACGGTTGAGGTCCAGACCCCAATTTTTGAGATTGCCGACAGATGATTTGAAACCATAGTTGACAAATAGGTGGTCTACTCCGATAGTTTCGGTTTCATCTGATTTGACCTTGCTAATTTCTAGTTTATTGAGTGTTTTTCCATCTCCGAGAAGTTGGCTAGGGACGAACGGTGTCTTGATGGTTACAGATGATTCTTGCAGGGCTTGCACACTGTGTTCCAAGGCGCGGAAGTTATCTCGACGGTGAACAAGGGTAGTTGGGGCAATTTTTTCAAAAGCTAGAGCCCAGTCCACAGCTGAGTCTCCCCCACCAAGGATGGTTACTTTCTTCCCAGCGTATTGTTGGATATTGGAAACATGGTAGTGGATATTTTCATAGTTTTCAACGCCATCTAATTCGAGCGGACGTGGTTTGAAGGCACCACCACCCATGGCAATGATAACTGTTTTAGTCAGGTGGCTACCTTTAGAGGTTGTAATGGCAAAGCCTTCTTCTTGTTTTTCAATCTCAAGAACGGTTTCGTTGAGATGAATAGGAGTATCAAAGCCGTTTAGCTGTTCAATCAAGCGATTGGTCAACTCTTCTCCGGTTAAGTTTGGAAAACCTGGAACATCAAGGATTTGCTTTTCAGGGTAGAGGATGGCTGGTTGACCACCGAGCTGGGGAAGAGAGTCGATGATTTGGACTTTGGCTTGGCGTAGGTGGGCGTAAAAGGCAGCAAAGAGCCCGACAGGACCGCCACCTACAATGGTAATATCATAGAGTTGAGACATGATTTCTCCTTTGTTTTTTCTAGTCAGTTTATTTTATCATATTTTTGATTAATTTAAAATGAGGTAGGATGGGGAAAAAATGGGCAAAAAATGGTATAATGATGAGTAAAGTGTTTTGACAGGGAGGAGGCCAAGGATGAATTTTCAACAATTATCCAATTTACAATACTGGACGAGTTTGTTTTCAAGTCCTTGGAGTATAGTCACCAATCTGATTGATATTCTCATTGTGACTTATATTTTATATCATTTTACTAAAGCTATTGCAGGCACCAAGATTATGATATTGGTGCGGGGAGTCTTAGTTTTTATTCTAGCCCAGATTCTTTCCAATATGATTGGTTTAACGACTATTTCCTGGTTGATCAATCAGATCATCACCTACGGGGTGATTGCAGCGGTGGTTATCTTTTCACCAGAGATTCGAACAGGTTTGGAGCGATTGGGCCGGGCTACTGATTTCTTCTCCAATGCCCCCATTAGTGCGGAAGAGCAGATGGTTCGTGCATTTGTGAAATCAGTTGAATACATGAGTCCTCGTAAGATTGGGGCGCTTGTAGTGGTTCAGAGAGTGAGAACCTTGCAGGAATATATCTCGACAGGGATCCCTTTAGATGCCAAAATTTCGGCTGAATTGCTTATCAATATTTTCATTCCCAATACTCCCTTGCATGATGGTGCTGTCATTATCAAGGAAGACCGAATTGCTGTAACTTCAGCCTATCTACCCTTGACTGAAGATACCGGGATTTCCAAGGAGTTTGGAACGCGTCACAGGGCGGCGATTGGTTTGTCGGAAGTGTCAGATGCTCTTACCTTTGTGGTTTCGGAAGAAACGGGTGGAATCTCCATCACCTATAATGGAGTCTTTAAGCACGATTTAACCTTGGAAGAGTTTGAATCGGAGTTAAGAAGAATCTTACTTCCAAAATCAGAGAAAAAGCAAGGTCTGAAAGAGCGCTTGCTAGGAGGATTGAAACATGAGAAAAAATAGTCTATACATCATTTCTTCCTTCTTTTTCGCCTGCATTCTCTTTATCTATGCAACTTTGACAAACTATCAGAATAGCAACAGTGCCAGACAGGTGCGGACGGAGACTTATACAAACACAGTTCTTAATGTCCCAATTGATATTCAGTATGACAGTGATCAGTATTTTATCAGTGGTTTTACATCTGAGGTGACGGTCTTTCTAACAGGGTCAAATAGAGTTGCTTTGGCGAGTGAGATGCAGGAAAGTACCCGCAAATTTAAGGTGACGGCTGATCTTTCTGATGCCAGTATAGGAACCATCGAAGTTCCTCTAACCATTGAAAATCTTCCGAGCGGTTTGACGGCTGTTGCGACACCGCAAAAGATAACAGTGAAGGTCGGTAAAAAAGCAAAACGGGACAATGTCATTGTTGTGCCGGAGATTGACCCTAGTCAGATTGATTCTCGTGTGAAAATCGATACAGTTACTGTGTCAGATGAAAAAGTAACGGTTATTAGTGATGAGGAAACCCTCTCCAAAGTAGATCGTGTCATTGCCATCTTACCGACGAGTGAACGGATAACTGGAAACTACTCGTCCTCTGTTCCTCTACAAGCAGTCGATAAAAATGGAAATGTCTTACCAAGCGTCATTATGCCATTTGACACAACTATGAAAATTACAACAAAAACAGCAACGTCTAGTTCAAGTAACTCGTCAACAAGTTCCTCAGAAGGCAGTTCGTCTTCAACGAGTTCAGAAACGAAGCCAGACTCGTCTAAACAGGACTAAATAAAATAGTAGAAAAGGATGATAAATAAAATGGGTAAATATTTTGGGACCGATGGAGTCCGTGGAGAAGCAAACGTAGAACTGACGCCAGAATTGGCCTTTAAACTGGGACGTTTTGGTGGGTATGTTCTTAGCCAACACGAAACAGAAGCCCCTAAAGTCTTTGTAGGACGTGATACACGTATCTCAGGAGAAATGTTAGAATCAGCCTTAGTGGCAGGTCTCCTCTCTGTAGGGATTCACGTCTACAAACTCGGTGTCCTTGCAACACCAGCAGTAGCTTACTTGGTCAAAACTGAGGGAGCCAGTGCAGGTGTCATGATTTCCGCTAGTCACAACCCAGCCCTTGATAATGGAATTAAATTCTTTGGTGGGGATGGCTTCAAACTTGATGATGAAAAAGAAGCTGAAATCGAAGCCTTGCTAGATGCTACAGAAGACACCCTTCCTCGTCCAAGTGCCGAAGGATTGGGAACCTTAGTGGACTATCCAGAAGGTTTACGTAAGTATGAAGGTTACCTTGTTTCAACTGGAACGCCTCTTGAAGGAATGAAAGTGGCCTTGGATACAGCCAACGGTGCAGCATCTACAAGTGCCCGTCAAATCTTTGCAGACCTTGGGGCTCAAATAACTGTTATTGGTGAGACACCAGATGGTCTTAATATCAACTTGAATGTGGGTTCTACACACCCTGAAGCTCTTCAAAAAGTGGTCAAAGAAAGTGGGTCAGCTATTGGTTTGGCCTTTGACGGAGACAGTGACCGCTTGATTGCTGTTGATGAAAATGGCGATATCGTTGATGGTGATAAGATCATGTATATCATCGGGAAATACCTTTCTGAAAAAGGCCAGTTAGCTCAAAATACTATCGTAACAACCGTTATGTCTAACCTTGGTTTCCATAAGGCCTTGGATCGCGAAGGCATTAACAAGGCAGTCACTGCGGTTGGTGACCGCTATGTCGTCGAAGAAATGAGAAAATCAGGCTATAACCTTGGTGGTGAACAGTCTGGTCACGTTATCTTGATGGATTACAACACGACAGGTGATGGACAGTTAACTGCCGTTCAACTAACAAAAGTTATACGGGAAACAGGTAAGAGTTTGTCACAATTGGCATCGGAAGTAACGATTTACCCACAAAAACTGGTCAATATCCGAGTGGAAAATACCATGAAAGAAAAAGCCATGGAAGTACCAGCCATCAAGACAATCATCGAAAAGATGGAAGAAGAAATGGCAGGGAACGGTCGTATCCTTGTCCGTCCAAGTGGTACCGAGCCCCTCTTGCGCGTCATGGCGGAAGCTCCTACAACAGAAGAAGTTAACTACTATGTAGATACGATTGCTGCTGTTGTTAAAGATGAAATCGGAATTGACTAAAACCTAGAAAACTAGATGAAATGATAAAAATGTGGTACAATTGCATAGTAAATTGTAGCAATAGGAGAGAAAAATGAATCTTAAACGAGAACAAGAATTTGTTAGCCAGTATCACTTTGATGCTCGTAACTTTGAATGGGAAAATGAAAATGGAGCCCCTGAAACCAAGGTAGATGTGAACTTTCAGTTACTCCAATATGACCAAGAAAACCAAGTGACTTCGCTTGTCGTTATTTTGAGTTTCATGATTGTCTTTGACAAATTTGTCATCAGCGGAACAATTTCTCAAGTTAACCATGTGGAAGGTCGTATTGTCAACGAACCAAGCGAATTTAACCAGGAAGAAGTCGAAACTTTGGCACGTCAATGCTTGAACATGCTCAATCGTTTGACGTATGAAGTAACAGAAATCGCCTTGGATCTTCCAGGAATCAATTTGGAGTTTTAGTCATGAAATTAGCTGTCATTACAGATTCTTCAGCCTATTTAGAGGAGAAGACGCTGCAAAGAGAGAATCTTTTTATCTTGGATATTCCTGTCAATATTGATGGGGAGGAGTATGTTGAAGGTGTCAATCTGACTGCTGAGGAATTTTATCAAAAAATGGCTCAGTCTGCAGAATTGCCTAAAACCAGTCAACCAAGTATTGCCAAATTGGATGAGATTCTTAGTTCCTTGAAAGATGAGGGGTATACCCATGTCTTGGGACTCTTTCTTTCGTCAGGAATTTCAGGCTTTTATCAGAACATCCAATACATGTTGGATGAGCATGAAGGTTTGACCATTGCTTTTCCTGACACTCATATTACAAGTGCTCCTCTAGGATTTATGGTAGAGAGTGCCTTTGAATGGGCAGAACAAGGCGATGATTTTGCCCAGATTCAGGAGAAGTTGGGGATTCAAATTGCTGATAATTCAGCCTTTATCATAGTAGATGACCTAGACCACTTGGTTAAGGGAGGACGTCTGTCGAATGGGGCAGCCATCTTAGGGAATCTCCTCAGTATCAAGCCTATCCTTTACTTTAATGACCAAGGTGTGATTGAGGTTTACGAAAAAGTTCGTACAGAAAAGAAGGCAACCAAACGTTTGGTGGAAATCATCAAAGAGTTGACAAAAGATGGAGACTACCGTATTACAGTCATTCATGGGAATGCTTCTCAAAAGGCAGTGGATTTGCGCCAGCTTTTGATGGAGAGTGGTGTGACTGCTGAAATTCCAATTGAAACCTTTGGTAGTGTCATTGGGACCCACCTTGGAGAAGGTAGTATCGCTTTAAGTTATACGCCAATCGTCTAGATTGTTGTTATGGGCAGCTAACGTCCTTTGTATCTTAGTCAGGAGTAGAGATGAGTATTCGAGTAATTATTGCCGGTTTTAAGGGAAAGATGGGCCAAGCTGCTTGTCAGATGGTCTTGGCTGATCCAGACTTGGATTTGGTCGCAGTTTTGGATCCTTTTGAGTTTGAGTCAGAATGGCAGAGAATTCCTGTCTTCAATGATAAGGCTGATTTAGCCGGGTTTGAAGCGGATGTCTGGGTAGACTTTACTACACCAGCGGTTGCCTACGAAAATACACGCTTTGCTCTTGAAAATGGCTTTGCTCCAGTAGTTGGAACAACAGGATTCACTAGTGACGAAATTGCAGAACTAAAAGCATTTTCCCGTGAACAAGATTTGGGTGGCTTGATTGCTCCTAACTTTGCTTTGGGAGCTGTCTTGCTTATGCAATTTGCGGCGCAGGCTGCCAAATATTTCCCAAATGTGGAGATTATCGAGCTCCATCATGACAAGAAAAAAGATGCTCCGAGCGGAACAGCCATTAAAACGGCTGAGTTGATGGCGGAAGTGCGTGAGTCTATCCAGCAAGGTGCGCCTGACGAGGAAGAATTGATTGTGGGTGCTCGCGGTGCTGACTTTGGTGGCATGCGCATCCATTCGGTCCGTTTACCAGGCTTGGTAGCCCATCAGGAAGTCATCTTTGGCAATCAGGGAGAAGGATTGACCCTCCGTCATGACTCCTATGATCGCAGCTCCTTCATGACAGGGGTGAATTTGGGAATCAAAGAAGTTGTCAAGCGTCATGAGCTTGTCTATGGATTAGAACACTTATTATGAGATTAACGCAAATGCCTTCTGAATTTCAGAAGGCTTTACCAGTATTAGAAAAAATTAAAGAAGCAGGCTTTGAAGCCTATTTTGTTGGGGGATCTGTTCGAGATGCCCTCCTCAATCGTCCTATCCATGATGTGGATATCGCGACTTCTTCCTATCCAGAGGAGACCAAGCAGATTTTTCCGCGAACAGCCGATATTGGAATTGAGCACGGAACTGTCTTAGTTTTAGATGGGGATGAGGAGTATGAGGTAACGACCTTTCGAACTGAAGATGTCTATGTGGACTATCGTAGACCCAGTGCGGTTTCCTTTGTGCGTTCGCTAGAAGAAGACCTCAAACGTCGTGATTTCACAGTTAATGCCTTTGCCTTGGATGAGACAGGCGAAATCATTGACTTGTTCCATGGTTTAGAAGATTTGAAAAACCAAGTCCTGCGAGCAGTTGGAGTGGCTAGTGAACGTTTCAACGAAGATGCTTTGCGTATTATGCGTGGTTTTCGTTTTCAGGCCAGTCTTGGTTTTAAACTTGAGTCAGAAACTTTTGTGGCGATGAAGACTTTGACGCCACTCTTGGAAAAAATTTCTGTAGAGCGTACATTTGTTGAGTTTGATAAACTCTTGCTGGCTCCTTTTTGGCGAGTTGGTCTGTCTTCCATGATTGAGAGTCGAGCTTATGACTATCTTCCAGACATGGCAGGAAGCCAGGACAAGCTCAACAGACTGTTTGTTTTGGAGACTGATTTCACTTTTGAATCATCTGAACAAGCCTGGGCGGCCCTCTTGTGGGCTTTGGAGATTAAAGATGCACAGCCATTTTTGAAAGCTTGGAAAACCTCACGCCAGTTTGCCAAGCAAGTACAGGATTTGCTGACTATTTTGGCTTTGCGAGAAGAAGGAGAGCTGAGCAAGCGCGATTGTTACCGCTTTGACTTGGATTCCCTTCTACAAGCTGAAAGTCTTCGTCAGGCTCAAGGGAAAGAAGTCAACCCACAAGCCATCACAGAAACTTACCAGAGTTTGACCATTCATGATAAGAAAGAAATCCAGATTAACGGAGGAGTTCTGATTAAGGAATATGGTTACCAGCCAGGACCAGACTTGGGAGAGATTTTAACAGAGATTGAGTTTGCCATTGTCGATGGAGAGTTGGAAAATGATCGTCAAGCAATCCATGCTTACCTGAGGGAGAAAAAATGAGTGATTTTATCGTTGAAAAACTAAGCAAATCCGTTGGTGATAAGACCGTTTTTAAAGATATTTCCTTTATTATCCATGATTTGGATAGAATTGGTCTGATTGGTGTTAATGGAACGGGTAAGACAACCCTTTTGGACGTCTTTTCTGGCACTTCTGGCTTTGATGGGGACGTCAGCCCCTTTTCAGCTAAGAATGATTATCAGATTGGTTACTTGACCCAGAATCCAGACTTTGATGATAGCAAGACGGTCTTGGATACGGTTCTTTCCAGCGACCTCAAGGAAATTCAGCTCATTCGTGAGTATGAGTTAATCATGCTCAATTACAGTGAGGACAAGCAGGCTCGTTTGGAACGGGTCATGGCAGAGATGGATTCTCTCCAAGCCTGGGAAATTGAAAGCCAGGTCAAGACGGTCCTCAGCAAGCTGGGTATTCAGGACTTGTCGACTCCAGTTGGGGAATTGTCAGGTGGCCTGAGAAGAAGGGTCCAGTTGGCGCAAGTTCTTCTTGGCAACCACGACCTCTTGCTTCTGGACGAGCCAACCAACCACCTGGACATTGCGACCATTGAGTGGCTGACCCTCTTTTTAAAAAATTCCAAGAAGACCGTCCTTTTTATCACTCACGATCGTTATTTCCTAGATGCACTATCAACGCGGATTTTCGAGTTGGACCGAGCAGGCTTGACCGAGTATCAGGGAAATTATCAGAACTATGTTCGCCTCAAGGCGGAACAGGATGAGCGTGATGCTGCCCTTCTCCACAAGAAAGAACAACTCTACAAACAAGAGTTGGCCTGGATGCGCAGACAACCGCAGGCGCGTGCGACCAAGCAACAAGCTCGTATCAATCGTTTCCACGACTTGAAAAAAGAAGTTTCAGGTGGCGTTGCTGAAACAGACTTAACCATGAACTTTGAAACCAGTCGGATTGGAAAAAAAGTCATCGAGTTTCAGAATGTTTCCTTCGCCTATGAGAACAAGCCCATTTTGCAAGATTTTAATCTATTGGTGCAAGCCAAAGACCGTATCGGAATCGTTGGGGACAACGGTGTCGGGAAGTCAACTCTGCTTAATCTCATCGCAGGAAGTCTTGAGCCGACTAAAGGTCAAGTTATCATCGGTGAGACGGTTCGCATTGCCTATTTCTCTCAACAAATCGAAGGTTTAGATGAAAGCAAGCGCGTTATCAATTACCTGCAGGAAGTGGCAGAGGAGGTCAAGACCAGTGGTGGTTCTACGACTTCCATCGCTGAGTTGCTGGAGCAGTTCCTCTTCCCACGTTCAACCCATGGAACCTTGATTGAGAAATTATCTGGGGGAGAGAAAAAACGCCTTTATCTTCTCAAATTGCTCTTGGAAAAACCAAATGTTCTTCTCTTGGACGAGCCGACAAATGACCTAGACATTGCAACTTTGACAGTTTTGGAGAATTTCTTGCAGGGCTTTGCGGGTCCTGTCTTGACAGTTAGCCACGACCGTTATTTCCTAGATAAGGTAGCGACCAAGATTCTCGCTTTTGAGGATGGCAAGATTCGTCCTTTCTTTGGTCATTACACCGACTACCTTGATGAAAAAGCTTTTGAAACTGATATGGCCAATCAAGTGCAAAAGGCAGAAAAGGAGAAAGTGGTCAAGGTTCGTGAAGACAAGAAACGCATGACCTACCAAGAAAAGCAGGAGTGGGCAAGCATTGAAGGCGATATTGAAGCCTTGGAAAATCGTATCGCTGCTATTGAAGAAGAAATGCAGGCAAACGGATCTGACTTTGGTAAACTAGCTACTCTTCAAAAAGAACTAGATGAGAAAAACGAAGCACTCCTTGAAAAATACGAACGTTATGAATACCTAAGTGACTTTGATAGTTAGGTGAATAGAAAAATCCTGTCATTACGACAGGATTTTTCTATTCTTCTTTTTTGGTTTCTTGATGAAAGATATTTTGCCAAGTCTCATGGCGACGCCAGATACTGGTGTGGATGATTCCGTCCATCTCATAGCAAATAAGTTTGGTTTTCTGACTGATGGAGGTAATCTGAATATCCTTAATTGCAGCTTTAAGTTCTTTTTCAGACTTATAAGCCTCTTTATCCATCTGCTCCCCATCTTGACGGATATAGATAAAGTCCTCAGCAAGGAGTTCTTCTAGCTGATTTCCCTGATCAATCAATTGCTCACGCATGAGCAATTTTTTGTAGACATTGTCTAAAATTTCGTCCTCAGGTATGGGAGCTGGCTCGATATGGACATCGGTATCAAAGACTCCAAAACGCTCTTCTAGCATAGACTCGACCTGGTCTGCAATTTCGTGACTATCATAGACTGATAAATCGGGATTCATTTCTAAGGTAATATCAAGGTAGATGTTGCTACCGTAGGTACGCCCTCTTTGGGACTTGACCTTACTAATCTTTGGAATCTCCATGATAGCCTTTTGGTAGTCTTCTAGTAGCCGGTCATCAAAACCATCTGAAAGACTGAAGGAAGACTCGATAAAGATATCATAGGCTGTTTTTAAGATAAAGAAAGTGATGATGATAGCAACCAGTTTATCCACGATTGGATAATTGAAACTGCTGGCTAGGATGGCAATGGAAGTCCCCAGCGAGGTGACAGCATCGGAAAGATTGTCCTTGGCGGCAGCCTTGAGGGCCTTTGATTTTGATTTCTTACTGAGACGAGTATTATAGAGATAAACGGCGAACATGACTGCCGCAGAGACGACTCCGAGAGTTGCACCCAGAGGATCGATAATCGTTTGTTCCCGACTGAGGATTTTCTGAATGGTGTCCCGAAGCACATCAAAGCCAACGTAAAACATGATGATGGAAGTGATCAAACTAGCTAAATCTTCAATCTTCCAGTGTCCAAAGCGGTGGTCACGGTCTGCAGGCTGGCGAGCCATTCGAATGCCAATCAGAAGAGCAACATTTCCGATAATATCGGATACGTTGTTGAAACCATCCGCTACCAAACTGGATGAATGAAGTAGATGTCCAGTTGCTAACTTAGCTGCTGATAAGAGTAAGTAGGTCGAGATACTGACAATGGCACCACGCTCAGCTAATTTGAGATTTGAGATTGATTGTTTCATCAAACTTCCTTTTCAGTATAAATAATATTCTTTCATTATACTGGTTTTTGCAGGAAAATTCAAATTTAGTCCTCCCTCATCGAATTTTAATGATTGAAAACTTTTCAAAATTTGGTATAATAGTACTACTCAAGGGAGTAGCTGGCAGAAACCTGTGATAGTGTCGTCATTCCGAATGTTATACTACAAAGTATTCTTTCCGGCCCTATCTTAAACAGCGAGACTTGTTATGATTAACAAGTCTCTTTTTGTTTGTCATAAAACCAAAAGAGAGCTTGTTTTGCACACAAAGTCAAGGAGGAGACACATGTCAAAAGAACAAAAACGCCAAGCGTTTTATACTCAAAGTCCTGAAGAGGTCCTGAAGTCGGTTGAAGCAACTGAGCAAGGCCTTTCGTCAAGCGAAGCGCAGAAACGCCTAGCTGAATATGGGCGCAATGAACTGGAAGAGGGTGAGAAAAAATCTCTCTTGGTTAAATTCATCGAACAGTTTAAGGATTTGATGATTATTATTTTGATGGCTGCAGCCATCTTGTCTGTCATCACTTCTGGTGGGGAAGATATTGCAGATGCCATCATTATCCTAGCCGTTGTTATCATCAACGCAGCCTTTGGTGTTTACCAAGAAGGAAAAGCGGAAGAAGCCATCGAAGCCCTCAAATCTATGTCCAGTCCAGCTGCTCGCGTTATCCGTGATGGGCACATGGCTGAGATTGACTCAAAAGAATTGGTACCAGGTGATATCGTTGCTCTTGAAGCAGGTGATGTTGTACCAGCAGACCTACGTTTGCTAGAAGCCAACTCTCTTAAAATAGAAGAATCGGCTCTAACAGGTGAATCTGTTCCAGTCGAAAAAGACTTGACAGTTGAACTTGCTGCAGATGCTGGTATTGGTGATCGTGTCAATATGGCTTTCCAAAACTCAAACGTGACTTATGGTCGTGGTCTTGGTGTTGTTGTCAATACAGGTATGTATACGGAAGTTGGTCATATCGCTGGCATGCTCCAAGATGCTGATGAGACGGACACGCCACTTAAACAAAACTTGAACAACCTTTCTAAGGTCTTGACCTATGCTATTTTGGTTATTGCCCTTGTTACTTTTGTAGTTGGAGTCTTCATTCAAGGAAAAAATCCACTCGGTGAGTTGATGACCTCTGTTGCACTTGCTGTCGCAGCCATCCCAGAAGGACTTCCTGCTATCGTGACCATCGTTCTTGCACTTGGTACTCAAGTTTTGGCAAAACGAAACTCTATCGTTCGTAAGTTGCCAGCAGTAGAAACACTTGGTTCAACTGAAATCATCGCTTCTGATAAGACTGGTACGCTGACTATGAACAAGATGACCGTCGAAAAAGTCTTCTATGATGCAGTTCTACATGATTCAGCTGATGACATTGAACTAGGTCTTGAAATGCCTCTTCTTCGTTCAGTTGTTTTGACTAATGATACTAAGATTGATGCAGAAGGAAACCTAATCGGGGATCCAACCGAAACAGCCTTCATCCAGTATGCCTTGGACAAGGGCTATGATGTTAAAGGATTTTTAGAGAAATATCCTCGTGTGGCTGAATTGCCATTTGACTCAGATCGTAAGCTCATGTCAACGGTTCACCCATTGCCAGATGGTAAATTCCTCGTAGCAGTCAAAGGCGCTCCAGATCAACTTTTGAAACGTTGTGTTGCTCGTGACAAGGCTGGAGATGTTGCTCCGATTGATGAGAAAGTCACTGAATTAATTCATACAAACAACTCTGATATGGCTCACCAAGCCTTGCGTGTCCTTGCAGGTGCTTATAAGATTATCGATACTATTCCAGAAAATCTTACTTCTGAAGAGCTTGAAAACAACTTGATCTTTACTGGTTTGATTGGGATGATTGACCCTGAACGTGCCGAAGCAGCAGAAGCCGTTCGTGTCGCTAAGGAAGCGGGAATCCGTCCAATCATGATCACTGGTGACCACCAAGATACAGCAGAAGCCATTGCCAAACGTTTGGGAATCATCGATGAAAATGACTCAGAAGACCATGTTTTGACTGGTGCTGAGCTTAACGAACTTTCAGATGAAGAATTTGAAAAAGTCGTTGGTCAATACTCTGTTTACGCGCGTGTATCTCCAGAACACAAGGTTCGTATCGTGAAAGCTTGGCAAAAACAAGGTAAGGTCGTTGCCATGACAGGTGATGGTGTTAATGATGCGCCAGCTTTGAAAACAGCCGATATAGGTATCGGTATGGGAATCACTGGTACAGAGGTTTCTAAGGGTGCATCTGACATGATCCTTGCAGATGATAACTTTGCGACCATCATCGTTGCAGTTGAAGAAGGACGTAAGGTCTTCTCAAACATTCAAAAGACTATTCAGTATCTTCTTTCTGCCAATACGGCTGAAGTATTAACCATCTTCCTGTCAACCTTGTTTGGTTGGGATGTCCTACAGCCAGTTCATCTCTTGTGGATTAACTTGGTAACGGATACCTTCCCAGCTATCGCTCTCGGTGTTGAGCCAGCTGAGCCAGGTGTTATGACCCACAAACCACGTGGACGCAAGTCAAGCTTCTTCTCAGGTGGGGTCATGAGTTCCATTATCTATCAAGGTCTCCTTCAAGGCGCCCTTGTTCTGGCCGTTTATGGTCTTGCCCTTCTTTACCCAGTTCATGTGGGTGACAATCAAGCTATCCACGCTGATGCTCTTACTATGGCCTTTGCAACACTTGGTTTGATCCAGCTCTTCCATGCCTACAATGTAAAGTCTGTTTACCAATCCATTTTGACAATCGGGCCATTCAAGTCTAAGACTTTCAACTGGTCCATCTTGGTTTCATTTATTTTATTAGCATCAACTATTGTTATCGATCCATTAGAAAGCATCTTCCACGTAACCAAACTAGACTTATCACAATGGGGAATCGTTATGGGCGGAAGCTTCTCAATGATACTCATTGTCGAAATCGTTAAGTTTGTTCAACGTAAACTTGGTTTTGATAAGAACGCGATTTAAAAAGAAAGTCATCTTCGGATGGCTTTTTTTGCATTTGAGGAGAATGGTTAGAAGTTATCCTCTTTTGTGCTATAATAAAGTGAAGTAGCAAGGAGCGTAAGAGAATGGAAAAGAAAATTGTCCGAGATGTCTTATTCCTGTCGCAGGTCTCGAAACCTGCAAGGCAGGAAGACCTTTATCTAGCTAGAGATTTACAGGATACCCTGCTGGCCAATCGCGAGACCTGTGTCGGTCTGGCGGCAAATATGATTGGCGTGCAGAAGCGCGTGATTATCTTTAATCTTGGCTTGGTTCCCATAGTCATGTTTAATCCCGTTCTCCTTTCCTATAAAGAACCTTACGAGACAGAGGAAGGTTGTTTGTCCTTGACTGGGGTGCGACCAACAACTCGTTATGAAACGATTACGGTTTCCTATCGTGATAGCAAGTGGCAGGAACAGACAATTACGTTAACAGGTTTTCCAGCTCAGATCTGCCAACATGAACTGGATCATTTGGAAGGACGGATTATTTAGGAGGAATTCAGATGAAACGCATACTATTTGAACTTGTTTTTATAGCAACGACTTGGTATATCTTTTTACCACCCTTCAATCTGACTAGTTGGGAATTCATCTTCTTTCTCTGTGGGCATTTGGTGGTGATGGGGATTTTGTTTAGTTTCCGCAAGGATACCAATCTCCTCAAAACTGTTCACCTACGCCATGGCAAGGCTACCAAAGATCTCAATCTAGAAGGATTCCTTTTTACCAAACTTAGTAGAGGATTGTTTCTGACTGCAGGTATCATTTTTGCCCTTGCTGGTCTGGTAAGCCTAGTAACCTCTAGCTTTTTCCAAGCAAAAAATTATGCTAATGTTGTGTCCATCACAGAAAAAGACTTTAAAGATTTTCCTAAGAGTGATACCAGTAAGGTTCCAATCCTAGATCGGAGCACTGCAGAAAAGATTGGTGACCGTTACCTGGGTTCTTTGACGGATAAGGTTTCCCAGTACGTAGCAGCAGATACTTATACTCAGCTGACGGTTGATGGTAAGCCCTATCGGGTGACACCTTTGGAGTATGCCGACCCGATCAAATGGTTTAATAATCAGTCCAAGGGAATTGGTGAGTATATCAAGGTTGATATGGTGACAGGAAATGCGGAATTGGTGGATTTAAAAACGCCGATGAAGTATTCAGACTCCGAGTATTTTAACCGCGATGTCAAACGTCATCTTCGAATCAAGTACCCAACCAAGATTTTTAAAACGCCATCCTTTGAGGTGGATGATGAAGGCAATCCCTTCTATGTAGCAACCGTTTATCAAAAGCAGTTTGGTCTAGGAGTACCTCGTCCTTCATCTGTTATTATCTTAGATGCTACCAATGGAGAAACCAAGGAATACAGCTTGGATGAAGTGCCAGAATGGGTGGACCGTGTCTATCCAGCAGAAGAAACCATCGAGCAAATCAACTACAACGGCAAGTATAAAGACGGCTTTTGGAATGCCTTGATTTCTAAGAAAAACGTCACCCAAACGACAGAGGGCTATAACTATCTTTCTATCGGAAATGACATTTATCTCTACACAGGGGTGACTTCAGCCAACGCTGACGAAAGTAATCTAGGATTTATCCTTGAAAACATGCGTACAGGTGAAATCACCAAGTACAATCTAGCATCAGCAACCGAAGAATCAGCCCGTGCTTCTGCAGAAGGAGCCGTTCAGGAGAAGGCCTACAAGGCTACCTTCCCTATTCTTGTCAATCTCAATGACAAACCGCTCTATATCATGGGCTTGAAGGACAATGCAGGCTTGGTCAAGGAGTATGCATTGGTCGATGCCGTGGAGTACCAAAACGTTATCGTAGCAACTACGGTAGATGAACTCCTCAGCAAATATGCCAATAAAAATGACCTCGAGTTGGATAATGAAACGGTAGAAAACATCAAGGGTATCGTCTCAGACCTTAAATCAGCTGTCATCAAGGGTGATACCGTCTACTTCTTTAAAGTTGATGGCAAGATTTATAAGATCAAGGCTTCCGTGTCAGACGACCTTCCTTACCTCGAAAATGGCCAATCCTTCGAAGGTCAAGTTGGAAAAGATAACTATCTCAAGACCTTTAAAGTCAAGTAAAAGAAACCTCGGTATGAACCGAGGTTTTTAAGATGAAATTCTTGGTCGTGATTGAAAAATATGCTACACTAACAATATGAAAATTTTAATCCCAACAGCAAAAGAAATGAACACAGACCATCCTTGTATCGAAGCGCTCCCTTTGAGGGAAGAAAGTCAGGCAGTCCTTGACTCACTTGCGCATTACTCAGCTAGTGAATTAGAGACTTTTTATAAGGTATCTGCCGAGAAAGCAGAAGAAGAGTACGCTCATATTCAAGCTCTAAAAGATCAGAGGGCTAAACATTATCCAGCCCTGAAACTCTTTGATGGTCTCATGTATCGCCACATCAAACGAGATGAGTTGACTAAGACTGAACAAGCCTATCTTGAAGATCATGTTTTAATTACATCAGCTTTGTATGGCGTAGTTCCAGCCCGATCTCCCATGGCTCCACACCGTTTGGACTTTTTGATGAAATTAAAAGTAGCTGGTAAAACCCTAAAGAGTCATTGGAAGTCAGCCTACGATGAGGCACTAGAGGATGAGGATTTGATATTCTCACTCCTATCATCAGAGTTTGAAACCGTATTTTCGAAGGAAATTAGAGAAAAGATGGTGACCTTCAAATTTATGGAGGACAAGGCAGGCCAGCTGAAAATCCACTCAACCATTTCAAAAAAAGCCCGTGGTGCCTTTTTAACCGCCTTGATAGAGGGGCAAGTCCATACAGTCGAACAAGCTCGCAAGCTCCGCTTTGCCGGCTTTGACTACCGACCTGATTTATCCAGTGACTTAGAACTCGTCTTTGTGAAACAAGCATAAAACCAGCTCATTCGAGCTGGTTTTTGCTGGATTAGTTGATGGCTGCAAGAAGGTCGTCAGCTTGTTTTGCAAGTGATGAAGCAGTTGCTTCTTCTAACACCAATTTTCCGTCTGCCCAAGCAGAGTCATTGACACGAGCAGCTGTAAAGTCACCAACGACTTGTGTACGGATAAATGGCAAGAGGTCTTTGTAAATAGCAAAGAGTTGATCGTGACCGGCATTGGCTACAGATGAGACAGTAACAAACTTGTCTTGGAGGGCAGAAGCTCCACGTGTATCAGACAAGTCAAGAGCACGCGAGAGCCAGTCAAGCAAGTTCTTCACTGTTCCAGGGATAGAGAAGTTGTAGACTGGAGAGAAAATCCAGATGGCATCCGCAGCAAGGACTGCTTCACGAGCAGCAGCTACAGCTGGATGAGTTGGAACTTCCAAATCTTGGCTGAAGAGAGGAACAGCTGAGTAATCAAGATAGCTAACTTCTGCTTTTCCAGCAAGTGCTTTTTCAGCTTCGAGGGCCATTTGGTGGTTGAAAGAACCTTGGCGTAGTGAACCGACGATAAATAATACTTTTTTAGACATGATGTGTCTCCTTTAGTTTAAAATTCAAAGAGCGAACTCTTTTGTTACCATCCATGTTACAACAAATGATACTAATTAGCAATAATTTTGCTCACAAATTTTTAAATTTTTTTAAAATGCGGATTAAGTCTTCCTTTTCGCCATCTTCCAAGATGCTGAGTGCTTCTAAGATAGAATCGATATGGTCAGGAAGAACCTCTTCAATTTTTCTGCGTCCTGCAGGTGTTAATTTCAGGAAAAAGGATCGACGATCCTTGGGGTCGCAAGTTCTAGAAATCCATCCATCTCGAACCATATTTCGAATGACAACAGTCATGTTTCCAGAAGTGGCCAACATTTTTTCAATCAAATCCTGAATGCGTAGTTCTCCCTTGCTATAGAGGGTTTCCAAAACTGAAAATTGGGTGGGTGTTAGCCCGTGTTCTTTAGCAGCCTTGGCTTCATATGGTTTAAAAGTTCGTATGGCTTTATTGAGGACGATAGCCGTTTTTAAGTCTAATTGATTATCGGAAATTTTCTCTTTCAAATATTGTTTCATAAGGTTATTTTATCAATAATGAGAGAGAAAAACAAGAACTTATATTTTATAGGAAAAGATTCTTAGAATGTTTCTATCTTCACTTGTAATAAAAGAGGAGAGATGGTAAAATAGACGAGTGAAACTAAGACAGAAAAAAGCAAAAAACAAGCTACTTTTACAGTATGGAATCGGCATTGCTCTGGTAGTACTAGTCATGACCACTTCCTTCCTTTATCTGATATCACTCAGCATGAAACCCTATCAAGATGCTAGAGTTGAGGGAGAAAAACTAGCCAAGCAGTATGCAGAATTGGAAAAGGCAGATCAGGTTGATTTCTATAATGGACTAGAAGGTTATTACAGCGTTCTGGGACATAATAAAAAGCAAGAGGCCATTGCCGTACTGATTGAAAAGAATGACCACAAGATTTATGTTTATCAGCTTGATAAGGGGATTTCTCAAGACAAGGCAGCGACGATTTCGAGGGAAAAAGGAGCTAGCGACATTGACAAGATTACTTTTGGTCGCTATCAGGACAAGCCGATTTGGGAAGTTAAGTCAGGAAACCAGTACTATCTGGTCGACTTTGAAACAGGAGCAGTGATCCAATAAGGAGGGCATATGAAACTATCCAAACGTGTACTAGAAATGGAAGAAAGCGTCACTCTAGCTAGTGATGCAAGAGCCAAAGCATTAAAAGCTCAGGGAAAGGATGTTCTTTTCTTAACCTTGGGACAGCCTGATTTTCATACTCCTGAAAACATTCAGGATGCAGCGGTAGAAGCGATTCGAGATGGACGAGCTTCCTTTTATACAGTTGCTTCAGGCCTACCAGAGTTAAAAGCGGCGGTTAATACCTATTTTGAACGCTATTATGGGTATTCTGTTGCAGCCAACGAGGTTACCTTTGCCACTGGTGCTAAGTTCTCTCTCTACACCTTCTTTATGGCTGTGGTCAATCCAGGTGATGAGGTCATCATTCCTACACCATACTGGGTCAGCTATGGAGACCAGGTCAAGATGGCAGAAGGTGTGCCAGTCTTTGTCCAGGCTAAGGAAGACAATCACTTTAAAGTAACAGTAGAGCAGCTAGAAGCAGCCCGAACAGATAAGACCAAGGTCTTGGTTCTCAATTCACCATCGAATCCGACTGGTATGATTTACTCTCGTGAGGAACTCTTGGCTATCGGAAATTGGGCTGTTGCGCATGATGTCCTTATCCTAGCAGATGATATTTATGGACGTCTGGTTTATAACGGGAACGAATTTGTTCCAATTTCTAGTTTGTCAGAAGCCATTCGCAAGCAAACCATCGTCATCAACGGTGTATCTAAGGCCTATGCCATGACTGGTTGGCGGGTAGGTTATGCTGTGGGAAATCCTGAAATTATTGCTGCCATGAGCAAACTAACAGGACAAACGACTTCAAATCTGACAGCAGTATCTCAATATGCAACGATTGAGGCGCTGACTGGACCGCAAGACTCTGTTGAAACCATGCGCAAAGCTTTCGAGGAGCGCCTTAATACCATCTATCCTCTCTTGTGCAAAGTGCCAGGATTTGAAGTTGTCAAGCCCCAAGGAGCCTTCTATCTCTTCCCGAATGTTAAAAAAGCGATGGAGATGAAGGGGTATACCGATGTGACAGAGTTTACAACAGCTATTCTCGAAGAAGTCGGACTGGCCTTGATTACAGGAGCTGGATTTGGAGCACCAGAAAATGTTCGTCTCAGCTATGCCACAGACTTGGATACATTAAAAGAAGCTATTCGCCGTTTGCATCAATTTATGGAAAAATAAAACATAGAATCTTCGCTAAAACAGCGAAGATTTTTGTAACGAAAATCTCGCGATTTTTATCTAGTAGAACCTAGCTATCACAGTCTATTTATGGTAAAATAGTGGGTAATGATGTCTTCGGACAAGTTAAACGAAAAAAGGAAGATAGATTATGACAAAACGTGTAACAATTATTGATGTAAAAGACTACGTTGGTCAAGAAGTGACCATCGGAGCCTGGGTTGCCAACAAATCAGGAAAAGGGAAAATTGCCTTCTTGCAATTGCGTGATGGAACAGCCTTCTTCCAAGGTGTAGCCTTCAAACCAAACTTTGTAGAAAAATTTGGTGAAGAAGTGGGGCTAGAGAAGTTTGATGTTATCAAACGCTTGAGCCAAGAAACTTCTGTTTATGTGACAGGAATTGTCAAAGAAGACGAACGTTCTAAGTTTGGCTATGAGTTGGATATTACAGACATCGAAGTGATTGGTGAATCTCAAGACTACCCAATCACACCAAAAGAACACGGAACAGACTTCTTGATGGACAACCGTCACTTGTGGCTCCGTTCTCGTAAGCAAGTAGCTGTGATGCAAATCCGTAACGCTATCATTTATGCAACTTATGAGTTCTTTGATAAGAACGGCTTCATGAAGTTTGATAGCCCAATCCTTTCAGGAAATGCAGCAGAAGATTCAACAGAACTCTTTGAAACAGACTACTTTGGAACACCAGCCTACTTGAGCCAATCAGGTCAGCTTTACCTAGAAGCAGGAGCAATGGCTCTTGGCCGTGTCTTTGACTTTGGTCCAGTATTCCGTGCGGAGAAATCAAAAACGCGCCGTCACTTGACTGAGTTCTGGATGATGGATGCGGAGTACTCCTACTTGACACACGATGAGTCACTTGACTTGCAAGAAGCTTATGTTAAAGCCCTTCTTCAAGGTGTTCTTGATCGTGCGCCTCAAGCCTTGGAAACCTTGGAACGTGATACAGAGCTCTTGAAACGCTACATTGCAGAGCCGTTCAAACGCATCACTTACGATCAAGCCATTGACCTTTTGCAAGAGCATGAAAATGATGAAGATGCTGACTACGAGCATCTTGAGCATGGCGATGACTTTGGTTCACCACACGAAACATGGATTTCAAACCACTTTGGTGTGCCAACATTTGTCATGAACTACCCAGCAGCTATCAAGGCCTTCTATATGAAACCAGTTCCTGGAAATCCAGAACGCGTGCTTTGTGCAGACTTGCTTGCCCCAGAAGGTTACGGAGAAATCATTGGTGGATCTATGCGTGAGGAAGACTACGATGCCCTTGTCGCTAAGATGGAAGAACTTGGCATGGATCGTACAGAATATGAATTTTACCTTGACCTTCGTAAATACGGTACAGTACCACATGGTGGATTTGGTATCGGTATTGAACGTATGGTAACCTTCGCAGCAGGTACAAAACACATCCGTGAAGCTATTCCATTCCCACGTATGTTGCATCGTATCAAACCATAAACTAGTAAAAAGAAGATATTTTCATCTTCTTTTTTCACTTTTATCTTGCTATCTATCAGTTTTTCTAGTATAATAGTTTGTTGTGAGCAAACCTCACTTACCCCTTGCAAAGACTAGGGGTCATTAGACCAAAAGGAGGAACATATCAATGGCTAAATACGAAATTCTTTATATCATTCGTCCAAACATTGAAGAAGAAGCGAAAAACGCTTTGGTAGCACGTTTTGACTCTATCTTGACTGACAACGGTGCAACTGTTGTTGAATCAAAATCATGGGAAAAACGTCGTCTTGCATACGAAATCCAAGATTTCCGTGAAGGACTTTACCACATCGTTAACGTTGAAGCAAACGACGACGCAGCTCTTAAAGAGTTTGACCGTCTTTCAAAAATCAACGCTGACATTCTTCGTCACATGATCGTCAAACTTGACGCGTAAGAAGGTAAATTATGATTAACAATGTTGTACTTGTAGGGCGTATGACACGTGACGCTGAGTTGCGTTATACCCCATCAAATGTAGCAGTTGCGACTTTTACTCTTGCAGTAAACCGTACATTTAAGAGTCAAAATGGCGAACGTGAGGCTGATTTCATCAATGTCGTTATGTGGCGCCAACAGGCTGAAAATCTTGCTAATTGGGCTAAAAAAGGCTCTCTTATCGGGCTTACAGGTCGTATCCAGACTCGTAGTTACGATAACCAGCAAGGACAACGTGTCTACGTAACAGAAGTCGTGGCTGAGAATTTCCAAATGTTGGAAAGCCGCGGAGTGCGCGAAGGACATTCAGGTGGCGCTTATTCTGCACCAACTGCTGGTCAATCAGCACCTGCAAACCCAGTACCAGACTTTTCACGTTCTGAAAATCCATTTGGAGCAACAAATCCATTGGACATTTCAGATGATGATTTACCATTCTAATGGACAATTAATACTATAAAGGAGAAAAAACATGGCTCAACAACGTCGTGGCGGATTCAAACGCCGTAAAAAAGTTGATTACATCGCAGCAAACAAAATTGAATATGTTGATTACAAAGATACTGAGCTTCTTAGCCGTTTCGTTTCAGAACGTGGGAAAATCCTTCCTCGTCGTGTAACAGGAACTTCAGCTAAAAACCAACGTAAAGTAACAACAGCTATCAAACGCGCTCGCGTAATGGCTTTGATGCCTTTCGTAAACGAAGATTAAAGAAAAGACCCTTACGGGTCTTTTTTTCACGAGCTTTGAAACGAGGGAGCGAGTTGGGTCCGGGTGGACCTCTTTTTCATGAGCTCGGAAACAAGAAAGCGAATTAAGCCCCTTACGGGTCTTTTTTTCACGAGCCTTGAAATGAGAAGGCGAGTTCGGTCTGGGTGGACCTCTTTTTCAGATTTTTATAGGACTTTGTTAGAAAGGATTCCCTGTTGACCTAGTAAGATTCTTTTGTCTTACTAGGTTTTTTCTTTTAATCTTTATTATCGTGCTATAATGGTAGAAGAAAGCTATAAAGGAGCAACTTATGAAGACGACATGTTCAATTAGAAAAATGCAAGAATCTGACATTAAAGATCTATCTCGAGGATTTATCAGCCAAGGTTGGCCGGGTAGAGAAGAAATTTTGGCTAGATATTTTCTTGAACAAGAATGTGGGGAGAGAGAAGTCTTAGTTGCAGAGGTTGAGGGTGCTTTAGCGGGTTACATTACGATTTTACCCGATGCCAAGCAGGGCGCCTTTTCTGGAATGGCTCCAGAACTTTCAGATTTCAATGTCTTTGAGCCCTTTCAAAATCAAGGTATTGGAAACCTCTTGATGGAAGAGGCAGAAAATCGAGTTAAGATTTTTTCAGACAAAGTGACGTTGGGTGTAGGTTTGCACTCAGGCTATGGACCTGCCCAGAGATTGTACATCAAACGAGGCTATATTCCAGATGGTTCAGGCGTTTGGTATCGAAATCAGCCGTTGGAAATGAATGCGGTTTGTGAAGATATCGGAGAATTGGTCTTGTATCTGTCAAAATATTTGTTTTAAGACAGATTTTATAAGATTTAAATTTTAAATATAGTAAACAATCACAGTCCCTTTTTCATTCGAAAAAGGGATTTTTTTGTTTGAAATTGTTTAATTTATTCCTCAAAGTGATAAAATATAATTTTTTGAAACATCAATACAAATATAAATATATAACAAGACATATAAATAATAGTTTGTGTATTGTCGTATTTTCTGAAAAAAATCTGAAATATATCGAAGAATGGGCTGTTTTTAGTTGTAAACGATATCATTACAAAAAAGTTACAGAATGTTAAAATTAAATGAAATGAAATAATATAATTTGGAAAAAATTTGACATATAAATAAATTGACGGTAAAATAATTATGAAAGTCAAATTAATTGAAATTGGGACTATTCGATATACAAATTAATATGATTTATCAAATTTTATTATAGTAGAAGGATAGCATAATGAAGAAACTGAAAGTGATGGTTGTTTTTGGAACACGACCAGAAGCTATTAAAATGGCCCCTTTAGTGTTAGAATTGCAAAAACATAGTGACAGCATTGAGACGATCACAGTTGTGACAGCTCAGCATCGCCAAATGCTAGATCAAGTTCTTGAAACTTTTAGCATCGAGCCACATTATGACCTGGATATTATGGGGAAAAATCAATCCCTTTTAGATATTACTGGAAAAATTTTAGAAAAGTTTGATCCAGTTGTTAAGCAAGAACTTCCAGATATGATTCTTGTTCATGGAGATACAACAACAACTTTTGTAGCAAGTTTAGTTGCTTTCTATAATCAGGTACGTATCGGCCACGTTGAAGCTGGTCTAAGGACCTTTGATAAGTATTCTCCTTTCCCAGAAGAAATGAATCGTCAGATGACTGATAACCTAGCGGATCTCTATTTTGCTCCAACTAGTGAGAGTAAGGAAAATCTCCTCAAGGAAAATCACCCTGAGTCTGCTATTGTCATTACGGGAAATACAGCCATTGATGCCTTGAAACTAACCGTTCAATCGGATTACTATCATGATGTTCTAGATCAATTGGATCCAGATAAGAAACTTGTATTGGTAACCATGCACCGTCGTGAGAATCAAGGTCAACCAATGAGAAATGTCTTTGCAGCTTTACGTGAGATGGTCGATCTTCATCAGGAAATTGAAGTTGTTTATCCTGTTCACCTTAGCCCTGCTGTGCAAGAAGCAGCAAAGGATATTCTAGCTGGTCATGAGCGCATTCACTTGATTGAGCCTTTAGATGTACTTGATTTTCATAATTTGGCTTCAAGAAGCTATTTTATCATGACTGACTCTGGAGGTGTTCAGGAAGAGGCGCCTTCTCTCGGCAAACCTGTCCTTGTTCTTCGTGACACGACGGAACGTCCAGAAGGTGTTCGTGCAGGAACCTTGAAACTAGTTGGAACTGATCCAGTACGTGTCAAAGATGCTATGGCAGAACTCTTAACAGATGAAACTCTTTATAGAAAAATGTCTCAGGCACCAAATCCTTATGGAGATGGAAGAGCCTCTGAACGAATCGTACAATCCATTCAACAGTACTTTGGTGTAGCGACTTCTGTATCTGAATTCAAAAGGGGGAAATAAGATAAAATGAAAAATTGGAGTCAATTTAAAAACTGGCTTATGGCTTTGCTTGCTTGTGAGGTCATTCTTTTGGTGCTTTGTTTTTTGTATGCTCGAGCAATCATTTTAGAACAAATCTTGTTTTTAGCTTTAGCCTTGTTTGCAGTGTTGGTATTATCTGACCTTTTGCTTACTTGGACCCTTATCTTAGCATTTGGTTTTGGACTTATCGTTTTGGTTGCGGGTGTGGTTTATATCCCAATCATTCAACTGGTCTTCTTATTAATCAGTTTTCCTCTTTTGATTGGGATTCTACTTAAGGTTCGTTATTATTTCTTCAAGGTGTCCTCAAAGGTACAAGAACAGGAGGACGAAGCTCGAGCAGATTACCAAGCTATGGTAACTGAACAAAGTGATGTGACGGTACAGTCTTTATTGATTCATTGGGCGCATGAAGATTTGTTCTTCCAGATTAAACCGAAAGAACATAATCTGATGCTCAGTCGCATTCAAGAGGTAATTTCTCAGGAATTGAGTTACAACGATAAACTCTATTACGTTTCAAATGGGAATTTTCTTGTTTTATCTAATAGTAGTCAAGATTCTTTGAAGCAACTCTATTTGAATGGTTTGCAGGAGAAACTAGGCAGTTTAGTTTTTCATGGAGAAGATGGAAACCAAGGAATTCAATTCCAAACAGGTTACTTGATGATTAACTATGATAATAAAGATAAATACCAAGACTACTCGGATATTGCTAGTCATCTCAAACGTCAATTAGAGACAGATGTAATTGTAGAATATTAGGAGGGAAACATGACTCTAACCAATATATTTTTTGGCATTGCTTTGGGACTCAGTCTCACCTTTGGCATTTGTTTTATTATACTATTTATTACATACAATATTCTCTACCATCGAGTGAACAAAAATTTTAAGGCGGTGAATCATGATTAGTCAAATGTTAATGATTTTTACCTTGCTTACAATTTGGATTTCTCTAGCTTGGGGCTTGGTAATTCTCTTTTCAGCTGTTCACTTTTGGTTTAAACATAGTGATTTTCGTGTGGATACCTCGCCACTACCTTATTACCCTAAGGTTACTATTGTTGTTCCTGCTCATAATGAGGATGTGGTTATTGCCCAAACGGCAAAAGCTATCTTGGATATGAACTATCCTCACGACCGTGTGGAGTTACTTCTATTTGCGGATAACTGTTCGGACAACACTTATTCAGAGTGTTTGTCTGTACAAGCCATGCCTGAATATGCAGGAAGAAATCTGACTATAATCGACCGTACTGGTACGGGAGGAAAAGCGGGTGTTCTAAACGATGCTTTAGAGATGGCAACAGGTGAATACATCTGTGTCTATGATGCGGATGCCATGCCTGAAAAAAAATGCCCTATATTTCCTTGTCAAAGAAGTGATGAAGGACCCAGAACGTCACGTGGCATCTTTCGGTCGCAACAAGACTCGAAATGCCAATCAAAATTTCTTGACTCGTTGTATAAACCAAGAAATCGTTGTTACCCAGCGGGTGCACCATGTTGGGATGTGGCATCTCTTTAAAATTGGTCGTATCCCAGGAACCAACTTTATCATTCAAACCGACTTTGTAAAGAGTATCGGTGGTTGGAAAAATGGTGCCTTGACTGAGGATACCGATATTTCTTTTAAAATCATGCAGAGTGGTAAATTGATCGCCCTTGCTTATAACTCAGAGGCTTTCCAACAAGAACCTGAGACTTTAAAGAGTTACTATATGCAACGAAAACGTTGGGCTAAAGGAAACTACGAAGTTGTTCTCTCAAATTTTAAGCATTTATTTGGCAGAGCAAACTGGCGCGTTAAACTAGAAGTCTTTAACTATTCTTGTGTTTTCTTTTGGTTTAACTTTGCCATTGTCCTATCGGATTTGATTTTCCTAGCGAATGTGCTAGCGATCTGTCTTAATCTTTTCTTCCCAGATGTCAGAATTCCATTTGCTTTTGATGCGGATAATATCTACATCGCCCAGCTCATGCTCTTCAACTGGATTCTCATGATTGGTCTCTATTTGATGCAAATTATGACGGCATTAGCAAGTCAGTTTGGACAAGCGACGACAAAACAAATCTGGTTAGCCTTGGCAGCCTATTTCTCTTACGCACAGATGTTTATCGTTGTATCCATTGATTCCATTTCTTCAATCGTGCTGGATAAAGTACTCCAACGAAAAGAAACCAAGTGGGTTAAAACCAAGCGATTCGCAGGATAGGAGATTCTATGAAAACGAATAAATTAAAATATGTCTGGTTTGTGCTTATCCTTTCTATCTTTTGTTTAGCCTTGTTTTTAGCAAGAGGAAGGACTAAAATCGAGATGCGTAATCGAATTTACAGACAATGGAGCCAACAGTTCCTTGTTACAAAAGGCGATCAGTCTTATGTTCGTACGACGAGTGATTCGGAGGGAACAACAGTTCTATCTGAAGCCCAAAGTTACGGCATGCTCATAACGGTTTTAGCAGCCCAAAAAGGGCAAGCAAGTCAAGCAGATTTTGAGAGTCTTTATCGTTATTACCAAAATCATCGTATTGAGGGAACGCAGTTGATGTCTTGGAAGCAAGTGATCAAAAATGATAGCGAAACGGTTGAAAAGCAAAACGCAACCGATGGTGATCTCTATATCGCTTATTCTTTGATTGAAGCTGCCAAGCAGTGGCCAGATAAGGCTCAGGAATATGAAGGACAAGCCAAAAGTATCTTGATTGATATTCTTCGATTTAATTATAATGAGGAGACCGGTGTTCTAAAAGTAGGAAATTGGGCCCAAAAAAATTCAGATTTTTACTATCTGATGAGAACATCTGATACACTACCTCATTATTTCCAAGTATTTTATAATTTAACTGGTGATAAACAATGGCTAGATGTCAAGGATAAGATGCTTGGGCAATTGGAGCAAATTAGTTCTCAATCTGAGACCGGTCTCTTGCCAGATTTTATCTGGGTAGAGAAGTCAGGTGCGCGTGTTGCTAAAGCAAATACTATTGAATCTCAATATGATGGGGCGTATTCTTATAATGCTTGTCGCTTGCCTTATCACTTATCTCAAAGTCAAGACGAAAGAAGTCAAAAACTCGTTCAAAAGATGATGGATTTCTTTATGAAAGAGCAACGTATCTATGCTGGTTATGACTTGAACGGAACGGCCTTCAATCAATACCAGGCAGGTAGTTTCTTGGCACCGATTACCTATGCATCTGACAAGGGAGAAGGTTATCTGAAACTTCTTCAGCAAAATAAATATATTTTCACACAAGATTTACCTTTGGATAACTACTATGATGCAACGATGATTACCATGATTGCTCTAGAGCTGTTCTAGAATGAAAAGAGAGGGCTAGTTATACTGGCTCTCTTTTTGATAGGATTTTCATCTTTTTTCAAAAAAGGAATTTCCTAAGGTTTATGGTATAATGGAAAGAGTGATAAAAAAGAGGTAGAGAGATGGATGCAAAATTAAAATACAAGGCAAAAAAGATTAAAATCGTCTTTTTTGATATTGATGATACCTTGCGTACGTCAAAGACAGGTTTTATTCCAGCTACAATTCCCACTGTCTTTAAACAGTTGCGTGAAAAAGGAATTTTAACAGGAATCGCCTCTGGGCGAGGTATTTTCGGTGTTGTTCCAGAGATTCGAGACCTCAAGCCTGACTTTTTTGTGACCTTGAATGGGGCCTACATCGAAGATAAAAAAGGTCAGGTTATTTATCAACATCAGATTGAGAAATCAGATGTTGAGGAGTATATCTCTTGGACTAAGCGAGAGGGAATTGAATATGGCTTGGTTGGCAGTCATGACGCCAAACTCTCCACGCGAACAGAACTGATCAGTGAGGCGATTGATCCGATTTATCCAAACTTGAATGTGGATCCTGACTTTCATGAAAAAGCGGACATTTACCAGATGTGGACCTTTGAGGATAAAGGGGATGACTTGCACTTACCAGAGTCTTTATCGGATAAACTTCGCATGGTGCGTTGGCATGAACATTCATCTGATATCGTGCCGATTTCAGGTTCAAAAGCCACGGGTGTAGCCAAGGTGGTGGAACATCTAGGCTTGAAACCAGAGAATGTTATGGTCTTTGGGGATGGTCTCAATGACATGGAACTCTTTGATTATGCTGGAATCAGTATTGCTATGGGTGTTTCCCACGAAAAGATCAAAGAAAAAGCAGATTATATTACAAAAACAGTAGAAGAAGATGGTATTTTTGATGCCTTAGAAGGATTTGGTATGGTAGAAAAAGAATTGCATTTCCCACAAGTAGACATTGAAGCAGTAGAAGGTCCTCTTGCGACTATTAAGACAAATCACGGAGACTTGCGTATCAAGCTCTTCCCTGAGCAGGCTCCCAAAACAGTAGCCAACTTTGTTGCTCTGTCAAAAGATGGTTACTATGATGGTGTGATTTTCCACCGAATTATCAAGGACTTTATGATCCAAGGTGGAGACCCAACTGGTACTGGTATGGGGGGAGAGTCAATCTACGGCGACTCTTTTGAAGATGAATTTTCAGAAGAACTCTATAATATCCGTGGTGCCCTTTCTATGGCCAATGCGGGTCCAAATACCAATGGTAGCCAGTTCTTTATCGTGCAAAACCAACATTTGCCATACTCTAAGAAAGAGATTGCGCGTGGTGGCTGGCCTGAACCAATCGCTGAGATTTATGCAGAACAAGGTGGAACTCCTCACCTTGACCGTCGCCATACTGTTTTTGGGCAATTGGTAGATGCAGAATCGTTTGCGGTCTTGGATGCCATTGTAGCTGTTGATACAGGTGCAATGGACAAGCCAGTTGAAGATGTAGTAATTGAAACGATTGAAATTGAGGACTAGGATGAAAATTGGTGATAAGCTAACTGGGCGTATTACAGGAATTCAGCCCTATGGTGCCTTTGTTGAGTTAGAGACAGGGGTGACAGGGCTGATTCACATCTCGGAGATTCGGACGGGATTTATTGAAAATATCTATGACATTTTAAAAATTGGCGATGAAGTCCAAGTTCAGGTGGTGGATTTTGACGAATACACTGGGAAGGCCAGCCTTTCTATCCGTACCTTAGAAGAGGAAAAACATCAATTGCCAAGACGGAGACGTTTTTCAAATGATCGGATCAAGCACGGATTTGCTCCTCTTGCCCGAATGATGCCTGTTTGGACGCGCGAGGCATTAGAGTATTTAAAGAAGAAGCCATAAATACGATTATCTAAATTATTTGTGCTATTAACATAATTTGTTATAATAAAAGTATGAAAGAAGAACAATTATTAAAATCAGGAGAGCGAATCAATCAGCTCTTTTCGACAGATATCAAGATCATCCAAAATAGAGAGGTGTTTAGCTATTCGGTGGATAGTGTTCTCTTATCACGCTTTCCTCGCTTCCCTAAACGGGGTTTAATTGTGGACTTTTGTGCTGGAAATGGTGCAGTTGGACTTTTTGCAAGTAGTCGTACCAAGGCAAAAATTCTCTCTGTAGAGATTCAGGAGCGTCTGGCGGATATGGCAGAGCGTTCGGTTCAGTTGAATGGCTTGGAAGAGCAGATGCAGGTCATCTGTGATGATTTGAAAAATATGCCTGCCCACATTCAGGGAAGTAAGGTGGATATGATTTTGTGTAATCCGCCTTATTTTAAGGTGGATCCGCATTCCAATCTCAACGAGAGTGAACACTACCTTCTGGCCAGACACGAAATTACGACTAACCTGAAAGAAATTTGCCGAAGCGCTCAGAGTATTCTCAAGTCTAATGGCCGTTTGGCTATGGTTCATCGTCCAGATCGGCTTTTGGATATCTTAGATATGCTTCAGCGCCATAATTTGGCACCCAAGCGCCTGCAATTTGTCTATCCTAAACGAGAGAAGGAGGCCAATATGCTCTTAATCGAAGCTATCAAGGATGGCTCAACGAGTGGCTTTAAGGTCTTACCACCGCTCATTGTTCACAATGATGATGGTTCCTATACGCCAGAAATTCAAGAGATTTACTATGGATCATAAGGCATATATGTATGTGGTGGAGTGTCGCGACGGGTCTTACTATACGGGCTATACAACGGATGTGAAGAAACGCCTTGCCGTTCATAATAGCGGTAAGGGAGCCAAGTATACCCGAGCTCGCTTGCCAGTCAAACTCATCTATGTAGAGGGTTTTGCTAGCAAGGAAGAAGCCATGTCTGCCGAAGCTCTCCTCAAACGTAAGAAAAGACCACAGAAAGAACGATTTTTATCCGAAAATCAAGAAAAAAATCTAGTTAACGATATTGATGTTTAATGAGGAGTCCTTTGACTCCTCTTACTTTTGTCAAAAGAAGAAAAAAGTGCTAAAATAAGATGAATAAATTTAAAGAGGTATTATCATGTCTAAGATTCTAGTATTTGGTCACCAAAATCCAGACTCAGATGCCATCGGGTCATCTGTAGCCTTTGCTTATCTTGCAAAAGAGGCTTATGGATTGGACACAGAAGCAGTAGTACTCGGTACTCCAAATGAAGAAACAGCCTTTGTTTTGAACTATTTTGGTGTAGAAGCACCACGCGTCATCACATCTGCTAAAGCAGAAGGTGCAGAGCAAGTCATCTTGACTGACCACAATGAATTCCAACAGTCAGTATCAGATATCGCTGAAGTAGAAGTTTACGGTGTTGTGGACCACCACCGTGTGGCTAACTTTGAAACTGCAAGTCCGCTTTACATGCGTTTGGAACCAGTTGGATCAGCTTCATCTATCGTTTACCGCATGTTCAAAGAACATGGTGTAGCAGTTCCTAAAGAAATCGCAGGTTTGATGCTTTCAGGTTTGATTTCAGATACCCTTCTTTTGAAATCTCCAACAACTCACCCATCTGATAAAGTCATTGCGCCTGAATTGGCTGAATTGGCTGGTGTCAACTTGGAAGAGTACGGTCTTGCTATGCTGAAGGCTGGGACCAACTTGGCAAGCAAATCTGCTGAAGAATTGATTGATATCGATGCTAAGACTTTTGAACTCAACGGAAATAAGGTTCGTGTAGCTCAGGTTAACACCGTTGATATTGCTGAAGTCTTGGAACGCCAAGCTGAAATCGAAGCAGCAATGCAAGCGGCTAATGCAGCAAACGGCTACTCTGACTTTGTCTTGATGATTACAGACATCGTCAACTCAAACTCAGAAATTTTGGCTCTTGGATCAAATATGGACAAGGTGGAAGCAGCCTTCAACTTCAAACTTGAAAATAACCACGCTTTTCTTCCAGGTGCTGTTTCACGTAAGAAACAAGTGGTGCCTCAGTTGACTGAAAGCTTTAATGATTAAAATTTTGGGTATTATTTCAAAATAGAAAACAGTGTTTTCCATATAGCTAAAGGGGTTTCGGCTCCTTTTTTTCTAGGAGAGAAAGATGTTAGAAAATGGCGATTTGATTTTTGTGAGAGAAGATACAGAAATGGGGCAGGCTATCCAGGCTTCTACAGGTAACTACAGTCACGTGGCTATCTTTTTGGACGGTTTTGTTTATCATGCAACTGGTGAGGTTGGTGTTATCTGTCAAGAACCGGCTGAATTTTTTGAACCGACTCATCTTTACGACCTTTATGTCTATCCAGAGCTGGAAGCTGACTTGGTGAAGGAGAGAGCTAGCAAACATTTAGGCGCACCCTATAATGCCTCTTTTTATCCGGATGGGAATGGCTTTTATTGCTCCCAGTATATCGCAGAAATCCTGCCTATTTTTGAGACTATTCCGATGCAATTTGGGGACGGGGAGCAGGAGATTAGTGATTTCTGGAATGAATACTATAGAGAACTAGGAATAGCTGTGCCTCTGAACCAGCCAGGGACCAATCCTAGTCAGTTAGCGGCATCCCCTCTTTTAAAATGTAAAGAAAGGAACCTTCATGATTCAGATTTTTAATCCTTCTCGTTTGACTCGACAACCATTTTTTATAGATTTGGTTGACTATCTGGACCAGCATGACGATGTGATTCTACGAGAAATCAAGGCCCAGTTTCCAGATGTATCAGTTGATAAGCTTATGGAAGAGTATATAAAGGCAGGCTTGATTCTAAGGGAAAATAAACGTTATTCGCTCAATCTCCCTTTTTTAGAATCTACGGATGATTTAGCCCTTGATCAAGAGATTTTTATCAGAGAGGACAGTCCAGTCTATCAAGGCTTGCTGGAGAAGACTTTTGAGACGGAATTGCGCAATCAAACCAATGCCGCCATTTTAGTCGAACGTACGGACTTTGCAAGAAATGCACAGACTCTTTCCAATTACTTCTACAAGGTGAAACACCAATATCCATTGACAGAGGATCAAGAAAAGCTCTATGCCATCTTGGGAGATGTCAATCCCGAGTATGCTCTTAAGTATATGACCAGCTTTTTACTCAAATTTCTCAAAAAAGAAGTAGTCCAGCAAAAGCGCAAGGACATCTTTGTCGATAGTTTAGGAGTCTTAGGTTATATCCGCAAAAATGATGAAGGCAAATATGAATTAGCAGTGGACTTGGACAAGGAAAGACTGATGTTTATTAAGTAATAGAAAGAGGCTGGGAGAACTTCCTGGGCAAATATTGAGGATAAAACCTTTATAAAACAAGATTCTGTGGGCTTGTATTTGTGTAAAGTCGCATAATCGGGGTTAGAAAAGTTGGTGAGGAGTTATTCGTGCTTCACATTGAAAAAACTGAATATAATCGTCTACAAGACTGGATTCTTTGAATACTGCACCAATAATTGGATCTATTTTGCAGCTAGCTATCTAATTTTGAAGAAGAGATAAAATCAATCGTTTTACCTATTTATTGATACAAGGGAGTTATATTTGGATATCTGAGATAATAAGAGGAAAAAAGAAACAAGCGAAAGGATTAGTAAACATGGAGCTGAGTCATCTTAAAGAATTTATTGTTCTGGCTAAAATTGAGAATTATCTGGAAGCGGCAGAGAATCTTTATATTTCTCAATCCAGTCTATCAAAGCATATAAAATCGTTGGAGGCAGAACTTGGAACCACTCTATTTGATCGAACAACCCGTCAGGTGAAGCTCAATGAGGCAGGGAGGGTATTTCTCAAATATGCCCAGCAAATGATTGAGATTCAGTATCAGTTCAATACGGCTCTTCTCAATCTAAAGGAGGCAGAAGAACAAAGTTTGACAATCGGATCTATTCCCATTATGGCACCTTACGGTATTACAGACATGCTTCTTGGTTTTAAAAAAGCTAATCCAAAAATTAATTTAAGTATCATCGAAGGTGAGACTGAGCAACTTAAGCAGAAGCTTCGCAGTGGCGAATGTGATCTGGCCTTTATTCGTCATTTACCAGGAGGGGCTGAAGCGACGGAAGATGTAGCTGATTTTTTAATGTCCTCTTTTACGGCAGATTATTTGGTTGCAGTTTTACCACTTGAACATCCTCTTGCCAATCAGGCATTGATTGATCTATCCGATTTAAAGACTGAAGAATTTCTTTTTCTCTCCCCAAATTCTATGATGCATAGTATTTCTATACAGGCATGTCATCAGGCAGGTTTTACGCCAGCAATTGCATACACAGGCGAACGAGCAGAAAATATCATTGACCTTGTGAGTAAAGGAATGGGAATTTCTCTTTTGATGTCAAAGCCTATTTCTTATATCAATACGCAAAATCAGGTTAAATTAGTTCCAGTTTTACCTCATATTGAGACAGAAATTGTGATTTATTCTAAAAAGGGGGCTCTTCTATCAAAGGTAGCTAGTCATTTCCTAGAATTTATACAGCAGTGAGAGTTAGGCTTTGTGCCTGACTTTTTTTGAAATGAAAATAATACCCTTCAAAAATCTCATCAAACTACGTCAGCATGGTTTTGTGTTTCTTCGGTACAGCCTACGAATCGCTTTTTAGTCTACTCTATGATATTTATCGAGGATTATTTATTCCGATTCGGAATAAATAGGACCAAAAGTTGAATTGTAAGCGTTTTGAATTTTCGGTATGATAGTGATGTTAGGAGGATGTGTTGGGATGAAAATGAGAGAGTTTTTCTTTTCATTTTTAACAACCTTAACATTTAACTTTCCAATGGCATTCTTCGTTCAAATCTTCCTGTTAGGTCCCTTACTAAAAAGGTTGATTTTAGATAATTAAAAAGGAAAAGGTGAAAATAATGATAGTTGATGCAAATATTTATTGGTTTGATGAAAAAATTTTTCACGACGAGGCCTATGCGGAGCGATTTTTAGCAGAAATACCACGCCTTTATCAGACAGAAGGGCGAATGGTGCAGTTGGAGGATGGCCGTAAGCAGATTGTGATTGAAAGGCCAGTCGGTTATGCCAATGTCAATTATGTTGAGGGCGATTATATTCTGGAGAATATTCTAGCGGATATGGATGAGGCTGGTATTGCAGTGGGAATTCTAAAGCTTCCTTGCTATCATGAATGGCTAAGTTTAGAACTCTGTAAGAAGTTTAATGATGGGATGGCGGAATTTGTCAGACAGTCAAATGGCCGTCTACGAGGTCTGGGAGTTGTTCCACCACGAGATAGTCAGGCAGTCAAAGCTGAAATCGACCGCTGCCTGGATGAACTGGGTTTTACAGGTCTGCAAATGATTGCACATTACGGTGATCATTATTTAGATGATGAACAGTTTGCTGGATTTTTTGAATATATAAATACTAAATCAGTCACTGTCTATATTCACCATAATCCAGTACCTGTAGATTTTAAACAGCTTTATGAATACAATAACGTTCGCCGTTCTTATGGGCGCAATGTTGACCAAGGAACTGCTGTTATGAGAGAATTGTTTAGTGGTTTTTTTGATAAATTTCCTCATATCAAGTTTGTGCATTCGATGCTGGGAGGTGGCTTCTTTGCCTTTAAGAATTTGATTCTACCTAAAAAGGCAACTAAGACTGAAGGTGTTCAACGGTTTCAGACAGATAATGGTGCTATTGCAAAGCATTTGAAAGAAAACCTCTTCTTTGAAATGTCCCATGCTCAGCCTTGGGGCAAGGAACAGTTGGAGTGTGCAGTAAAAGTGCTGGGGGCAGACCATATTATTTATGGATCCTCTTATCCAGTACGTAATGAGTGGCTAATAGATGGTCCAGCTTTTGTTAGAAATTTAGACATTAGTGATGAGGAAAAGGATTTGATTTTAGAGGGAAATGCTAAGCGACTTTATCATGTTACAGATTAAAAGGAGGTAACTATGTTACAAGCAGGTGCAGGAAAATCTCGCATTAAGTTGCCTGGACAAATATTGCCACTTGAAAAATTCACGTATTATCATGATGATTTGTATTGCCGAGCTATTATTTTAGCTGATTTTATCTTTATTTCGCTTGATGTAACATCTTTACAAGATTATGCGATTACAGCTATGAAAAACAAGGTTAAGGAAAATTATGACGTTTTAGATAGACATATTTTTATTAGTGTTATACATACCTTCTCAGCTCCACATACACGTTCTTTAAAGGCTTTAGAAAAAGCAGACGACGAAACCAAGCAAAAAAATCAATTCTATTTAGAGTTTTTGCTGGAAGCTGTTGAAGAGGCTTTGCTCTTAGCTAAAAGCAGTTTACAGTCAGCATCTCTCTCTTGTCAAAATATTACGGCAAAAGCACAGATTAACCGCGATATAGAGGGGATAGATGGGTATTGGTTGGGAAAAAATCCGTATGGCTATTCTAATCATACGATTCCGATGTTGAAAATCTCCTCGCCTTCAGAATCATTAATAGCTATGATTTACAGTGTGGATGTTCAGTCGTCTATTGTCGAAAAAATAGGTGACGGAGCTATTAGTAGCGATTTTATCGGTTTAGCCTCGCAAAAAATTGAAGAGAAGCTTAATTGTGTTGCTTTATTTATGCTTGGAGCGGCTGCTGACCAAATACCTGATGTAGCCCAAGAAAGTTTTGACAGTCTAGAACAATGTTCAGATGAATTGGTTTCAGTGATTCTGTCGCAAGTGACAGAAAATGAACATCTCGAAGATACTTTAACATTAACTACGATCACCGTTGAGCTTGACGGTCAAGTCATCCCTGATATGAAAAGCTTAAAACCAACAAGGAAATATCATTTTGAATTGCATGGGAAAAAGCAAGTTGAGGTAGCAATTTTGAGTATTGGGGATTTTGGGTTAGTCATGTTAAAACCAGAATTGACGAGCATCACGGGTATGGTTATTAAAGAACAATCTCCTTTTCCAGTAACAATGATTGCTACGATGATTAATGGTTGTCAAAAATACATGGTAGATGAGAGAAGTTACGATAATTATACTTATGGAGCAATGAATTCCATGTTTGCACGTGGAAGTGCTGAAAAGGTTAGTCAGGCTATTATTAAGACATTAAAAGAGAGGAAGTGAGCTTATGAAGGTTGGATACGGTCGTAAAAATATTACACCGACAGCACCATTTTACTTATTAGGATATAAAACTCCCAAACGAAATCAACCTGCTAAAGGCATTCATGACCCTATTTACATTAATGGTATTTTATTTCATAACAATGAAGGTCAAGAAGTCTTTTTGGCAACAGGAGACCTTCTTGAAATAGAGGATATTGTTGCTGCAGATATTCGACGTGCAATCAGTCAAAAATACCATATTCCATTTGAAAATATTATTATCGGTGTCACACATGACCATCATTCGGTACGTGATTTTCATAAAACTTGGGAATTTGGTCGCTACAATCAAGAGTATTATGATTTCTTTGTGCAATGTTTTCTTGATGTTGTCGCACAATGTCGGCATAATCTTGTTGAAGTTAGTGTTGAGTATGGGCAGGATTTAATTCTTGGATATTATAGTAATCGCAATCATCAAGGCTACCAATCAGACAATATTGTCTCGGTGACAAAATTTATTCACAATGGCAAAGCTGTCGCGGGTATTGTTAATATTGCGGTCCATTCAACGGTTTTAAGTGGCGATAATATGGAATTGACTGCTGATTTAGCAGGAAATCTATCAACAAAATTAAAAGAAAAATGGGGATTTTACCCACTGATGTTAATAGGTTGTGCAGGTGATTCTAGTAATCATTATGATCGACAGGGGCGTGATTTTGCAGAACTAGAACGTGTGACAGCAGGATTAGCTGAGCTTATCGCTCCTATAAAAACGACAACACTTTCTCTTGAAACGGAAAGCATTAACGTTTTGGAACTTAGTCACGAAGTCATCAATGACAAGAAGGCATATGATGAAGACCTTTGTTTGCGAATTGCTGGCATGAAAAATGGGACTATTAAGACCGTTGGCGCTCAGCCAGTCGAACATTTGGTTGAAAAGTGTGAAGAACAGCTAACGATGCCACAATTTTATGACATCTTACAACTTGGAATCTTGGATATTGGAAATTTAAGATTCTTCATCTTCCCTGGGGAGCTAGCATCTGCTGGCGGAGAATTATTGAGAAATACAACGGATAAAACGGTGTTGATTGCTGGATATAGCAATGGTTTCCATCATTATTTCTTAGAAGCTAAGGATTATGGGCTAAGTTTTGAAACGATTGGTAACCCTGTTCCAGCAGGAACTTTTGAAACTATTATTGAAAAATTTATTCGTGCAAGTCACTTGCTAGATAACTAACGAGCCGTAATCGGGGCTGTGTGAAGTCGATTGAAGATTTTAGATAGGAGTTCTAATTATGGACTACAATAAATTAGGAAAAGATATTCTCACTCAAGTGGGGGGCAAAGAAAATGTTAGCAGTGTTAGTCACTGTATCACACGTGTTCGCTTTATTTTAAAAGACGAAGCCCAAGCTAACGACGACGTTATAAAAAATATGTCTGGTGTCCTCGATGTTGTCAAACAAGGTGGTCAATACCAAGTTGTTGTCGGACCGAGCGTTGAAAAAGTTTACAATGCTATTATCGAAGATGGCGATATTGCAACGAACGAGGGTGATAGCACAGTAGCCAATACAGAAGAGGATAAAGGTTTCATTAACAAAGCTTTAGGGCTTATTAGTTCTATTTTCATTCCAGTATTGGGTATGTTGTCTGGTTCAGGGATGATTAAGGCGGTGCTTGCACTTCTTAGTGCTTGCGGTTGGTTGTCACCTAAGGATGGCACTTACATCATTTTAAGCGCTTTATCAGATGCACTGTTTTATTTCTTCCCAGTCGTTTTAGGCTGGAGTGCTGCTAAACGCTTTGGGTTAAAAGAAATCTATGGTATGACACTAGGGGCTTTCCTTGTCTATCCAACTTTAGTATCGGCTACTAGTGGCGATGCTATTAATACGCTATTTTCTGGAACCGTTTTTGAAATGGATTATCAATTAACATTTCTTGGCATTCCAGTAGCTCTTCAAAGTTATGCTAGTACCGTTATTCCGATTATTGCGGTAACATGGTTTGCTAGTTATGTTTACAAATTCTTTAACAAACATATTCCAGATGTTTTGAAAATGGTCTTTGTTCCATTCTGTACATTGATTATTGCTGGTGCAGCTAGCTTGATTGTCATTGGTCCGATTTCAATTGTTCTTCAAAACTTATTGAGTAGTGCTGTTACGTGGCTACTTAACCTCAATATTGGTATCGCAGGATTCTTGATTGGGTCTCTCTGGTCTATCCTGGTTATGTTTGGTCTTCACTGGGCAATCCTACCATTCTTCCAAATCAATGTTTCTGAATATGGTTATGATATTATCAACCCATTAATTTTCTCTGGGGCACCTGCCGTTCTCGGTTCTGCACTTGGTATTGCTCTTCGTACAAAAAATAAAGATACACGCTCCATGTCATTTGCTGCTGCCATTTCATCATTCTTTGGGGTTAGTGAACCAGCACTTTATGGTGTTATGATTCCTCGTAAAATGATTTTGGTTACCGGTCTTGCTGCAGCTGGTATCGGTGGTGCCATTGCGGGACTTGGCGGTGCTAAACTTTACACATTCGGGGCTCACGGACTCCTTGGTTTCCCAACATTTATCAATCCTGACGGTATTGATGGCGGCTTTATTGCTCTTTGTATCTCAGGTGTTGTTGCCTTTGCGATTGCCTTGGTATCAGCCTTAGTTATTGGTGATAAACGAGACAGCGCAGCGTTACTAGCAAAAAAAGCAGAAGAAAAAGCACCTGTTAAAGCAAAGGAAGTGACAATTGTTTCTCCTGTAAATGGTCAAGCTGTAGATTTGACAGGTGTTAGCGATCAAGTCTTTTCACAACTACTCTTAGGTGACGGTATTGCAGTTATCCCAAGTAATGGCAAGGTCTATGCACCAGAAGATGCGATCGTCCGTGTTGCCTATCCTACAGGTCACGCGGTTGGATTAGCGGGTACTGCAGGTGACGAACTTCTCATTCATATTGGTGTTGATACGGTTAACTTAAACGGACAATACTTCACTAGTCGTGTTGAACAAGGGATGAAAGTGAAAAAAGGTGATCTTCTTGTTGAATTTGACCTTGATGGCATTAAAAAAGCAGGTTATGATCCAACAGTTATGGTCGTTGTTACCAAGACTGTACAACTGGATACCGTAACACCATTAACACAAGGAACAGTTGACACAACGACTCCATTACTCTCTATTAATTTAAAATAAAACCAAAAAAGAGTTGGCGACGCTACGCTAACTCTTCTTTTTACAAGGTGAATAAGATGAAGAAAGTAATAGTATCTCATTATGGACTCCCTATCGTTAAGCTGATGGCGATTTTGGTTGTGGGAATTTTGGTTCTAGGTATCAGTCATACGGTTCAATCTTTAACAAGAGAGGAAGTCGCAGATAATTTAGCTATAAATGTTGAAGATGGACTATCATCAGCGGAATATTTTGCGCTTGGGCAACAATACGAAACGGGTGATGGCATTGTCCAGTGGTATGCCAAGACTTTGGCATATTACAAAGTAGCAGAAGAACAAGGCTTAGTTGAAGCGAGGACAGCGATTGACAATCTTAATGTTTACAAAGCAGAGGTTCTTGCTGACGGTGACCAAGGGGCTATCTTTACATTCTATCGTACAGGTGTGACAGCTAGTCAAAAAGGAGACTATGAGCAAGCTTTTGCTATTTATTGCGATGACAGTTTTTTCTTTGAAGATCCATAAGATCGTGGTTTGGGAGGATTAGCTGATCTCTACATAGCTGGTGACGGTGTTGAGCAAAATGTTTCTTCTGCTATGAGTATTTATGAAGTGATGGCTGTGGAACAAGGAAAAGAAAATGGATACACAGCTTTAGGAAATATTTATGCGGCAGCTACAGGGACTTATCCTGGGATTAATCAAAGTAATGATACGGCATTGAAGTATTATTTATTATCCTTCCAAAGTGATAATTTAACAGCGACAGATTTTAAAGGACCTCGTTATGCTGCTAATTTTTATGATTCAGGTTTTTATCATGATGACGGCACATGGGAAAATCCCAATCATACCTTAGCGGAAGAATATTACTTAATTGCCGTTGATGGTAATGGTAGAACGTTTGACGGAACAGCTGCTTATAAGTTGGGAACGTATTATGAATATGGCAGAGAAGGAATTGCACAAGATTATAGCAAAGCTGTTTATTATTACGAAAAAGCTTTATCAGATTCTAATGTACATTCAACCATGCTAGGAATTCCAGATACTTATTAGCACTCGGACGATTTTACGAAAATGGATTAGGGGTAGCAATCGATTTAGAAAAGGCTCTTTCTTATTATTATCAAGTTCAAACTGCTGCGCAAGTTAATCTGGATTTAGGTGGTAATGTTGCTGACTACGAAGCTGCCCTTAAAGTTTATCAAGAAGCTACCGAAGCTATCTAAAGATTAACTCAAGGAACAAATGACACTGAGACAACGACAGAAAATCAACAAACTACTACAGATGACACGACGTCAGAAACTACTAACGGTGATGAAAATCAAGAAGCTTTGACATTATCAGATGCTACCACAGGCGTATCTGTAATTGGAACAAAGGCGGAACTATCTAATGCAGTTACTGTTGTTGTGATGAGAACTACGGTAGCTGCCTTGAAAGACTTAAACTATGATGTCTATGATATTACACTTCAAGATGCTTCTGGAAATGAGGTTCAACCTAGTGAAGCCGTTCAAGTAATATTGCCAGTCACTTACGAAGTATCAGCGCTTTATCATGTTGCGAACGATGAGAGTTTAACTTCCGTCGATGTTATTCAAAATGGAAGTAAAGTAACCTTTACAACAAGCCATTTTAGTATCTATGCAGTTGTCTATAAAGAACAAATAGCCTTAGAAGAAAGCTCTTCAGCCGTCGCTGTCTCAGAACCTCAAAAGAAACAATCAGACACTTTACTTAAAACTGGTAGTCAATCAAGTAAGCCTCTTACTTTCATTGGAGTGGCATTGGTTATGATATTATCAGTATTCACCATAAATTTTTTTTAAAACAAAAAAATAATGAGTAGGAAATAGAAATATTAGGTAGGAATCTTTATGAAAAAAGGTATATTATTTTTTATAAGCGTTTTAGCGATGCTTGCCGCATGTTCAAATACTGGAAAACAAGAGTCATCCAAACAAACAAATGAATCGCAAAGTAGCTATTATCAAGTGACATCTGATGACATTTCTATCACAAAAGATGCCACATATAGCGTTACGCTGACTACAAAAGACACTTGGCAGTTTGTGGCTGAGGCTGGTCAAGAAGTTACCGATTGGCTTGTTTTGAAATCAGATAAGCAAGCTTTAACAGATACCTCTGGAGTTGCTCAAATAACGGCTGTTGATAGTGATTCTTCAGCTATTACCATTACTATTGATAGTAGTAAAATCACAGGATTTTCAAGCAATGGTGGAGCAAATCTTTATATCATGCCAGACTCCAGTAGCATTGTAGGAACTGGCGACAATCACGCACATTATAGTGAAACAAGTGCTAAAATTGGGAAATACGTTATTCCAAAAGTAAGTGTTGACGGCACTATTGAGGGAGAAGTTACACAAGAAGACGGATTGACATTTAAAAATAATCAAATCAATTTTAAATTCACAGTTGATGGTAAGAAAGTAGACAGTAGTTTAGTCAATAATAGCACTGCTAAAGTAACCCTAGCAGATGGTGATGGCTATTATACCACTGATTATGTTTATAGTGACAAGGGATTATCAAACAAAATAAAAAATGCTAGTATTAATTATTCGATTAAACCAGAAGATTTACAAATAACTAATTCTGGATATGTACTTGGTGAAAATGGTGGTGGACGTGGATGGTCGGAATTGGGAGGTGATGGTAACGGTAACTACAATTTAAATTTTGAGTTATCAGGTTTAAAATATAATGGACTACCAATCAGTAATAAGATTTTTAAAGCACATATTTGTTGTTACGGTAGGACATTTAAAGTTGATAATGGAAGTATTTATGCGACTTCTTATCTCAAATGGTCAACAGATTCTGAAAATAATCTTCCAAACCTTGCTGACCAGTATAGTGATAATCTCATTCTCAGCTGGGCGAATGGTATTAATGCCAGCAAACTGTCAGAAGATGATGTGACTTTAACCATGGAGAGTGAATATGGAGATACCCTTAAACTTAAAAGAGGCACTGATTTCACTCTTGAAACCAGTAAAACTAAGACTATCATCGAGGTGAACTATACTTATTGGGCAAATGCACCGGTTTACACCAAACTGAAGGTCGACGTGGATTCAGAAAAGCTTAACTGGGACGATCGCCAGTATAAGATTAGTAAGATCAGCCATTCTTACGATATTGCTAGCGTCTATGTTTACAATGTCATGGCAGGAGGACAGACTGGCACACAAACTTGGACAGTTTATGGCTTAGATGGATTGACTGATTGGCAACAACTTTTTGACCGACCAACCTATACCTTATCTTACATCGATACTGACAGTAAGATACGCTACTATTCAGAAGCTAGTAATGGTAGCTTTGTTGATGAAGCTAACGAGACGACTTTTGATGCCTCCGGTGATGTAAAGATTGCTTTAAAAGATAATACTGGTTACTTCACACGTCAGTTTGACCAAACTGAGGATAAGACAATAGGCGGTATTACCTATACCTTTAAAAAGGTCTACTCTCATGCTGAAGCAGCCATTAAAAATCCAAATGATATCCAAAAAGTTACTGTAAAAGCTGGCTATATCATTGGTGATAGCTGGGAAGACCATCTCAGGTGGCCGTGGCAAAACTTCATCAACAAGGGTTACAAAGGTGGACGGTCATAAAATCTGATTTACGCGATTGATATTAACAGATAAACTTCCGAAATCTTGTATGTGGCTTGGAAATTTCATATGTTTAACAGTACTTTGTTTTAAACATGAACTGAGCCTGAAATTTTCAGCCATAGAACGTAGACAAACCCTACCAGTAATAGGGAAATTACCATATTGTAGGCAGGCTACTATAATAGTGAGAACTCTTAGGAAAGATTGATGTTTATCAAACAATAAAAGGCTAGGAAAATTTCCTAGCCTTCTTTCGTTTGATTAAAGATAACGCTCAGCAATGGCGGCATCCCCTGGATATTCTTCTTTTACCCCATTGACGATTTGGTAGCAGTCAGCTCCTTTTCCTGCGATAATGACAGAAGATCAGCAGGAACTCTATGCCATTTTGGGAGATGTCAATCCTGAGTATGCTCTCAAGTATATGACGACTTTTTTACTGAAATTCCTCAAAAAGGACCAGCTGATGCAGAAACGCCGTGATATCTTCGTTGAGAGTTTAGTCGTCTTGGATTATATTATTCAAAACGAAGAAGGAAAGTATGAGTTGGCTGTTGATTTTGACAAGGAACGCTTGCCGTTCTATTTGTCTTAAATATTTGCTTTTGAGCAGATTGTTTGACTTTGCTAAAGAATAAGCATAAACTGAATGTAAGCGATAACCATTATCGTATTAAAAGCAAAGGAGACAGAGCTATGTCACTTGAAAATAAATTGGAACAAGCAACTGGTGCTATCAAAGAAGGATTTGGTAAAGTTACTGGCGATAGCAAGACAGAAGCAGAAGGTACTGTAGAAAAAACAGTTGCGAAAGCAAAAGAAGTTGTTGAAGATGCTAAAGGTGCTGTAGAAGGTGCCGTTGAAGGTCTTAAAAACTCATTTAAGAAAGAAGACTAAAAAAATCAAGGGAAACATCCCTTGATTTTTTGATTTTATAGATAGCGTTCTGCGACGGCTGAGTCACCAGGGTAGGATTCTTTTACTCCATTGACGATTTGGTAGCAATCAGCACCCTTACCCGCAATAATCACGGCATCGAGTTCTTGGTTTGTAATGGACATGGCTGCTTTGATGGCTTGTTCACGATCGGCAATCTTTTCAACAGGATGACTGATATAGCTGCTGATTTCATCTGCAATGGCCATTGGATCTTCATAGTTGGGGTCATCCGCAGTTAGAAAGACTTGAATCTCAGGATGTTGATTGAGGAGGAGGCCAAAGTCTTTGCGACGACTTTCACCCTTGTTTCCAGTCGAACCGAGAACCAGAGCAATCTTTCCAGTTTGATGGGTTTCAACAACAGAAATAAGTTTTTTCAGACTGTCACCATTGTGGGCGTAGTCGATGAAGACCTTGGCACCATTTTTTTGAGTGAGAACTTCCATACGTCCAGGAACGCGGGTTGCAGCGATTCCTTTTTTGATATCTTCCAGACTAGCGCCTAGACGGAGGCAGGCAAGTCCTGCAGCGACTGCATTTTCTTGATTGAAGTGACCTATGAGTTGGATATCATAATCACCAGCGAGTTTACCTGTAGCGGAAAAGCTAAAGGCTTTGGAATTCTCGATTTGGTTGCTCGACTGACTACCGTAGAAATCATGCTCTTGATATTCAACTTGTTCTTTCAGTACAGAAAAGTGATCCATATCGCTGTTAATGACAACTGCTCGGCTATTTTCCATCAAGAGACGCTTGTGGTAGAAGTAATCTTCAAAGCTTGGATGTTCAATTGGTCCGATATGGTCAGGAGTGATGTTGAGAAAGACACCTACATCAAAGGTCAGGCCATAGACTCGATGAACAAGATAGGCTTGGCTAGAAACTTCCATTACAAGATGGGTTCTTCCATTCTTAACAGCCTGAGCCATCATGTCGAAAAGATCGATATTTTCAGGCGTTGAGAAGGAAGATTTAAAGAAGGTCTTGCCATCTAGAGTTGTGTTCATAGTTGACAAGAGAGCTGTTGGGTAGCGTTGAGATAGGATGTGGTAAGCAAAGTAAGCAGATGTTGTCTTTCCTTTTGTCCCTGTGAAAGCGAGAATTTTGAGTTTCTCTTGTGGATTGCCATAAAATTCCATAGCAATCAAACTCATGGCTTTTTTGATATCGTTCACAATGATGACGGGGATACCGACTTTGTAGTCCTTTTCTGCGACATACCAAGCTAAGCCTTGACTTATAGCGGATAGGAGGTATTCTTTTTTAAAGGCAGCGCCTTTTGCAAAAAAAAGAGTGCCTTCTTTTACTTTTCTGCTGTCGTAACTGATGCTATCAAAAACAACTTCACTGTAGTTGTAGTGGTAGTGTCCTTGGTCGATAATCTCGCGGAAGAGACCATCTTTCTTTAATATATCTAATACGGTTTCAATCTTTATCATACTCTCTATTGTAAACCGAAAGTCTGAATTTTACAAGTAACAAGGAAAAGTTTATAATGGAAGATGAGGAAAATTTCCTAGTTATCAAAATTGAATGAGGAAGCTATGTCTAACGAAAACAATCACCAGCAAGCCCAGATGTTGCGAGGGACTGCTTGGCTAACAGCTAGTAACTTTATTAGTCGCCTCCTTGGTGCTATTTACATTATTCCCTGGTATATCTGGATGGGGACCTATGCTGCCAAGGCAAACGGACTCTTTACCATGGGCTACAATATTTACGCCTGGTTCTTGCTGATTTCGACAGCGGGTATCCCAGTTGCGGTCGCCAAACAAGTGGCTAAGTACAATACTATGCGAGAAGAAGAGCATAGCTTTGCATTGATTCGGAGTTTCCTAAGCTTTATGACGGGCTTGGGCTTAGTCTTTGCTTTGGTCTTGTATCTCTTTTCTCCCTGGTTAGCAGATTTGTCAGGTGTGGGGAAAGACCTGATTCCCATCATGCAGAGTTTGGCTTGGGCAGTTTTGATTTTCCCATCTATGAGTGTTATCCGAGGCTTTTTCCAAGGAATGAATAACCTGAAACCCTATGCCATGAGCCAAATCGCCGAGCAGGTAATTCGTGTTATCTGGATGTTGTTGGCGACCTTCTTCATTATGAAGATGGGTTCTGGTGACTACTTATCAGCAGTTACCCAATCGACCTTTGCGGCCTTTGTGGGGATGGTAGCAAGTTTTGCAGTTTTGATTTATTTCCTTGCCCAAGAAGGTTTGCTTAAAAGAGTCTTTGAAACACGGGATAAAATCAATAGTAAGCGACTCTTAGTCGATACCATCAAGGAAGCCATTCCCTTTATCCTGACGGGATCAGCCATCCAGCTCTTCCAGATTTTAGACCAGATGACCTTTATCAATAGTATGAAGTGGTTTACCAACTACAGCAATGAAGACTTGGTTGTCATGTTTTCTTATTTCTCTGCCAATCCTAATAAAATTACTATGATTTTAATCTCTGTGGGAGTTTCAATTGGGAGTGTTGGTTTGCCGCTGTTGACGGAGAACTATGTAAAAGGCGACTTGCGGGCAGCGGCTCGCTTAGTCCAAGATAGCCTCACCATGCTCTTCTTATTCTTGCTACCAGCAACGGTTGGGGTTGTTATGGTAGGAGAACCGCTCTACACAGTCTTTTACGGTAAGCCAGATAGTCTGGCCATGGGCTTGTTTGTCTTTGCAGTTTTGCAGTCTACTATCCTAGGTTTGTATATGGTCTTGTCCCCTATGCTTCAGGCCATGTTCCGAAATCGCAAGGCAGTTCTTTATTTTGTCTATGGTTCCATTGCTAAGATCGTCTTGCAATTGCCAACCATTGCCATTTTTCACAGCTACGGTCCTTTGATTTCAACGACTATCGGCTTGATTATTCCGAATGTCTTGATGTACCGAGACATCTGCCAGGTAACGGGTGCTCGTCGAAAGATAATCTTGAAGCGGACTATCTTGATTACCATCTTAACCCTTGTCATGTTCATCCTAGTTGGCTTCTTGCAGTGGCTACTCGGTTTTGTCTTCCAACCAAGTGGACGTTTCTGGAGTTTCCTTTATGTGGCTCTCATCGGAGGGCTTGGAGGAGGTCTTTATGGTTTGATGAGCCTACGGACACGACTCTTGGACAAGATAATCGGCAAAGCTCAAGCAGACCGACTACGTACACGATTGAAAATATCGTAAAAAGATTTATAAATAAAAGTAATGAATTTAACCTTTCTTTAATAGAAAGGTTTTTATACTACATTTTTCTTAAAAAAGGAGAACTTTTTCTAAAATTAAGAGTAGAAAAATATGTTTTTTAAGTTTTTCTTCAGAAATTACTTGACTAAATAAAACCAAAGCTGTATAATAAGACAAATCTTTAAAACAGGAGGTTCTGGAAATGAAAAAGTCTAAGGCCAAGTATCTGACACTTGCAAGTGTCGTGTTAAGCGCAGGTATCTTACTGAGCGCATGTGGAAACTCAACTAGTTCTTCTAAAACATATAACTATGTTTATTCGAGCGATCCATCTAGTTTGAACTATCTTGCAGAAAACCGGGCAACAACCAACGACATCGTTACTAATTTGGTAGATGGATTGATGGAAAATGACCAATACGGTAACTATGTTCCATCGTTGGCAGAGGATTGGACTGTTTCTCAGGACGGTTTGACCTATACTTACAAATTGCGTAAGGATGCAAAATGGTATACCTATGAGGGTGAAGAATACGCCCCTGTAACGGCGCAAGATTTTGTCACTGGGTTGAAATATGCTGCTGATAAAAAATCCGAAGCCTTGTACCTGGTTCAAGACTCTGTAGCAGGTTTGGATGACTATATCAACGGGAAAACAACTGACTTTTCAACTGTCGGTGTTAAGGCGATTGACGACCAAACAGTTCAGTATACTTTGACACGTCCAGAACCTTATTGGAATTCTAAAACAACTTCAACCATTCTCTTCCCTGTCAATGCAGACTTCCTGAAATCAAAAGGGGATGATTTTGGTAAGGTAGATCCTTCTAGCATTTTGTACAGTGGACCTTTCTTGATGAAATCTTTTGTTTCAAAATCTGTTATCGAATATAAGAAAAATCCAAATTACTGGGATGCTAAAAATGTCTTTGTGGACGATGTGAAATTGACTTACTATGACGGCAGTGACCAAGATGCCCTAGCTCGTAACTTCGTAGAAGGAGTATACAGCTACGCGCGTCTCTACCCAAATAGCTCAAGCTTTGAAGGAATTAAAGAGAAGAACAAGGATAACATCATCTATAGTATGCAAAACGCAACTTCTTATTACTTGAACTTCAACTTGGACAGAAAATCTTATAACTTCACGTCTAAATCCTCAGATATCGAAAAGAAATCTACCCAAGAAGCAGTTCTGAATAAAAACTTCCGTCAAGCCTTCAACTATGCTTATAACCGTACAGCCTATGGAGCACAATCTCAAGGGGAAGAAGGAGCAACAAAGATTATTCGTAACCTAGTGGTACCTCCAACCTTTGTAAGTATCAACGGAAAAGACTTTGGCGATGTTGTTTCAGAAAAGATGGTCAACTATGGCCAAGAATGGCAAGGAATCAACTTTGCAGATGCGCAAGATCCATACTACAATCCTGACAAGGCTAAAGCTAAATTTGCAGAAGCTAAGAAAGAATTGGAAGCTAAGGGTGTACAATTCCCAATTCACTTGGATGTATCTGTAGACCAATCAGCTAAAAAAGGTGTACTTGAAGCGAGCTCTTTGAAACAATCCATCGAATCTGTTCTAGGAGCTGAGAATGTGGTTATCGATATTCAACAATTATCAACAGATGACTACGATAATTCTAGCTACCTCGCTCAAACTGCAGCTCAAAAAGACTTTGATATCTATAATGGTGGTTGGAGTGCTGACTACTTGGATCCATCAAGCTATCTAGATATCCTAAATGTCAATGACGGCGGTATGTTACAAAACCTTGGTCTAGAACCAGGTGAGGTTAATGACAAGGCTAAGGCAGTTGGTCTGGATACTTACACTCAAATGTTGGAAGAAGCGAACAAGGAGCAAGATCCAGCAAAACGTTATGAAAAATATGCTGAAATTCAAGCTTGGCTCGTTGATAGCGCCCTTGCAATTCCAAACGTTTCTCAGGGTGGAACACCTGGCTTGAGAAAGACAGTTCCATTCTCAGCGCCATTCTCACAGGCTGGAAATAAGGGTGTCGAATCATACAAATACCTCAAGTTGCAAGATAAGACTGTAACGACTGATGAGTATGAAAAAGCTAAAGAAAAATGGCAGAAAGAAAAAGAAGAATCAAATAAAAAAGCCCAAGAAGAACTGGCAAAACACGTTAAATAACCAGTCTATTCAACAGGAAAAACGATAGTTTCTTAAGGAACTATCGTTTTTATATAGTTTGAAACTATAACTAGCTCTTGAAAACAAGAAAATGAGTTAGTGAAAATAAATGATACAATAGTTACTATAGATTTGGAGGTATTGTATGAGCAAAGAACTACACATCAACACAATTTTGGCCCAGGCGGGAATCAAGTCAGATGAGGCTACAGGTGCCTTGGTAACACCGCTTCATTTTTCAACCACTTATCAGCATCCGGAGTTCGGTCAATCTACGGGATTTGACTATACCCGTACTAAAAACCCAACTCGCAGTAAGGCGGAGGAAGTCTTGGCGGCAATCGAATCAGCAGATTATGCCCTAGCGACGAGCTCAGGAATGGCTGCGATTGTACTGGCCTTTAGCGTCTTTCCAGTAGGAAGTAAAGTCTTGGCTGTGCGAGATCTGTATGGAGGTTCTTTCCGTTGGTTCAACCAAGTCGAGCAAGAAGGCCGGTTCCATTTTACCTATGCCAATACAGAAGAAGAGTTGATTGCTGAGTTAGAGAAAGATGTGGATGTTCTCTATATCGAAACGCCAACCAATCCCTTGATGTTGGAATTTGATATTGCAAAACTAGCCAAACTAGCTCATGCCAAGGGTGCCAAGGTAGTGGTGGACAATACCTTCTACAGTCCGATTTACCAACGTCCGATTGAAGATGGTGCGGATATCGTTCTTCATTCAGCCACCAAGTACTTAGCCGGGCACAACGATGTCTTGGCTGGGGTGGTTGTGACTAATAGTTTAGAACTATATGAACAACTGTTCTACAATCTAAATACGACTGGTGCGGTCTTGTCACCATTTGATAGTTATCAGTTGATTCGTGGTCTTAAAACTCTACCTCTTCGTATGGAGCGTTCTACAGCCAATGCCCAAGAAGTCGTTGCCTTTTTGAAGGATTCACCTGCTGTCAAGGAAGTGCTCTATACTGGACGTGGTGGTATGATTTCCTTTAAAGTAGTGGATGAAAAGCGTATTCCTCATATTTTAAATAGCTTAAAGGTCTTCTCATTTGCAGAAAGTTTGGGTGGGGTAGAGAGTCTGATTACCTATCCGACAACTCAGACTCATGCGGATATTCCAGCAGAAGTGCGCCATTCCTATGGCTTAACAGATGACCTCCTGCGCTTGTCAATCGGGATTGAAGATGCTAGAGATTTGATTGCGGACTTGCGCCAAGCTTTGGAAGGATAAGACAGATATGGGAAAATATGATTTTACAAGCCTGCCCAATCGTTTTGGGCACCATACCTATAAATGGAAAGAAGCCGAAGCTGATCGAGAAGTTCTACCAGCCTGGATAGCGGATATGGACTTTGTAGTTTTGCCTGAAGTTCGACAAGCTGTACAAGCCTACGCAGATCAGTTGGTCTATGGCTATACTTATGCAAGCGACGCTTTGATTCAGTCGGTTCAAGAATGGGAAGCCAGCCAACACGGTTATCACTTTGACAAAGATGCTCTCGTCTTTATCGAAGGAGTGGTACCAGCTATTTCAACAGCCATTCAAGCCTTTACAAAAGAAGGAGAAGCTGTTCTGATTAACACACCAGTCTATCCACCTTTTTCTCGCAGTGTCAAACTGAACGATCGCCGATTAATTACCAATTCTTTGGTAGAAAAGGATGGGCTGTTTGAGATTGACTTTGATCAGTTGGAGAAGGATATGGTGGAAGAGGATGTGAAGCTTTATATCCTTTGCAATCCCCACAATCCTGGGGGCCGTGTTTGGGAAAAGGAAGTGTTAGAAAAGATTGGTCATCTCTGCCAAAAACATGGTGTTTTGTTGGTTTCAGATGAGATTCACCAAGATTTGGCCCTCTTTGGTCACAAACACCAGTCATTTAATACCATTGATCCTGCTTTTAAAGACTTTGCCCTTATCTTGAGTAGTGCCACTAAAACCTTTAATATTGCTGGGACCAAGAATTCCTATGCAGTTATTGAAAATCCAAAGCTTCGAGTGGCCTTTCAAAAACGCCAGTTGGCCAATAACCAGCATGAAATCTCAGGCTTGGGTTATTTAGCGACAGAAGCTGCCTACCGTTATGGTAAGGACTGGTTAGGAGAACTAAAAGAAGTTATCGAGGACCACATTAACTATGTAGTGGATGTTTTGGGCAACGAAACCAAGATTAAGGTCATGAAACCACAAGGTACCTACTTGATCTGGCTTGATTTTTCAGCCTATGACCTAACGGTAACGGATGACCGCTTGCAAGAGCTTTTGAAGAATGAAGCCAAGGTTATCCTCAACCGAGGCTTGGATTTTGGAGAGGAAGGAGCCCTTCATGCCCGCCTCAATGTTGCCATGCCTAAAATACTTTTGGAAGAAGTTTGCCAACGCATCGTGACTGCTTTTGCTACACTTTAAAAATCCAGCCTTCTAGGAGAAAAGTCTTCCTAGAAGGCTATTTTCATAGGGGAAAATGTGGTATAATGAAAAGATAAGATAAAGGGGTAACTATGGCTAAATTGATTCCAGGAAAGTTGCGCATGGAGGGTGTTACTCTCTATGAGACAGGCAAGATTGAGATTATCAAGGAAAAAGGGAATCGCCTCTATACTCGTGTGGCGGGAGAAGACTTGCGCTACAGTTTAGAGGATGATCTTGTTTTTTGTGCTTGTGATTTTTTCCAAAAAAGAGGATACTGTGTTCACCTCGCAGCGCTTGAGCATTATCTGAAGAACGATGAAGAAGGCCAGGTGATTTTACAAGCCTTAGAAAAAGGACATGAAGAGCAAGAAGAGGTCGAAACCAAGGTTAGTTTTGGTGGTAGTTTTTTGGAGCGTATTCAACCTCAGAAACGAGAGAAAATCTACACTTTATCGGCTCAAGGTCAGGTAGAAGCTGGAACCAATCGCCTCCTTTGGACTCTCCGAATCGGTTTAGTTGATAGTCAAAAATATTATGTCATTCGTGACATCCCTCTCTTTTTGAAGGTCTTGGTCCATCGAAAGCCATATATGATTGGGAAACACCATGAAAATGACTTGTCTTGGGATGCTTTTGATACAGCTAGTCAAGAAGTTCTTACTTTTTTATGTGGCTTGATTGAGGAGGGACTGAGTCAAGACCTCTTTTTCCCCAATCAAGGTCGTCACCTCTTTTTCCCTCTGAGCTTTTTTGAACAGGGAGTGGAGTTGCTGATGAATTTGGAAGATTTTCATTTCGAACATCAGATTACTAGTTATGAAAATCTTCTCTTTCATGATTTAGATCCAGATGCAGAACTGTTCTCTTTTTCCGTGCAGGAGTATCCTGATTATTTTGAGATGGAGATTTCTGAAAGTGAGCGAGTCAACGTATTCTATGGGGGAGCAGTTCTATTTCGTAAGGGGAATCTTTATCTCTTAAATCCTAAACAAATCAGCCTACTAAAGGAAATCAAGGAGCTTCCTCAGGAGGAAAGAGGGAGAAAATGCCTCCAGTTTGACAACAGTGATCGTGACCGCCTAGCCGCCTGTCTGCCTTTGTTTGGACAGCTAGGAACAGTTTCTGCTCCTGAGCGCTTACAAATACGATCCTTTTCACCAATCTTTTACTTTGATAGGGAGGATGACGGCCGCATTCGCTTGGATATCCAGTTTGACTATGGAGAGGTTAAGGTGACTAGTCGTCAACAGCTGGAACAATTACCATTTTCAAGCGATGCCGTCTTGGAAAATCAGCTATTTCAAGTCTGTTTAGGGGCTGGTTTTGAGGCTGATTTTCAGTCTTGGAGACAGGCTTTGAAGCCAGAGGCAGTTTATTCTTTCTTTCACCATACGATTCCAGCTTTTGAGAAGTTGGGACAGGTTTTCTTGTCTGATGAGATGAATCAGCTCTATAGTGTTCAAGCTCCTCAGGTTCAGATTGAGTCCAAGGGAGGACTGTTGGAGATTCAGTTTGATTTCCAAGGGATTGCCCAAGAAGAGATTGATCAAGCTCTTAAAGCCTTGACCAGCAATCAGGATTTCTATATCAGTTCTTCTGACCAAGTGTACTTTTTTGATGAGGAAACCAAGCAGATCCGTCAGAATTTGCAGGAACTGGGGGTTGAACTAAAAGATGGCTCTTTCCAAGCTAGGAAATCTTTAGCTTATAGTCTTTCTCAGCTTTTTGAAGGTCGCGATCGGATAGCATTTTCGGAGGAATTTCAGCATTTAGCTCATGATTTGACCCATCCAGAGGATTTTCCTTTGGGAGATATACGAGTTCAGGCGAGTTTGAGAGACTATCAGGAAAAGGGAGTCCGTTGGCTCCAGATGCTTCATCACTATGGTTTTGGTGGCATTCTGGCAGATGATATGGGACTGGGAAAAACATTGCAAACTATCGCTTTTTTGACTAGTCAGGTGACCGAAGATAGTCGGGTCTTGATTTTAGCGCCGTCAGGTTTGATCTACAATTGGGCAGATGAATTTAGGAAATTTGCCCCACAGTTGGATTTGGCTGTCGTTCATGGTTTGAAAGCGAATCGAGAAGCGATTCTTTCTGAAAATCACCAAATCTATGTGACTAGCTATGCCACCTTTCGTCAAGACAGCGAGCTTTATCAAGAGATGGCTTTTGATTTTCTCTTCTTAGATGAAGCCCAGGTCATGAAAAATGCCCAGACCAAGATTGCTCAGAGTTTGCGCCAGTTTGTGGTGCCAGCAGTTTTTGCTTTGTCGGGTACGCCCATCGAAAATCATCTAGGAGAGTTGTGGTCTATCTTCCAAATTGTGCTACCGGGGCTCTTACCTAACAAGAAGGAATTTATGAAATTACCGGCTGACCGGGTCGCGCAGTTTATCAAGCCCTTTGTCATGAGGCGTAAGAAAGAAGAAGTCCTTACAGAACTGCCTGATCTGATCGAAGTCGTCTATAAAAATGAACTGGAAGACCAGCAGAAGGCCATCTATCTAGCCCAGTTGCAACAGATGCGAGACCGCCTAACACAAGTGACAGATCAAGAATTCCAGAGAAGTCGGGTAGAAATCTTATCTGGTCTCATGCGTTTGCGCCAGATCTGCGATACGCCATCTCTTTTTATGGACAATTACCAAGGAGCCAGTGGTAAATTGGATAGTCTCCGAGATTTATTGCTACAAGTGGCTGATGGTGGGCATCGGGTCTTGATTTTCTCTCAATTTAAAGGAATGTTGGAAAAAATCGAGCAAGAGCTCCCAAATTTGGGCTTGACTTCCTTCAAAATCACAGGTTCAACTCCTGCTCAAGACAGACAGGAGATGACTAAAATATTTAATCAAGGGGAAAGAGATATCTTTCTCATCTCCCTTAAGGCGGGTGGTGTCGGTCTCAATCTGACAGGAGCTGACACCGTCATCCTAGTGGACCTCTGGTGGAATCCTGCTGTCGAGGCTCAGGCTATCGGACGAGCTCACCGAATGGGACAGGAGCGGAAGGTAGAGGTTTACCGTTTGATTACTAGAGAAACCATTGAAGAAAAGATTCAAGAACTCCAAGAACAGAAGAAACACCTGGTTTCCCAAGTTTTGGATGGGACAGAATCGCGTGCGAGTCTTAGTCTGGCAGAAATTCGAGAAATTTTAGGGATTTCTGAAGCCAGCACTTGAAAAATCAAGACAATACGCTATAATAAAGTGTTGAAAGGAAATACAAAATGAAACAAGATCGATTTCCACTGGTGTCAGATGATGAGATCATGCTGACTAAAATGCCAGTCATGGACTTGTACGATGAGTCAGACTTTATTAGCAATATCAAGGGTGATTACCGCGATAAAAACTATTTGGAATGGTCTCCTATCAATGAGGAACAGGCTGTAACTCCTTCGGCAGCTAACAAGGAGTCAAAACCAGGCCCAGAACCTAAAAAAGTTGAAAAAACGTATGCTGAATTGGCTCGAGAAGAGGCGCGTGCGGATCTGAAGAAGAAACGTTCGGCCAAGTATTTGACTCAGGATGTTAGTCATACTAGACGACACAATGGTTCAACACTTGTTCGTCAAGGAAACCAACCAACAGCACCATTTCAAAAGGAAAATCCAGGTGAGTTTGCCAAGTTTAGTAAAAACTTGAGCCAGTCCCACTATATTCTAGCCGAGGAAGCTGACCAGGTAGTAACTCCAACTCCGAAATCTCAAACGGAAAATGCTAAAAAGAACAACTATGATTTTCTAAAGAAGAGTCAAATCTATAATAAAAAGAATAAGCAAACGGAACAGGAACGTCAGGTTGCTCAAGAGTTGAATCTGACAAGAATTACTGAGTAAGGGAGAAAAACATGTCAAAAACATATCATTTTATTGGAATCAAGGGATCAGGGATGAGTGCCTTGGCCTTGATGTTGCATCAAATGGGACACAAGGTTCAAGGTTCAGACGTTGAAAAATACTATTTTACTCAACGTGGACTAGAGCAGGCAGGAATTACGATTCTTCCTTTTGATGAAAAGAACCTGCAAGGGGATCTTGAAATTATTGCTGGAAATGCCTTTCGTCCAGATAACAATGTTGAAATCGCCTATGCCGACAAAAATGGTATCAGCTACAAACGTTACCATGAATTCCTAGGCAGCTTTATGCGTGACTTTGTCAGCATGGGGGTTGCAGGAGCGCATGGTAAGACATCAACAACAGGTATGCTGTCACACGTCTTGTCTCACATCACAGACACCAGCTTTTTGATCGGAGACGGGACAGGTCGCGGCTCAGCCAATGCCAAATATTTCGTCTTTGAATCAGACGAATATGAGCGTCACTTCATGCCTTACCACCCAGAATACTCTATCATCACCAACATTGACTTTGACCATCCAGACTACTTTACAAGTCTAGAGGATGTTTTCAATGCCTTTAACGACTATGCCAAACAAATTACCAAAGGTTTGTTTGTATATGGTGAGGATGCTGAGTTGCGTAAGATTACAGCCAATGCTCCAATCTATTACTATGGTTTTGAAGCTGAGAGCAATGACTTTGTAGCTAGCGATCTCCTTCGTTCAACAACTGGTTCGACCTTCACCGTTCACTTTCGTGGACAAGAATTGGGTCAATTCCATATCCCGACCTTTGGCCGTCACAATATCATGAATGCGACAGCTGTTATTGGCCTTCTTTACACAGCAGGTTTTGATTTAAACTTGGTCCGTGAACACTTGAAAACTTTTGCAGGTGTTAAGCGTCGTTTCACTGAGAAAATCGTTAATGATACAGTGATCATTGATGACTTTGCCCACCATCCAACAGAAATCATTGCAACCTTGGATGCAGCTCGTCAAAAATATCCAAGCAAGGAAATCGTGGCAATCTTCCAACCGCATACCTTTACAAGAACCATTGCCTTGTTGGACGAATTTGCCCATGCATTGAATCAAGCAGACGCCGTCTACTTAGCGCAAATCTATGGATCAGCCCGTGAGGTGGACCATGGTGATGTCAAAGTAGAAGACTTAGCCAATAAAATTAACAAGAAACACCAGGTTATCACTGTTGAAAATGTTTCTCCACTCCTAGACCATGACAATGCTGTTTATGTCTTTATGGGGGCTGGAGACATCCAAACCTATGAATATTCATTTGAACGTCTCTTGTCTAACTTGACAAGCAACGTCCAATAAGGAAAACAGATGGAAATTCCAATCATAATAAGGCAAGCTACCTTATCAGATTTAGAAGAAATGTTGGCGATTGAAGAAGCCAATCCTACATCAGAAGAGGCATTTAGTCGCCAATCCTTAGAAGAGAGTATCCGCAAGACTGCGGGTACCTTTCTTGTAGCTGGGGATGAAAATCAGCTCCTAGGCTATATTTTAGGAGAATCTCAGTATCTTCATCCCACATGGATAGAAATAAAATCATTTGCTATTCATCCTGACCATCGCGGGCAAGGCTTGGGGACCCTTCTTCTTGCTAGCTTGAAACAAGTGGCAGTGGAAGGGGGGGATGAGTATCTTCGTTTGACTTGTCCTGATGACTTGCTCTCTTATTTTGAGATGAATGACTTTGTTGAGGAAGAAGTGCCAGAAGCTTCATGCGCAAGATTTTCGGGATGGAATCTGATTTGGGCCAATCCTTTTTATCAGGAGGAAGTATGAAAATCAGACAAGCAAGATTTTCGGATTTAGATCAAATTTTAGAGATAGAGCTGGAGAATTTCTCCCTTGAAGAAGCCATTCCTCGTGCGGTCTTTGAGGCGCACTTACGTGAAATTCAGACCAGTTTTCTCGTAGCCGAAAAGGAGGGACGTATCCTTGGGTATATCGAAGGTCCAGTCGTCCCACATCGTCATCTACAAGATCAGTCCTTTACAGAAGAGATAAAAGACTATAGCCATCGACCTGGAGGTTATATCTCTGTGACCTGTCTCTCCATAGCTAAGGAGGCACAAGCCTTGGGCGTGGGGAAAAGACTGTTAAGGGCTCTGAAAGAAGTTGCTTTAGAACATGAACGAGAAGGTATTAATTTGACCTGTCATGACTATCTCATCCCTTATTATGAAAAAAATGGCTTTGTTAACGAGGGGGTATCCCAGTCAAGCTTTGCGGGTGAAAGTTGGTATGATATGGTTTGGCAACCTTGAAAAATGAGAATCATAGCTATAGAAAGGGATGTTTTGTTGCTTTTCTGTAACTTTTAAGATATAATATTATGGATTGTCAACAAGGAGGTAATGCTTTTGACTGAAAAATCAAGAGAAGAAGAAAAATTAAGCTTTAAAGAGCAGATTCTACGTGATTTAGAGAGAGTAAAAGAACAAGATAGAAAAGAGAAAGAAGTAGACATTCCAAATCTGACAGCTTCATCATCTCAAGCTAGTTCAGTAACTCCTGCAAATCCTGAATCTGATGCTTCAACAGAAGAGTTGATGGCTGATTCCCTATCTGTTGTCGATAAAATTCTAAAGAATGCGCCGAGTGTTCCTCCACTTTCGAGTGCTGAAGCTGATAAAACGGATGAAAAAGAGGATAAAGAGATTAGACAGCCTGTCATTGACAAGATTGAAGTTGTAGAATCTGAAGAACCTCTAGTAGAACCGATTCATCCAGCTGAAGAACCTGTAGTGGAGTCCGTTCAACCTAAGGTGGAACCAGTTGAACTTGAACCTGAAGAAAAAGAATTTAACGATACTCCGACCAAGATAGATGTGACTTATAAGACAGAAGAGGCCAATACATCAGTTGCTTCTTCTGAGAATAAAGCTGAAGCACTAGCTTCAACTGGATCCTCAGACAGATTAACGGAGGAATCACGTCGTAACCGTCGCCGTAAAGGTAAAAAACCAACCAAGAAAAAGAAAAAATCAAAAGCCAAAGGTTTTCTAGTAACCTTTTTAGTCATCTTGGTGCTTGTGGCTGCTGGTGGATACTTTGGGTACGGTTATGTTCAAGACTCTTTGAAACCTGTTGATGCGAGCTCTAAGGAGTATATGACAGTTCAAATTCCAGAAGGATCAAATGTGCAACAAATTGGGAGCACTTTGGAAAAATCTGGTTTGGTCAAACATGGACTTATCTTTAGTATTTATGCTAAGTATAAGGGTTCAGACTTGAAGTCAGGTTATTACAATTTGAAGAAGAGCATGAGTACGGATGACTTGATTCAAGAATTGCAAAAAGGTGGAACTCCTGAACCTCAAGAACCAGTGCTTGCAAACTTAACTATTCCGGAAGGTTATACCTTAGAGCAAATTGCTCAGACAGTAGGTCAACTCCAAGGTGATTTTAAAGAACCTCTTACAGCGGATGCTTTCATGGCAAAAGCTCAAGATGAAACCTTCATCTCCCAACTAGTAGCCAAGTATCCAAACCTTCTTGGAAGTCTTCCAACAAAAGACAGTGGCGTTCGTTATCGCCTTGAAGGTTACCTTTTCCCAGCAACCTACACTATCAAAGACAGCACCACAGTTGAAAGCTTGATTGATGATATGTTAGCAGCTATGGACAAGGCCATGTCACCGTATTACACTACGATCAAAGAAAAGAATCTGACAGTTAATGAATTGCTCAGTATTGCTTCTCTTGTCGAAAAAGAGGGTGCTAAGACCGAAGATCGTAAATTGATTGCGGGAGTCTTCTATAACCGCTTGAATCTTGGTATGCCACTTCAAAGCAACATTGCTATCTTGTATGCTGAAGGAAAACTTGGCCAAAAGATTAGCTTGGCTGATGATACTGCAATTGATACTACGATTGATTCACCTTATAATGTTTATACACATCTTGGCCTCATGCCCGGCCCAGTTGATAGTCCAAGCCTCGATGCTATTGAAGCAAGTGTAAATCAGACAAAGAGTGAGTACTTATACTTTGTAGCTAATGTTGAAGACGGTAAAGTGTACTTTGCAACGACAAAAGAAGAGCATGACCAAAACGTTGCAGAACATATCAATAGTAAATTAACACAATCAAGTAGTTCAAACTAAAATTATGTGGTTTTCCACATAATTTTGTTTTAAAAAAGTAATAGAAAAGAAAGTTGAAAAAATGGCAGAAAAAACTTACCCAATGACCCTTGAAGAAAAGAAAAAGTTAGAAAAAGAATTAGAAGAATTGAAACTCGTTCGTCGCCCTGAAGTCGTAGAGCGTATCAAAATTGCTCGTTCGTACGGGGATCTTTCAGAAAATAGCGAGTACGAAGCAGCAAAAGATGAACAAGCTTTTGTTGAAGGTCAAATTTCAAGTCTAGAAACAAAAATTCGCTATGCTGAAATTGTCAATAGCGATGCGGTTGCCCAAGATGAGGTAGCAATCGGTAAGACAGTAACAATCCAAGAAGTCGGTGAAGACGAAGAAGAGGTCTACATCATCGTTGGTTCTGCAGGTGCAGATGCTTTTGCTGGTAAAGTATCAAATGAAAGTCCGATTGGCCGTGCTTTGATTGGCAAGAAGACTGGTGATACTGCAACGATTGAAACACCAGTTGGTAGTTATGATGTCAAAATCTTAAAGGTTGAAAAAACAGCCTAAATAGAATGAAAACGGAGTAGTGGAGGTCTTGACTTGCTCAACTCCTTTTTGATTTTTTGAATAAATAGGAGACTATATGAATTCAAATAAGAAAAAAAATAAAATGGAGCGTGGTTTAACCAATCGCCATGTTCAGGTGATGGCCATTGCGGGGACAATCGGAACAGGACTTTTCCTAGGTGCTGGTCGTTCTATCAGCCTTACTGGACCTTCTATCATCCTGATTTACATGATTACAGGAGCCTTTATGTTTTTGATGATGAGGGCTGTTGGGGAGATGCTATATCAGGATCCAGAACAACATACTTTTATCAACTTTATCACCCGTCATTTGGGGAAAGGCTGGGGGTATTTCTCTGTTTGGTCTTATTGGTTGTCTGTTGTCTTTATCGGTATGGCAGAAATCACTGCGATTTCGCATTATGTTCAGTTTTGGTTTCCTTCTTGGCCTAGTTGGTTGATTCAGATTGTTTTTTTAACGATTTTGGCTTTGGTCAATCTGATTGCGGTTAAGCTCTTTGGAGAAGTCGAGTTTTGGTTTGCTATGGTTAAGATTGTGGCTATTTTAGCTATGATTGCAACAGGGGTCTTTATGGTCTTGACAGGATTTGAAACACCATATGGTGCCGCAAGTCTGGCAAATATCAGCAATCAATTCTCTCTTTTCCCAAATGGAGTCATGAACTTTGTCATGGCCTTTCAAATGGTATTTTTTGCCTATCTGATGATTGAATTTATCGGAGTGACAACCTCTGAAACGAAGAATCCTCGTCAGGTTTTGCCAAAAGCAGTTAAAGAAATTCCTCTCCGAATTGTCTTCTTCTATGGTGGTGCTCTATTAGCCATTATGTCTATTATTCCCTGGAGAGAACTTGCTTCTTCAGATTCACCATTTGTAACGGTTTTTGAGCTAGCAGGTATCAAGTGGGCGGCAGCTCTGATTAACTTCGTCGTTTTGACGTCGGCCGCATCTGCTCTTAATTCGACCCTCTATTCAACAGGGCGACACCTCTACCAGATTGCCCATGATTCACCCAATCGCTTCTTAAAAGCGATCAAGGCAGATACTCTTTCTCGCCATAATGTTCCACAAAATGCTATTATTGCTTCAGCAATCTTAATTGCTCTGGCTGCCTTTATCAATGTTTTGCCAGGTGTTTCCGATGCCTTTGCTTTGATTACGGCGTCTTCATCAGGTGTTTACATCGCGATTTATATCTTGATCATGGTGGCTCATCTCAAATACCGCAAGTCACAAGACTTCATGGCGGATGGCTACCTCATGCCCCATTATCGTTTTCTAAATCCTTTAACCATGCTCTTCTTTATCTTTGTCTTTGTAACCCTCTTTTTACAAGAATCTACCTTTATGGGAGCAATTGGTTCAGCTATCTGGATTATCGGTTTCGGAATTTATAGTCAGTGGAAATTTAGAAAATAACTTATGAACTCATCAACTCAGCTTGGTGAGTTTTTTTCTAGTTTGACAGTCTATTGAAATAAGATTATAATCAAGCTGTAGCAGTTTATTAGGAGGTTTGGATGCACTTTAGATTGGAAAATAAAGCGTCCCAGAAAGCGCAAAAAATAGGAAACTTGATTCGTGCTTATAATCGTTCTAAAAGAGAAGAGGCTGAAAGCGAGCCACTGAACCTTTATGTCGAAGACGAAAAGGGCAATCTCATGGCAGGCTTAGTAGCAGAGACTTTCGGAAATTGGTTGGAAATCGAGTATTTGTTTGTGAAAGAGGAATTACGGGGACAAGGAATCGGTTCGAAACTATTGGAGCAAGCTGAAAATGAAGCTAAGAATCGAAACTGTCAGTTTGCTTTCGTCAATACTTACCAGTTTCAAGCGCCAGATTTTTATAAAAGGCATGGCTACAAGGAAGTCTTTACCTTGCAAGACTATCCCTACACAGGGCAAAGATTTTATTACCAAAAGGATTTGTAAGCTGAATATGAAAGTATAAATCAAAGAGCAAATCTTCACATCACTATGGAGGTGGGTTAATGGATATCATACTGGATATGGGCAACGTCTTGTTAGAATGGAACAAGGATAAGATTTTGCAAGGTGTTTCGGATACGAAGGAAGGATATTTGGTTTTAGATAAGGCCATTTTTCAGTTGGGACTTTGGGAAAGATTAGATCTTGGAACCATGACGAGAGAAGAGTTGGTGCTTAAAGTTGTGTCAATGATTGGCAGGACCTATCAAAAGAAGGTCGAAGAAGTTATCTGGAATTGGCCTAGCTACATTGACATTTATAGGGAAGTCTTTCCTGTCTTATCAGAACTAAAGAAAAAGGGGCATCGCATCTTTGTCTTGTCCAATACCTCAAAGGTATTTTATGACTTGCTGGAAGAGCAACTATCTCCTTTAAAAGAACTTTTAGATGGCTTTGTCTTATCCTGTGATATAAAAGCTATAAAGCCTGATTTGGCAATATTTAAGGGGATTCTCGAAAAATATCAGCTAGATCCCGCAAATTGTGTCTTTCTAGACGATATTGAGGACAATACAATCGCAGCTGAGAAATTGGGCATCAAGGCCTATCAGGTCAAGAAAAGAAGTGATGTCGTTGATATTTTGAAATCCTATATTTAAACACAACACTCTCTATTTTTTGTGGTAGAGAGTTTTTTTGTTAATAAAATATTACAAAATGACATTTATATATTGCATTAAGTTAGATATATGGTATAATGTTTTTAAAAGAAGCGCAACTTTTTAAAAATGTGAAGGAGGACGCTAGTGGCTAAAAATTTAAAATTAAAATTAGCTCGGGTGGAGCTTGACTTAACACAAGGGGATTTGGCAGAGGCTGTAGGGGTTACGAGGCAGACTATAGGCTTGATTGAAGCTGGGAAATACAATCCGAGTCTCTCCCTCTGCCAGTCCATTTGCAGATGCTTAGGAAAAACATTAGATCAATTATTTTGGGAGGAAGAAGATGAAAAATAGATTTTTTTATTATCAATTATTAGACGAAAGAGAAGAACAACTGATTAACAAAGCTGGTGCAGAGTCTTTTTATATGTTTATCGGGCTCATTCTGCTAAGCTATCTGGTGGCAGTATTAGCACCTGCTCTTTTTAATCCTGATATTCTTCTGGTTACCCTTCTTTTAGGAATTTTCTTCTTTTTCAATCGTGCACGACAACTTGGAGTGACCTACTATAGTCGTTTTCATTTTACGATTGTAGGGTGTTTGCTGGTAACTCTCGCTATTACGACTCTCTTGATGTTACAGAATTATCAATTCAATATCGAAATTTATCAGCACAATCCTCTGAACGTTAAATACTTGTCTGCTTGGGTCATTACTTATCTGATTTACCTTCCTTGGGTTTTTATCGGCAATCTCGGCCTTAAAAGTTATGGCGAATGGGCTCAAAAAAAGTTTGAGCAAGATATGGATGAACTGGAGACTATGGAATAGCTTGTTAGCTTTTTATCAATCTCGGTAAAATGTGTTATAATAGTACTAATTTATCAGATGGTGTGAAAGTGGTAGAATACGTTCATACCCTTGTAAAGAAGGAAGAAGGAAAACAGATGTATTCAGATGATAGTTTGACATTGCACACGGACTTGTACCAGATTAACATGATGCAAGTTTACTTTGACCAAGGAATTCACAATAAAAAGGCGGTCTTTGAAGTTTATTTCCGCCAGCAACCTTTTCAGAATGGTTATGCAGTTTTCGCTGGATTGGAAAGAATTGTACATTATCTTAAAGATTTGCGCTTTTCAGATAGCGATATTGCCTACTTGGAGTCGCTTGGCTATCATGGGGCGTTCTTAGATTACCTCCGCAATTTCAAGTTGGAGTTGACAGTCCGTTCTGCTCAGGAAGGGGATTTGGTTTTTGCCAATGAACCGATTGTGCAGGTGGAAGGCCCTCTTGCCCAATGTCAATTGGTTGAAACGGCTCTCTTAAACATCGTTAACTTTCAAACCTTGATAGCGACAAAGGCAGCACGTATTCGTTCAGTCATTGAAGATGAGCCTTTGATGGAATTCGGAACACGTCGGGCACAAGAAATGGATGCGGCTATTTGGGGGACACGCGCAGCGGTGATTGGTGGTGCCAATGGAACCAGTAACGTGCGTGCGGGTAAACTCTTTGGTATTCCAGTATTGGGAACTCATGCCCATGCCTTGGTACAGGTTTATGGAAATGACTATGAAGCCTTCAAGGCTTATGCGGCGACCCATCGTGATTGTGTCTTTCTTGTGGATACCTATGACACCCTTCGCATCGGTGTGCCAGCTGCTATTCAGGTGGCGCGTGAGCTGGGTGACCAGATTAACTTTATGGGTGTGCGAATTGACTCTGGGGATATTGCCTACATTTCCAAGAAAGTTCGCCAACAGTTAGATGAGGCTGGATATCCAGATGCCAAAATTTACGCTTCCAATGACCTAGATGAAAATACTATCCTTAACCTCAAAATGCAACACGCTAAGATTGATGTCTGGGGTGTAGGAACCAAGCTGATTACAGCCTATGATCAGCCAGCTCTTGGGGCAGTTTATAAGATTGTAGCTATCGAAGATGAGAATGGTCAGATGCGCAATACCATCAAACTGTCTAATAATGCTGAAAAAGTGTCAACGCCAGGTAAGAAGCAGGTATGGCGCATTACTAGTCGTGAAAAAGGCAAGTCAGAAGGTGACTATATTACTTATGATGGTGTGGATGTGAGTGACATGACAGAAATCAAGATGTTCCATCCAACTTATACCTACATCAAAAAGACCGTTCGAAATTTTGATGCCGTTCCTCTCTTGGTGGATATTTTCAAAGCAGGAACATTAGTTTACAACCTGCCTAGTTTGACTGAGATTCAGTCCTATGCTCGCAAAGAATTTGACAAGCTATGGGATGAATACAAGCGCGTGCTCAATCCGCAGCACTATCCAGTAGACTTGGCGCGTGATATTTGGCAGGACAAAATGGACTTGATTGACAAGATGCGCAAAGAAGCCCTTGGTGAAGGAGAAGAAGAATGAGTTTGCAAGAGACCATTATCCAGCAACTAGGTGTCAAGCCAGTTATTGACGCCCAGGAAGAAATTCGTCGTTCGATTGATTTCTTAAAGAGATACTTGAAAAAACACCCTTTCCTTAAAACCTTTGTACTAGGAATTTCTGGGGGTCAGGACTCAACCTTAGCAGGGCGCTTAGCACAATTAGCTATGGAAGAAATGCGAGCAGAGACAGGAGATGACAGCTACCAATTTATCGCTGTCCGTCTGCCATACGGAGTGCAAGCTGATGAAGCAGATGCTCAAAAAGCCCTCGCTTTCATCCAGCCAGATGTCAGCTTGGTTGTGAATATCAAGGAATCAGCTGATGCCATGACAACTGCAGTTGAAGCGACAGGAAGTCCTGTTTCAGACTTTAACAAGGGCAATATTAAGGCTCGTAGTCGTATGATCGCTCAATATGCTCTTGCGGGTGCCCATAGAGGAGCGGTCATTGGAACAGACCACGCTGCGGAAAATATCACAGGTTTCTTTACTAAGTTTGGTGATGGTGGTGCAGACATTCTCCCTCTTTACCGCCTCAATAAACGTCAAGGAAAGCAACTCTTGAAGGAACTTGGTGCAGACCCAGCCCTTTATGAAAAAATTCCAACAGCAGATTTGGAAGAAGAAAAACCTGGACTTGCTGACGAAGTTGCACTTGGAGTCACTTACAATGAAATTGATGACTATCTAGAAGGCAAATCAATCAGTCCAGAAGCTCAAGCGACTATTGAAAACTGGTGGCACAAAGGCCAACACAAACGCCACCTACCAATCACAATTTTTGATGACTTTTGGGAGTAAAAAGGTCCGGGGGACCTTTTTAGCTTCTTGCCTTGAAACTCGAGAGCAAGAATAACCTCCAGTGGAGGTTTTTACCCTGAGCCTAGAAATAAGTAAGCGAAGAAGGTCCGGGGGACCTTTTTAGCCCGAGTCTAGAAACGGGAAAACGAGGAACCTCCAGTGGAGGTTTTTAGCCTCTCACCTTGAAATAAAAAAGTGAGAGTTAGTCCAGTGGACCTTTTTACCCTGAGCCTAGAAATGAGAAAGCGAGGAAGGTTCTGTTGAACCTTTTTAGCTTGAGCCTTAAGCTTAGAAGCGAGGTAACATTATGAAAGCAATCGGTACGCAAATATTACAGACAGAACGTTTGATCTTGAGAAGATTTGTGGAGAGTGATGCGGAAGCCATGTTTCAAAATTGGGCTTCATCTCCTGAGAATCTGACCTATGTCACTTGGGATCCCCATCCTGATGTCGAGGTTACTCGGAACTCGATTCGAAATTGGGTTGCCTCCTATGCTAATCCCAACTATTACAAATGGGCCATTTGTCTCAAAGAAAACCCTGAGCAAGTGATTGGAGATATCAGCATCGTTGAAATGGATGAGATTGACTCTAGCTGTGAAATTGGGTATGTTTTAGGAAAAGATTATTGGGGTCGTGGTATGATGACGGAAGCTTTGAAAGCTGTGTTAGACTTTTGTTTTACTCAAGCAGGCTTTCAAAAGGTCAGAGCTCGTTATGCCAGTCTTAACCCAGCTTCAGGCCGTGTGATGGAGAAGGCTGGAATGTCCTATCTAAAAACTATCGTCAATGGTGTGGAGAGAAAAGACTACGTTGCGGACCTTATTTATTACCAGATAAGTAGGGAAGACAGGTGATTTCTTTTCTGTTTCTATCAAAGTCAGACCTTGTCTGGCTTTTTTTTGTGCCAGATTTCTGAATAAACTGATTAAATTCCTATTTTTCCCTATCATTGTCCCTGTTTTTTCTGGAGTTTTGGGGATATAATAGACCTATCAAATCAAAGAATGGAGGAAGGCAATGGACAATGCAATCTTTTTTATCAGCGTTTTTCTTGCTGGAATTCTTTCCTTCTTTTCTCCTTGTATTTTACCCTTGTTGCCAGTCTATGCAGGGGTTTTACTTGATGACAAAGATGGTGTTCAGGCTAGCAGCGGAAAATTTTCAATCTCACTTGTTAGTTTATTGCGAACTATGGCCTTTATAGCGGGGATTTCCTTTGTTTTTATCTTACTGGGCTATGGAGCTGGTTTTTTAGGCAATTTGCTGTATGCTTCTTGGCTTCAGTATGTGACGGGTGCGATTATCATTCTCTTGGGCTTGCACCAGATGGAAGTCTTACATTTGCAGGGGCTTTACAAGGAAAGAAGGCTACAATTAAAGAAACAGGGTCAAAAGGGTAACGGCTATAGTCAAGCATTTTTACTGGGGTTAACCTTTAGTTTTGCTTGGACGCCGTGTGTAGGGCCAGTTCTGGGGTCTGTTTTGGCCTTAGCGGCTTCAGGTGGTTCAGGTGCTTGGCAGGGAGCTGGTCTCATGTTGGTTTACACGCTGGGTTTGGCGCTACCATTTTTAGTTCTAGCTCTCGCCTCCAGCTATGTTTTGAAACATTTCCGAAAACTGCATCCTTACCTCGGAATCCTCAAAAAAGTGGGTGGTTTCCTCATTATCGTGATGGGAATCTTGGTGCTTTTGGGAAATGCTTCCATTTTGACTACATTATTTGAATAGAGAGGAAGAAGAAATGAAAAAATGGCAAACATGTCTCCTTGGAGTAGGCTCAGTCTGTTGCTTGGCAGCCTGTTCGGCTAAAAACATGTCAGACGAATCAACTATGAAGGAGCAAACCAAAACAGAACAAGTCGGTGCGCAAACTGCGACTAAAGGTCAGGAAGTCGCTGATTTTGAACTGACAGGTGTAGATGGCAAGACCTATCGTTTGTCTGATTACAAGGGCAAGAAAGTTTATCTCAAATTCTGGGCTTCTTGGTGTTCCATCTGTCTAGCCAGCCTTCCAGATACGGATGAAATTGCTAAAGAAGCTGGTGATGACTATGTGGTCTTGACAGTGGTGTCTCCTGGACACAAGGGGGAGCAAGCGGAAGCGGACTTTAAGAACTGGTACAAGGGTTTAGATTATAAAAATTTTCCGGTTTTAATTGATCCGTCAGGTAAACTTTTGGAAAGTTATGGTGTTCGTTCTTACCCGACTCAAGCCTTTATAGACAAGGAAGGCAAGCTGGTCAAAACGCAACCAGGTTTTATGGATAAGGATATGATTTTAAAAGAATTGAAAGAAATGGGGTAGAGAAAGGCTATGAATGATAAAGTAAAACTTTTTGTCTTGGCAGGGGTCATTCTTCTAGTCCTAACCGGTTTCTATTTTCTATTAATGCGAAATGCGGGGCAGACAGATAGCTCGCAAATTGAGAAAGCATCAGTTAGCCAAGGAGGAAAAACAGTGAAAAAAACAGAAGTGAGCAAAGACGCAGACTTGCACGAAATTTATCTAGCTGGAGGTTGTTTCTGGGGAGTGGAGGAATACTTCTCACGCGTGCCTGGAGTGACAGATGCCGTTTCAGGCTATGCAAATGGTAGAGGGGAAACAACCAAGTACGAATTGATTAACCAAACAGGACATGCAGAGACTGTTCATGTTACCTATGATGCTAATCAAATTTCTCTCAAAGAAATCCTGCTTCATTACTTCCGCATCATTAATCCAACCAGCAAAAATAAACAGGGAAATGATGTGGGGACCCAGTACCGTACTGGTGTCTATTACACAGATGACAAGGATTTGGAAGTAATCAACCAAGTCTTTGATGAGGTAGCTAAGAAATACGACCAACCTCTGGCAGTTGAAAAGGAAAACTTGAAGAATTTTGTGGTGGCGGAGGATTATCACCAAGACTACCTCAAGAAAAATCCAAATGGCTACTGTCATATCAATGTCAATCAGGCGGCCTACCCTGTCATTGATGCCAGCAAATATCCTAAACCAAGTGATGAGGAATTGAAAAAGACCTTGTCACCTGAGGAGTATGCAGTTACCCAGAAAAATCAAACAGAACGAGCTTTTTCAAACCGCTACTGGGATAAATTTGAATCCGGTATCTATGTGGATGTCGCAACTGGTGAACCCCTCTTTTCATCAAAGGACAAGTTTGAGTCTGGTTGTGGCTGGCCTAGTTTCACCCAACCAATCAGCCCAGATGTTGCTACCTACAAGGAAGATAAGTCTTACAATATGACACGCATGGAAGTGCGGAGCCGAGTTGGAGATTCTCACCTTGGCCACGTCTTTACAGATGGGCCTCAGGACAAGGGTGGCTTACGCTACTGTATCAATAGCCTTTCTATCCGCTTTATTCCTAAAGACCAAATGTCAGAAAAAGGTTATGCCTATTTACTAGATTATGTCGATTAAGAAGTCTTTCCTAAGCAGTTAGAGGAGAATTTTGCTATACTGATACTAGTGAGTGGTAAAGGAGCAGAGCATGACCTACACAATCTTAATCGTAGAAGATGAGTATCTGGTAAGACAAGGATTGACCAAGCTGGTTAATGTAGCGGCCTACGATATGGAAATCATCGGTCAGGCTGAAAATGGAAGACAGGCTTGGGACTTGATTCAACAACAGGTGCCGGATATCATTTTAACCGATATCAATATGCCTCAGCTAAATGGCATCCAGTTGGCCAGGCTGGTCCGAGAAACCTATCCCCAGGTGCATCTGGTATTTTTGACGGGTTACGATGATTTTGATTATGCCTTGTCTGCTGTCAAACTCGGTGTAGATGATTACCTGCTCAAACCCTTTTCTCGTCAGGATATTGAGGAAATGTTGGGGAAAATCAAGCAAAAACTAGACAAGGAAGAAAAAGAAGAGCAGTTACAAGATTTATTAACCGATAAGTTTGAGGGAAATATTGCTCAGAAAATCCAGTCGCATCTAGCTGACAGTCAGTTTAGTTTGAAGTCTTTGGCCAGTGAATTGGGTTTTAGTCCGACTTATTTGAGCTCCTTGATTAAGAAAGAGTTGGGCCTACCTTTTCAGGATTACCTGGTGAGAGAACGTGTCAAACAAGCCAAGCTTTTGCTTCTGACTACAGATTTAAAGATTTACGAGATCGCCGAGAAGGTTGGTTTTGAAGATATGAACTATTTTACTCAACGTTTTAAACAGATTGCAGGTGTGACACCTCGTCAGTTTAAGAAAGGGGAAGGCCGATGAAGCGTTCTTCTCTCCTAGTCAGAATGGTTATTTCCATCTTCCTGGTCTTTCTCATTCTCCTAGCTCTGGTTGGGACTTTCTACTATCAATCTAGTTCATCAGCTATTGAGGCCACTATTGAGGGCAATAGTCAAACGACCATTAGCCAAACTAGCCACTTTATTCAGTCTTATATCAAAAAATTAGAAACCACCTCTACCAGTTTGACCCAGCAGAAGGATGTCTTAGCCTATGCTGCGAATCCTAACCAAGACCAAGTCAAGGGAATCCGAGATCTGTTTTTGACTATCTTAAAGGCAGACAAGGACCTGAAAACGGTGGTACTGGTCACCAAATCCGGTCAGGTCATTTCTACTGATGACAGTGTGCAGATGAAAACCTCCTCAGATATGATGGCTGAGGATTGGTACCAAAAGGCCATTCATCAAGGAGCTAAGCCAGTTTTAACCCCAGCTCGTAAATCAGATAGTCAGTGGGTTATTTCTGTCACTCAGGAACTTGTCGATACAAAGGGATCCAATCTTGGCGTACTTCGTTTGGATATTTCCTACGAAACTCTGGAAGCCTATCTCAACCAACTCCAGTTGGGCCAGCAGGGCTTTGCCTTTATCATCAATGAAAACCATGAATTTGTCTACCATCCTAAACGTACTGTCTATAGCTCAGCGAGTGAAATGGAGGCCATGAAACCCTACATCGAGACGGGGCAGGGCTATACGCTGGATCACCAATCCTACGTCAGTCAGGAACAGATTGCAGGGACTGATTGGACGGTGATAGGCGTGTCTTCGTTGGAGAAGTTAGACCAGGTTCGGAGTCAACTCATGTGGACCTTGCTTGGGGCCAGTGTCACATCTCTTCTTGCCTGTCTCTGCTTAGTGTGGTTCAGTCTCAAACGCTGGATTGCCCCTTTGAAGGATCTGAGAGAAACCATGCTGGAAATTGCTTCTGGTACACAAAATTTTCGTGCTAAGGAAGCTGGTGCCTATGAACTTAGAGAAGTGATTCGCCAGTTCAATGCCATGCTGGATCAGATTGATCAGCTGATGGCAGATGTGCGCAGGCAGGAAGAAGCGACCCGGCAGTATGAACTTCAAGCCTTGTCAAGCCAGATTAACCCCCATTTCCTCTACAATACTTTGGATACTATCATCTGGATGGCTGAATTTCAGGATAGTCAGCGAGTGGTTCAGGTGACCAAGTCTTTGGCAACCTATTTCCGCCTGGCGCTCAATCAGGGTAAGGATTTGATTTGCCTGTCTGATGAAATCAATCATGTTCGCCAGTATCTCTTTATCCAGAAACAACGCTATGGTGATAAGCTGGAGTATGAGATTGATGAAGATCCTGACTTTGGTAACCTAGTCTTGCCCAAGTTGGTGTTGCAACCTCTTGTAGAAAATGCTCTTTACCATGGCATTAAGGAGAAGGAAGGTCAGGGCCATATTAAAGTCTCTGTTCAGAAAAAGGATACAGGGCTTGTCATCCGCATTGAGGATGATGGTGTTGGTTTCCAAGCTGCTGGCGATAGTAGTCAAAGTCAGCTCAAACGTGGGGGAGTTGGTCTACAAAATGTCGACCAACGACTCAAACTTCATTTTGGAGACAATTACCAGATGAAGATCAATTCTGCACCCGAAAAAGGGACGGCGATTGAAATATACATCAATAAAATAGAAACAAGTTAGCTCCCAGTCTATTCTGGGAGTTTTGCTTTTAAAATTTCGATTGATTAGTTGGCCTTGATAAAATCAGTAAAAAAAGATATGATAGATAGTGACAAAAGAGGTATCAAGTATGAAGGAAAAAGACATTCAAAGAGCAACAAGCCAGATTGTAGAAGATGTAATAGAAAAGGCTAATTTGAAGCAAGGAGCTATCTTTGTTTTGGGCCTTTCTTCTAGTGAGGTGATAGGTGGTCAGATTGGCAAGGAATCCAGTCAAGAAATTGGGGAAATCATTGTGAAAACCATTCTAGATATCCTAGAGGGAAAAGGAATTCATCTAGCTGTTCAAGGTTGTGAACATGTCAATCGTGCCCTCGTTGTTGAACGTCAGGTGGCAGAGCAATTTGGTCTGGAAATCGTCAGTGTCCTTCCTACACTTCATGCAGGAGGTTCGGGTCAGTTGGCAGCCTTTAAGTTTATGCAGGATCCAGTTGAGGTTGAATTTATCAAAGCTCATGCTGGATTGGATATCGGAGATACTGCAATTGGCATGCATGTTAAGCATGTTCAGGTACCAATTCGCCCCGTACTGCGTGAAATTGGGCATGCCCATGTAACGGCTCTTGCAAGTCGTCCAAAACTCATTGGAGGTGCGCGTGCGCAGTATCCACAAGATTCTATCAGAAAGTCGTAAAATCATTCTGTAGTAAAAGAAAAACAATTCGGTTTTTAATTTCTGAAAAGCAAAAGACAGAGGAAACAACGGTATAGATACCATGACTTCCTCTGTTCTTTTTTGTTGAATTTTTGTGTAAAGTGCTCCAAATAAGATCAGTTTTTACAAGAAGAAGGGGTGCTATCTGATGGATAATTGCCAAAAGTAGAAAAAAGCAACTTAGAGAAGATTTTCCGTTATAGAAATCAGTAAACAAAGCTGGATTTAGCTGTTCTAGGTCGGCTTTTTTGTGCTATACTTAAGGTATGCATAGAAAAACAGTGATTGATTTTAGAGCTTTGGGGGAGAGATACACTTTTACCCAGCCTATAAAAGAGTTGAAAACGAGAGATTTGGCAGAAGTGATAGACTTGCTGGCACAAGTGGAAAGCTACCAAGAGCAAGGCTATTATGTGGTGGGCTACGTCAGTTACGAGGCCGCTCCTGCTTTTGAGGAAAAACTAGCAGTTCACAAGCTTCCTCTACTGGGCGAATATTTGCTTTACTTTACCGTTCATGATAGGGTGGAAACATCCCCTATTCCTCTGACTTATGAGGAAGTAGATCTGCCTTCAAAGTGGCAGGAAGTAACGTTTGCAGCAGACTATGAAAAAGCTATTTCCCAGATTCACCATCATTTGCGTCAGGGGGACACTTATCAGGTAAATTACACTGTCCAACTCAAGCAAGACTTGAGTGCCAATCCTTTTGCCATCTACAATCGCATGGTGGTAGAACAGGAGGCGGGCTACAATGCCTATGTTGAACATGATGAGATGGCAGTGATTTCCATGAGCCCAGAGCTCTTTTTTGAGCAAAATGACCGAGAATTAACGACTCGCCCAATGAAAGGAACAACCCAGCGTGGAGTGACTGACCAAGAAGATCTTGCCCAAGCTAGCTGGCTAGAACAGGATCCTAAAAATCGCTCTGAAAATATGATGATTGTAGACCTCTTGCGCAACGATATGAACCGTATTTCTGAGGTGGGGAGTGAGCACGTGGAGCGTCTTTGCCAAGCGGAACAGTATTCAACTGTTTGGCAGATGACTTCAACCATCAAGAGTCAGTTGCGACCGGATGTGGACCTAGTTGAAATCTTCCGTTCGCTCTTTCCATGTGGTTCCATAACGGGTGCACCCAAAATTGCGACCATGGAAATCATCAAGAACTTGGAGCCTCAACCGCGTGGAGTCTACTGCGGAACGATTGGTCTCTTACTTCCAAATGGGCGACGAATTTTCAATGTCGCCATTCGGACTATTCAACTGTACCAAGAAAAAGCCATCTATGGAGTTGGCGGAGGGATTACATGGGATAGTACTTGGGAATCTGAATACCGAGAGGTTCATCAAAAGGCGGCTGTACTCTATCGTAAACAAGCTCGTTTCCAATTGATTACAACTGGGAAAATCAGCCAAAAACAATTGCTGTTTGAAGATCAACATCTGGAAAGACTGACAAAGGCGAGTCGATATTTTGCCTATCCTTTTGATCCAGAAAACCTGAGACAAAAGATAGAGGAAGAGTGTCAAGCTTGTGATTCCCACCAAGACTACCGCTTGCGAATTAGTCTCAGCAAATCTGGAGAGATAGAACTCAGGCGTCAAGTATTAACACCCCTTAGTCCAGAGTTCTGTCAGGCTAAACTCTGTCTGCAAGAAGCAGATTTGAATCAAGTATTTACCTACTTTAAAACAACTCATAGACCACATTTAAGTCTAGGGGAACAGGAAATCATTTACCATAATGCAGCAGGAGAATTGCTTGAAACCTCTATTGGAAATCTGGTCTTAAAAATTAATGGTAAACTCTACACACCGCCTACCAGTCTAGGAATTTTGCCAGGGATTTACCGCCAGCATTTGCTAGGAAAAGGACAGGTAGAAGAGAAAATTCTGACTTTGGCAGACTTGAACCAAGCAGAAGCTGTCTATGGCTGTAATGCAGTCAGAGGCTTGTATGAGTTGTTATTGAAGGAGAAATAAATGAAATTGATATTTTTACATGGCTTAGGTCAGACGGCCACAAGCTGGAAGGAAGTTCAGGATCTACTTGCCAATCATCCTTCTGAGGCCCTTGAATTGTTTCCTACGGGGGTTGGGTCTTATAAGGAAGCCAAAAAACGGATAGCTAAATACCTATCAGAGGAGAAGAAACCTTTTGTTTTAATCGGTTTATCCCTCGGTGCTACTCTTGCACTAGAGCTTTCAAGTTACGATTTGCCAAATCTTCAAGGTTTGGTCTTGTCAGGCTGTCCAGTGAAACTAGCAGGTAATATCTTGTTTAAAATCCAGTTGATAATTTTTAAACTACTTCCAAAAAGTTTTTTTGAAAATCAGGGAGCAGACAAAGCGCTCATGGTTGGTGTTTCTGAGGAATTGAAAACACTTGATTTAACCCAAGTAGCACAGAATTGTTACTATCCAACCTTGCTAATTTGTGGTAGCCAAGACAAGCCTAATCTCAGTTCTATGAGAGGCCTTCATCAATTGATGTCAGATTCTAAGTTGCAGATTATTCCTGACGGTCCTCACACACTGAATACTGACAAACCGAAGGAGTTTGCAGAAAAGACTAGAAGTTTTCTTGAATTGCTGGAATAAGTCTGGTAAAATAAAAGCGAAAACGGTATCAAAAAAGGAGAGAATAATGAAAAAAAAGTTTTGCTAAAAGTGGCTTTTGTTGCCCTTCTAGTTTGGGGACTATTTACCGAACCAGTTACTGCAGAGGAAAATATTCATTTTTCTAGTTGTAGAGAAGCATGGGAAAATGGTTACTCTGATATTCATAGAGGAGAACCAGGTTACTCTTCTAAACTAGATCGTGATGGTGATGGAGTTGCCTGTGAACGCTCAAAAGCTCCTCGAGGTGTTTTTAAACCACGCCAGTCTAATCCACAGAATAGAGTTTCTTCTAGTGGATGGGTTAAGCAGGATGGATATTGGTATTATTTTGCTGAAAATGGGCATGCAGTTAGGAATGCTTGGCAAGGTAGCTATTACCTTAAGTCAGATGGCAAGATGGCAGCCAGCGAGTGGATTTATGATGCTAGCTATCAATCTTGGTACTATCTAAAATCCGACGGTTCTTATGCGAGAAATACTTGGCAGGGAAGCTACTACCTTAAATCAAATGGTAAGATGGCATCAAGTGAATGGGTTTATGATACCAGTTATCAAGCATGGTACTACTTGAAATCAGATGGTTCATACGCTCGTAATACTTGGCAAGGAAATTACTATTTGAAATCAGATGGTAAAATGGCAAAGAATGAGCGAGTTGATGGTGGTCGCTACTATGTGGATGCTTCTGGTTCGTGGAAACCATAAAGCAAACAAATTCTAGGGAAATAACGCAAACCTTTGCACAAAACAGACGATTTTGTTATACTATATCTGTAAGCATTTTCAATTAAAAAGGAGAAGACGATGAGTCAAAAGATTATTGGGATTGACCTTGGTGGTACATCTATCAAGTTTGCGATTTTAACTCAAGAGGGAGAAATCCAAGAAAAATGGTCTATCAAGACTAATATTTTGGATGAAGGAAGCCATATTGTAGATGATATGATTGAGTCTATTCAACATCGTTTGGACTTGCTTGGATTGTCAGCTACAGATTTCCGAGGTATTGGAATGGGATCACCTGGTGTGGTTGACCGTGAAAAAGGGACTGTTATCGGTGCCTACAACCTCAACTGGAAAACCCTTCAACCAATTAAAGAAAAGATTGAAAAAGCCTTGGGGATTCCATTCTTCATTGATAATGATGCCAACGTAGCTGCTCTTGGTGAGCGCTGGATGGGGGCTGGTGAAAACCAACCAGACGTTGTCTTTATGACACTTGGTACAGGTGTTGGTGGCGGTATCGTGGCAGAAGGCAAATTGCTCCACGGTGTTGCTGGTGCAGCAGGAGAGCTTGGCCACATCACTGTTGACTTTGACCAACCAATCGCATGTACCTGTGGTAAAAAAGGCTGTCTTGAGACAGTTGCTTCTGCAACAGGGATTGTCAACTTGACTCGTCGATATGCAGATGAATACGAAGGCGATGCGGCCTTGAAACGCTTGATCGACGACGGTGAAGAAGTAACAGCCAAAACTGTCTTTGACCTTGCAAAAGAAGGGGACGATCTTGCTTTGATCGTTTACCGTAACTTCTCACGTTACTTGGGAATCGCTTGTGCTAACATCGGTTCAATCCTCAACCCATCAACAATCGTTATCGGTGGTGGGGTGTCAGCAGCGGGAGAATTCCTTCTTCAAGGCGTTCAAAAGGTTTATGACGAAAACACCTTCCCACAAGTACGCACATCCACTAAATTGGCTCTTGCAACTCTAGGAAATGACGCTGGAGTTATCGGAGCAGCATCACTTGTATTGCAATAAGATCATAAAGGGAGAAAAACACTACTTTAAAGCCAGTGATTTTCCTCCTTTCTTTTTTTATGCTATACTAGTTAGGACAATAAATGAGGTGAGAGTAAATGACAAAAGCAGATACGATTTTTAAAGAGAATATTGAACGAATCCTCAAAGATGGTGTCTTTTCTGAACAAGCACGTCCTAAGTACAAGGACGGGACCATTGCCAATTCCAAGTACATAACGGGTGCCTTTGCCGAGTATGATTTATCTAAGGGGGAATTTCCCATCACAACCTTGCGTCCCATTGCAATCAAATCAGCTATCAAGGAAGTACTTTGGATCTACCAGGATCAGTCGAATAGCCTAGAAGTGCTGAATAACAAGTACAATGTTCACTACTGGAATGACTGGGAAGTGGGAGATACGGGAACCATTGGTGAACGCTACGGTGCGGTCGTTAAGAAACACGATATCATTAATAAGATTCTCAAGCAGTTGGAAGCCAATCCCTGGAACCGTCGCAATATCATCTCACTCTGGGATTACCAAGCATTTGAGGAGACAGACGGCCTCCTTCCATGCGCCTTTCAGACCATGTTTGATGTCCGTCGCGTTGATGGGGAAATCTATCTAGATGCGACCTTGACTCAGCGTTCTAATGATATGTTGGTGGCCCACCACATTAACGCGATGCAGTACGTAGCTTTGCAGATGATGATTGCCAAGCATTTCGGCTGGAAGGTTGGGAAGTTCTTCTACTTTATCAACAACCTTCATATCTATGATAATCAGTTTGAACAAGCAGAGGAATTGCTCCGTCGTGAGCCGTCAGACTGCCAACCACGCTTGGTTTTAAATGTTCCTGATGGGACTAATTTCTTTGATATCAAAGCGGAAGACTTTGAGTTGGTCGACTACGATCCAGTTAAGCCGCAGCTGAAGTTTGATTTGGCTATTTAAAAAATAAAAAGAAGTTGAGAAATCTCAACTTCTTTTGTGCATTAATGTGATACGCGACGGCGAGCTGCTTTTTTGCGGTTTTCTTCGATGAAAGCTGCTTTTTGCTCTTCTGGCTCAATCACTTTCTTTTTAATTGCGTACACCGCACCTGCAACGGCAGCGACAGTTCCTGCGACACCTGTTACAAGACCTTTAGCGAATCCTTTAGCCATGAGTCTTCCTCCTTTATCTTCCCGAACAGCCAGGCTCCTCAAGAGGTAGCATTTTTCTGACTGACCTTTTTGTGATATAATAATAGTAACGAAAAAATGGAAATTTTTCAAGGAAAAAAGATGAAAACAAAAATAATTGTGATTGTTGGACCGACTGCTGTTGGGAAGACAGCCCTTGCTATTGAAGTGGCCAAGCGCTTTGGTGGAGAGGTGGTCAGTGGTGACAGTCAGCAAGTATACAGAGGGTTGGATATTGGGACGGCCAAGGCTAGCCCAGAGGAGCAAGCTGCTGTTCCTCATCATTTGATTGATGTCAGAGAGGTGACCGAGTCTTACTCGGCTTTTGATTTTGTTTCAGAAGCTAAGAAAGCTATTGAGGATATTCAAAACCGTGGCAAGCTAGCGATTATTGCTGGTGGAACCGGGCTTTATGTCCAGAGCTTGCTGGAAGGCTACCATCTAGGTGGAGGGACACCTCATGAGGAGATATTAGCCTATCGAGCTAGTTTAGAGCCTTATTCAGATGAGGAATTAGCTCATCTTGTGGAGCAAGCAGGTCTTGAAATTCCCCAGTTTAACCGTCGTCGTGCTATGCGTGCCTTAGAAATCGCCCATTTTAATCAGGATTTGGAAAATCAAGAGACTTTGTATGAACCTCTGATTATCTGCTTAGATGATGAGCGTAGTCAGCTTTATGAACGTATCAACCACCGAGTGGATCTGATGTTTGAGGCTGGGCTTTTGGATGAGACCAAGTGGCTTTTTGACCATTACCCTGATGCGCAGGCTGCTAAAGGAATTGGCTACAAGGAACTATTTCCATATTTCCGTGGGGAGCAGACTTTAGAGGAAGCTAGCGAGAGTCTCAAGCGGGCGACGCGTCGTTTTGCCAAGCGTCAGCTGACCTGGTTCCGTAATCGCATGCAGGTCACCTTTTATCAGATAGGAGAGCCTGGCGTGCAGGACCGCATTTTAAGCCAGATAGAGGAGTTTTTAAATGATTGAAACGGAGAAAAAAGAGGAGCAAGTCCTGCTCATAGGTGTGGAATTGCAGGACATGGACAATTTTGACCTCTCCATGGAAGAGTTGGCCAGTCTGGCTAAGACAGCTGGGGCAGTCGTAGTCGATAGCTACAGACAAAAACGGGAAAAGTATGACTCCAAGACCTTCGTCGGATCTGGTAAGTTGGAAGAAATCGCTCAAATGGTAGATGCAGAAGAAATTACCACTGTCATTGTCAATAACCGTCTGACACCACGGCAAAATGTCAATCTAGAGGAAGTTCTGGGTGTTAAAGCTATTGACCGTATGCAGTTGATTCTGGATATCTTTGCTATGCGGGCTCGAAGCCATGAAGGAAAACTTCAAGTGCATTTGGCCCAGCTTAAGTACCTCTTACCTCGCTTGGTTGGTCAGGGAATTATGCTCAGCCGTCAGGCAGGGGGAATTGGTTCCCGTGGTCCAGGTGAGAGTCAGTTGGAACTGAACCGACGTAGTGTTCGCAATCAAATCACAGATATTGAGCGTCAGCTTAAGGTAGTTGAGAAGAATCGAGCGACAGTCAGAGAAAAACGCTTGGAGTCAAGTACCTTTAAAATTGGTTTGATTGGTTATACCAATGCTGGGAAGTCAACCATCATGAACACCTTGACCAGTAAGACCCAGTATGAAGCGGACGAACTCTTTGCGACTCTGGACGCGACGACAAAGAGTATCCATCTGGGAGGTAATCTCCAAGTGACTTTAACTGATACGGTTGGCTTTATCCAAGATTTGCCGACTGAATTGGTGTCCAGTTTCAAGTCGACTTTGGAAGAAAGCAAGCATGTTGACCTTCTAGTTCATGTCATCGATGCCAGCAATCCTTATCACGAGGAACATGAAAAAACAGTCCTGTCCATCATGAAAGACTTGGACATGGAGGATATTCCCCGCCTGACCCTTTACAATAAAGCGGATTTGGTGGAGGATTTCACGCCTACCCAAACACCGTATGCCCTCATTTCTGCCAAGTCCGAGGATAGTCGTGAGAATTTGCAAGCATTATTGCTAGATAAGATTAAGGAAATTTTTGAAGCCTTTACTCTGCGCGTGCCTTTTTCGAAATCCTACAAGATTCATGATTTGGAAAGTGTAGCGATTCTGGAAGAGCGCGACTATCAAGATGACGGTGAAGTCATTACAGGCTACATTTCTGAGAAAAATAAATGGAGGTTAGAGGAATTTTATGACTGATATTAAAACTTTGGCTCTAAAGTATGGAGGCTATACAAGTCTGGATAAGATCTATCTGGATCAGCTTCTAGCTGGCAAAGCAGAGCAGGAGCAGTTAGCTCTCATCACACCTCCTCCGAGTGTAGTCAATGCCTACTTTGCTGAACTCTACCAGAAAAAGAGTCCTGAAGCTGCGACGGATTATTTTTCAGAACTCAGTCAGGAACTGAACCTCTACAATGCTGAGCCAAGTTTCACCTTTGAAAATAAGCCTTTTATTCGTCTTAATTTATCTGGCAAATCTTTTGGATTTTGCTATGAGAGTGATGGTCTGGGGCGAATCTTCTCTGAAAATGAAGAGGTAATCTCGGATGACTTGCTTTTTGAGATTGCGCAAATTTTCCCCCATCAGCTCGTCTTTGAGGAGTCTGGAAAGATTTACTTGAAGTCTGTCGGGGACGAGGAAGTTGTTAGCGTAAAAAGTCTCACAGCTTTGACTGATTTGGAAAGTTTAGCAGATGGTCGCAAGCGTCTCAAAGGCTACAGCCAAGAGGATTTGCTGCAAGAAGCTAGAGCTTTTTCTGGCAAGCATTATTTCCGATCGGAAAACCGCACAGCCATGTTATATATTGATTAATTAGAAAGTATCGAATGGATATTCAATTTTTAGGAACGGGGGCTGGTCAGCCCTCTAAAGCCCGCAACGTCTCAAGTCTCGCCCTGAAACTCTTGGACGAGATTAACGAAGTTTGGCTCTTTGACTGTGGAGAAGGAACGCAAAATCGCATTCTGGAAACCACGATTCGACCACGTAAGGTCAGAAAAGTCTTTATCACTCACTTGCATGGAGACCATATCTTTGGCTTGCCAGGATTTCTTTCTAGCCGTGCTTTTCAGGCTAATGAAGAGCAAACAGATTTGGAAATTTATGGCCCCCAAGGGATCAAGTCATTTGTCTTAACCAGTCTTCGTGTGTCAGGTTCTCGTCTGCCTTACCGCATTCATTTTCATGAGTTTGACCAAGATTCTCTAGGGAAAATCCTTGAGACCGATAAATTCACTGTGTATGCAGAGGAGCTGGATCATACTATTTTCTGTGTTGGGTATCGTGTCATGCAAAAGGATCTTGAAGGGACCTTGGATGCTGAAAAACTTAAGGCTGCTGGTGTTCCGTTCGGCCCGCTTTTTGGAAAAATCAAGAACGGTCAGGATGTTGTTCTAGAAGATGGGACTGAAATCAAGGCAGCAGACTATATCTCAGCTCCCCGTCCAGGTAAGATTATCACCATTCTGGGTGACACCCGCAAAACCAATGCTAGTGTGCGTCTGGCTGTTAACGCCGATGTCCTAGTCCATGAGTCCACATATGGCAAGGGCGATGAGAAAATTGCCCGCAATCACGGTCACTCAACTAATATGCAAGCTGCACAAGTAGCGGCAGAAGCAGGAGTCAAACGCCTCTTGCTCAACCATATCAGTGCCCGCTTCCTATCAAAGGATATTAGTCAGCTTAAGAAAGATGCTGCTAGTATTTTTGATAATGTCCATGTGGTTAAAGACTTGGAAGAAGTGGAAATCTAGAAGATTGAGAAAGGATAAGTATGCGTACTATTCTCATTACCGGAGCTAGCGGTGGCTTAGCCCAAGAAATGGTCAAACTCTTGCCAAATGACCAATTGATCTTGCTAGGTAGAAACAAGGAAAAACTGGCACAACTCTACGGAAATCATCCTAATATGGAATGGATTGAAATTGACATTACTGATGACTCAGCCCTAGAAGCTCTGGTAGCTGACCTCTATCTCCGTTATGGCAAGATTGATGTCTTGATTAACAACGCTGGCTATGGAATTTTTGAAGATTTCGACCAGATTTCTGATCAAGATATTCACCAGATGTTTGAGGTCAATACCTTTGCTCTGATGACTCTGTCTCGTCGTCTTGGAGTTCGTATGAAGGAAAGTCGAAAAGGCCATATCATCAATATCGTTAGCATGGCTGGTTTGATAGCGACTAGCAAGTCTAGTCTTTACTCAGCAACCAAGTTTGCGGCTATCGGATTTTCTAACGCTCTGCGCCTCGAACTCATGCCCTATGTTGTCTATGTAACGACGGTTAATCCAGGACCGATTCGTACCGCCTTTTTTGATCAGGCTGACCCAGATGGCAGCTACCTCAAGTCTGTTGACCGCTTTCTCTTAGAACCAGATGCAGTGGCTAAAAAGATTATTAAGTGTATAGGAAAAAACAAACGGGAACTCAATCTCCCAGTTTTGTTGAACCTAGCCCATAAGTTTTATACTCTCTTTCCCAAGCTAGCTGATAAGTTGGCAGGGGGAATCTTTAATTATAAGTAAAAGAGAGGCTGGGACAAAAATCTAACCTTAAATGTAAAAAAACGAACAAAATGAGTTATCTGACATTCGGAATTCTGTTTTGTTCGCTTTTTTTGTCCAATCTATCGATTTTTAAAATTTATAATAAAGAATTCCTAAAATCAAAATCTTTTTGTTCCAGCCTCTTTTATAATATTTAACTGAGTGTTAAAAAATGTTTGTTTTTGTTCTAAATCTACATTCATTTTTTTCGAATCTTCTACAAATTTTAGAAAAAACAATCAAAAATATGATTTTTTGTGTTTAGGGTATTGAAATTTCCTATATTATTTTATAAAATAAGGGTAAAAGGCTATGAAAAAGTAATACGCTTACAAGAAAATAGAAGCGGTTACTAAAGGAGGATTTTATGGAAAAAGGCCATTGGAATCGTAAAAGAGTCTACAGCATTCGTAAGTTTGCCGTAGGCGCTTGCTCTGTCATGATTGGAACCTGTGCGGTTCTATTTGGAGGAAGTGTCATTGGAGAATCACCAGTTTTCGCTGATGAAACTCCTATCGCCCACACTGTAGAACAAGCAAAAGAGGAAAGTCCGGCAGTGGAGGAAAAAGAAAATCAAGCTGTAGCAGAGCACAAGGATACTGCAAGTGTCGACCAAAGTCAAGCTGCTCCAATTGAAGCAAGCAAGCCAGAGAAGAAAGAAGATGAACCTGTAGCTCCAAAAGAGGAGAAAGCGTCACTAAAACCTGAAGAAACAGCACCAAAGGTAGAATCTCAAGCTTCAAGTCAAGAAAAGCCTGTCAAGGAAGATTTGAAAGCTGCGACAAATGAAGAAGTGAATCAAATGATTGAAGATAGAAAAGTGAATTTTAATCAAAATTGGCACTTTAAACTCAATGCGAATCCTAAAGAAGCTGTGAAATCAGATGCCGATGTATCAACATGGCAAAAATTGGATCTCCCACACGACTGGAGTATCTTTAACGATTTTGACCATCAGTCCCCTGCCCAAAATGAAGGTGGACAGCTCAATGGTGGTGAAGCTTGGTATCGCAAGACCTTTAAACTTGATGAAAAAGATCTCAAGAAAAATGTTCGTGTGACCTTTGATGGCGTCTACATGGACTCTCAAGTCTATGTCAATGGCCAGTTAGTAGGACATTATCCAAATGGTTATAACCAGTTCTCATACGATATTACTAAATACCTCCATAAAGATGGCCGTGAGAATGTGATTGCTGTCCATGCTGTCAACAAACAACCAAGTAGCCGTTGGTATTCAGGTAGCGGTATCTACCGTGATGTGACCTTGCAAGTGACAGATAAGGTTCATGTTGAGAAGAATGGGACAACCATCTTAACACCAAAGCTAGAACAACAGCAACACGGCAAGGTTGAAACGCATGTGACCAGCAAAGTCGTCAATACAGATGATAAAGACCATGAACTGGTGGCAGAATATCAAATCGTTGAACGTGGTGGTCAGGCTGTAACAGGCTTGGTTCGTACAGCGAGCCGTACCTTGAAAGCACATGAGTCAACAAGTCTTGATGCGATTTTAGAAGTTGAAAGACCAAAACTCTGGACAGTTTTAAACGATAAACCTGCCTTGTACGAATTGATTACGCGTGTTTACCGTGACGGTCAATTGGTTGATGCTAAGAAAGATTTGTTTGGTTACCGTTACTATCATTGGACTCCAAATGAAGGTTTCTCTTTGAATGGTGAACGCATTAAATTCCATGGTGTTTCCTTGCACCATGACCACGGAGCACTTGGAGCAGAAGAAAATTATAAAGCAGAATACCGCCGTCTCAAACAAATGAAGGAGATGGGAGTTAACTCCATCCGTACAACTCATAACCCTGCAAGTCCACAGACCTTGCAAATCGCAGCAGAACTTGGTTTGCTGGTTCAGGAAGAGGCCTTTGATACTTGGTATGGTGGCAAGAAACCATATGACTACGGACGTTTCTTTGAAAAAGATGCCACTCACCCAGAAGCTAGAAAAGGTGAAAAATGGTCTGACTATGATCTTCGTACCATGGTCGAAAGAGACAAAAATAACCCAGCTGTCTTCATGTGGTCTATCGGAAACGAAATCGGTGAAGCAGATGGAAAGGCTCACTCTCTTGCAACAGTTAAACGCTTAGTAAAAGTGATTAAAGATGTTGATACTACACGTTATGTTACTATGGGAGCAGATAAGTTCCGCTTTGGTGATGGTAGTGGTGATCATGAGAAGATTGCTAATGAACTGGATGCGGTTGGTTTCAACTATTCAGAAGACAACTACAAGAAACTTCGTGCGAAACATCCAAACTGGTTGATTTACGGTTCAGAAACATCTTCAGCAACCCGTACACGCGGTAGCTATTATCGTCCTGAACAAGAATTGGTACATAGCAACCAAGCTTATCGTAACTATGAACAGTCAGATTATGGGAATGATCGTGTTGGTTGGGGTAAAACGGCAACCGCTTCATGGACGTTTGACCGTGACAACGCTGGCTATGCTGGACAGTTTATCTGGACAGGTACGGACTATATCGGTGAGCCTACACCATGGCACAACCAAAACCAAACTCCCGTTAAGAGCTCTTACTTTGGTATCGTAGATACAGCTGGTATTCCAAAAAATGACTTCTATCTCTACCAAAGCCAATGGGTTTCTGTCAAGAAGAAACCAATGGTTCACCTTCTTCCTCACTGGAACTGGGAAAATAGAGAATTGGCATCGAAAGTTGAAGATTCAGACGGAAAAATCCCAGTTCGAGCTTACTCAAACGCTGCAAGCGTAGAATTGTTCTTAAATGGTCAATCTCTCGGAGTTAAGAAGTTCAACAAGAAACAAACCAGTGATGGCCGCACTTACCAAGAAGGTGCCAATGCTAAGGAACTCTATCTTGAATGGAAGGTTGCTTACCAACCAGGTACTTTGGAAGCTGTAGCTCGCGATGAAGCTGGAAAAGAAATTGCACGTGATAAGATCACGACTGCAGGCCAACCAGCAGGTGTTCGCCTCGTCAAGGAAGAACATGCAATCGCAGCAGATGGAAAAGACTTGACCTACATCTACTACGAAATCGTTGACAGTGAAGGAAATGTGGTACCAACTGCTAATAATTTGGTTCGTTTCCAATTGAATGGACAAGGTCAACTGGTCGGTGTCGATAATGGGGAACAAGCCAGCCGTGAACGCTACAAGGCACAACCAGATGGTTCTTGGATCCGTAGAGCCTTTAACGGTAAAGGGGTTGCCATTGTCAAATCAACTGAACAAGCAGGTAAATTCACCCTTACTGCCCATTCAGATCTCTTGAAATCGGACCAAGTCACTGTATTTACAGGCAAGAAAGAAGGTCAAGAAAAGACTGTTCTCGGGACAGAAGTACCAAAAGTACGTACTGTTATTGAGAAAGAGCCAAAAATGCCGAAGACAGTCGGTTTTATCTACAGTGATGGCAGTCGTGAAAAACGTCCAGTAACTTGGTCTTCAGTTGATGTGAGCCAAGCAGGAGTTGTGACTGTTAAAGGTATGGCAGACGGACGCGAAGTTGAGGCCCGTGTCGAAATTCTAGCAATTGCAAATGAGCTTCCAACTGTTAAGCGTGTTGCTCCAGGAACAGACTTGAGTGCTGTTGACAAATACGTTTCTATTGCTGTTACGGATGGAAGCATACAAGAATACGAAGTTGATAAGTGGGAGATTGCGGAAGCAGATAAAGCTAAACTGTCAGTTGCAGGATCACGTATTCCAATGACTGGCCAACTGGGTGGTGAGACTATTCACGCTACCCTTGTGGTAGAAGAAGGCGAGGCTGCGGCACCTGCAGTACCAACTGTAACGGTTGGTGGTGAAGCTGTCACAGGTCTTACTAGTCAAAAACCAATGCAATACCGCACTCTTGCTTATGGAGATAAGTTACCAAAAGTCACAGCAAGTGCTGAAAATGCAGCTGTTACAGTGGTGCAAGCAAGCGCAGCAAACGGCATGCGTGCAAGCATCTATGTTCAACCAAAAGATGGTGGCCCTCTTCAAACCTATGCAATTCAATTCCTTGAAGAAGCACCAAAGATTGACCACTTGAGCTTACAAGTAGAGAAAGCTGACGGTCTTAAAGAAGATCAAACAGTGAAATTGTCTGTACTCGCTCACTATCAAGACGGAACACAAGCAGTTTTACCAGCTGATAAAGTAACCTTCTCAACAAGTGGTGAAGGGGAAGTCGCAGTTCGTAAAGGAATGCTTGAGTTGCATAGACCGGGAGTAGTCACTCTCAAAGCAGAATATGAGGGGGCTAAAGGCCAAGTTGAACTCACTATCCAAGCCAATACTGAGACGAAGGTTGCGCAATCCATCCGTCCAGTAAATGTAGTGACAGACTTGCATCAAGAACCAAGTCTTCCAGCAACAGTAACTGTTGAGTATGACAAAGGTTTCCCTAAAACTCACAAAGTCACATGGGAAGCTATTCCAAAAGAAAAACTAGACCACTATCAAACCTTTGAAGTGCTAGGTAAAGTTGAAGGAATTAATCTTGAAGCGCGTGCTAAAGTCTCTGTAGAAGGTATCGTTTCGGTTGAAGAAGTTAGTGTGACAACACCAATCTCAGAAGCACCGCAATTACCAGAAAGTGTTCGTACCTACGATTCAAATGGTCACGTTTCATCAGCTAAGGTTACTTGGGATGCGATTCAATCAGACCAATACTCCAAGGAAGGTGTCTTTACAGTTAATGGTCGCCTAGAAGGTACGCAATTAACTACCAAACTTCATGTTCGTGTGTCTGCTCAAACTGAGCAAGGAGCAAATATTTCTGACCAATGGACCGGTTCAGAATTGCCACTTGCCTTTGCTTCAGACTCAAATCCAAGCGATCCTGTTTCAAATGTCAACGATAAATTGATTTCCTTTAATGACCGACCAGCCAACCGTTGGACAAACCGGAATCGTACTAATCCAGAAGCTTCAGTTGGTGTCCTATTCGGAGATTCAGGTATCTTGAGCAAACGTTCGGTTGATAATTTAAGTGTCGGATTCCACGAAGACCATGGAGTTGGTGTACCGAAGTCTTATGTGATTGAGTATTATGTCGGTAAGACCGTTCCAACAGCTCCTAAAAACCCTAGCTTTGTAGGTGAGGAAAACCATGTATTTAACAATCCAGCCAACTGGAAACCAGTTATCAATCTCAAAGCACCAGCTCAATTAAAAGCTGGAGAAATGAATCACTTTAGCTTTGATAAAGTTGAAACCTATGCTGTCCGTATTCGTATGGTTCGACTTGATAGCAAGAAAGGAACATCTATCACAGAGGTACAAATCTTTGCGAAACAAGTTGCGGCAGCCAAACAAGGACAAACAAGAATCCAAGTTGACGGTAAAGACTTAGCAAACTTCAATCCTGATTTGACAGACTACTATCTTGAGTCTGTAGATGGCAAAGTTCCTGCAGTAACAGCAAGTGTTAGCAACAATGGTCTTGCTACCGTTGTTCCGAGCGTTCGCGAAGGTGAGCCAGTTCGTGTTATCGCTAAGGCTGAAAATGGTGATATCTTAGGAGAATACCGTCTGCACTTCACAAGCAATAAAGATTTGCTCTCTCGTAAACCAGTTGCAGCTGTCAAACAAGCTCGCTTGGTACAAGTAGGACAACCGCTTGAATTGCCAACTAAAGTTCCGGTTTACTTCACAGGTAAAGACGGTTACGAAACAAAAGACTTGGCAGTAGAATGGGAAGAAGTTCCAGCAGAAAATCTGACAAAAGCAGGTCAATTTATCGTTCGAGGCCGTGTCCTTGGTAGTGATCTTGTTGCTGAGTTCACTGTACGAGTGACAGACAAACTAGGCGAAGCTCTTTCAAATAACCCAGAGTATGATGAAAACAGTAACCAGGCCTTTGCTTCCGCAACTAATGATATTGATCCAAGTTCACATGACCGTGTAGACTATATTAATGATGGAGATCATTCAGAAAGTCGTCGTTGGACAAACTGGTCTCCAACACCATCTTCTAATCCAGAAGTATCAGCAGGTGTGATCTTCCGTGAAAATGGTAAGGTTGTAGAACGGACTGTAGCACAAGCCAAACTTCATTTCTTTGCAGATAGTGGTACGGATGCCCCATCTAAACTCGTTTTGGAACGTTATATTGGTCCAGATTTTGAAGTGCCTACCTACTATTCAAACTATCAAGCCTACGATGCAGCCCATCCATTCAATAATCCAGAAAATTGGGAAGCTGTGCCTTATCGTGCGGATAAGGACATTGCAGCTGGTGATGAAATCAACGTAACATTTAAAGCTGTTAAAACCAAAGCCATGAGATGGCGTATGGAGCGTAAAGCAGACAAGAGCGGCGTTGCGATGATTGAGATGACCTTCCTTGCACCGAGTGAATTGCCTCAAGAAAGTACCCAATCGAAGATTCTTGTAGATGGAAAAGAACTTCCTGACTTCGCTGAAGATCGTCAAGACTATCAAATCACCTATAAAGGTCAACGTCCAAAAGTCTCAGTCGAAGAAAGTAATCAAGTAGCTTCAACAGTTGTAGATAGCGGAGACGATAGTCTTCCAGTGTTTGTTCGCCTTGTTTCAGAAAGTGGAAAACAAGTCAAGGAATACCGTATCCAGTTTACAAAAGAAAAGCCAGTTTCTGAGAAGACTGTTGCTGCTGTACAAGAAGATCTTCCAAAACTCGAATTTGTTGAAAAAGATTTGGCCTACAAGACAGTTGAGAAAAAAGATTCAACACTGTATCTAGGTGAAACTCGTGTAGAACAAGAAGGAAAAGTTGGTAAGGAACGGATCTTTACAGTGATTAATCCTGACGGCACTAAGGAAGAAAAACTTCGCGAAGTGTTAGAAGCTCCGACAGACCGCATCGTAGAAGTAGGAACGAAACCAGGAACCTCCCTTCCAGAAGATGAAGTGAAGAACCTTGTCCTTAACAGACCAGAACTTGTAATCGAAGAAGAAATCATTGATTTCAAAGTTCAGGAACAAAAGAACGATAAGCTTCCAGTAGGTCAAACCCGTGTTCTCCAAGAAGGACAGAAAGGTATCCGTGTTCATTTGATTGAAGTTGAAAATGGCAAGCGAACTGAAAAAGAAAGCTATGATAAAGTCGTGGCTCAGGATCGCATCGTAGAAGTAGGTACAGCTGGTGAAACAACTAAACCAGTACCTCAAGAATCTACAAAACCACAAGTATCAGAAAAAACAGATACAAAACAAAACACTTCAAGTGCAGTTGGTCAGGTTCAAAAAGAGCAGTTACCAAATACAGGAAGTGCAGAAGGTCAAGCAGCAGTAGCAGCAGGCTTAGCTCTTCTTGGTTTGAGTGCAGGATTAGTGGCCACTAAAGGCAAAAAAGAGGATTAGATATTTTTGATACCTTATTTGCTATTTAAGACCTGAGGGAAACTCTCGTCTCAGATAAAAAGTCCTTAGAATACAAGTTTCTAAGGACTTTTCTTTGTGTAAAATCGTATAATTTTACTATCTGTGTAATTTTGGAGAGAAAGCAAGAATCCCTAGAAGGCATTTTCTAGAGATTCCATTATTGTTTCAGTAAGAACAATTCGACAATCATTGCTATATAGATGATTAAGGTAAGGAGAAAACCGGCTCTCCAGAAGAATTTGATGAATTTAGGGTAATAAAAACTTCGTTTTTTGACAAGGAAAAAGATTACAAGGAGGATTGCTAGGAGAGAAAGTGCGACACCAAGTCGCGGTAGAAAGTTGTGGGTAAAGGCTTTAGCAGTAATCAGATAGTACTCGAATACCAAAAGTGGAAAAGCTAGATCCGCGAAATTAAATCCTATTTTTCTAAGTCCGAAAAGCTTGGTGACAATAAAGCAAACCACCAAGGTTAATATCAATAATAAAATAGATGCTATTTTCATTAAAATCATACCCATATTGTATCATAAAAAAACGTTAAAGGAAATGAGAAACAAGGGAATTTGTTGGAAAGTCAGGCTTTTGAGATTGTAGGTGTTTTTTGTTATAATGAAAGTTATGAAATCTTATAATACCTTGAATGATTATTATCGAAAACTTTTTGGAGAAAAGACTTTCAAAGTTCCTATCGATGCGGGATTTGACTGTCCAAATCGGGATGGAACTGTAGCTCACGGTGGTTGTACTTTTTGTACGGTTTCAGGTTCTGGAGATGCCATCGTGGCACCGGATGCCCCTATCCGTGAGCAATTTTATAAGGAAATTGACTTTATGCACCGCAAGTGGCCAGATGTTAAAAAGTATCTAGTTTATTTCCAAAACTTTACAAACACCCATGAAAAGGTGGAAGTGATTCGGGAGCGATATGAGCAGGCTATCAACGAGCCAGGTGTAGTAGGGATCAATATCGGAACACGGCCAGACTGTTTACCCGATGAAACCATCGAATATTTGGCTGAGTTATCGGAACGCATGCATGTGACGGTAGAATTGGGCTTGCAGACAACCTTTGAAGCAACATCTGAGCTGATTAACCGTGCCCATTCTTATGAATTGTATGTTGAAACAGTAAAACGCTTGAGAAAGTATCCCAAGATTGAAATTGTTTCCCATCTGATCAACGGTCTTCCTGGGGAAACCCATGAGATGATGGTTGAAAATGTCCGTCGCTGTGTTACGGATAATGATATTCAAGGAATTAAACTGCACTTGCTTCACCTCATGACCAATACACGGATGCAGCGAGATTACCACGAAGGACGTTTGCAACTGATGAGTCAAGACGAGTATGTCAAGGTCATTTGTGACCAGTTGGAAATCATTCCCAAGCATATCGTCATCCATCGAATTACAGGAGATGCACCGAGAGATATGTTGATTGGTCCTATGTGGAGCCTCAATAAATGGGAAGTTTTGAATAGCATAGAGAATGAGATGCGACGCCGCGGAAGTGTGCAAGGATGCAAGGCTGTAAAACAGGAGTTTAAAAATGAAAAGACCACTTGAGATGGCACATGATTTTTTGGCTGAGGTTGTGACAAAAGAGGATATTGTAGTGGATGCGACCATGGGCAATGGCCATGATACCCTTTTTCTAGCCAAGTTAGCCAAGCAAGTCTATGCCTTTGATATTCAGGAGCAGGCTTTGGAGAAGACGCAAGAGCGTTTGGATCAGGCTGGAATGACAAATGCCCAGTTAATCTTGCAAGGTCATGAGACACTTGATCAGTTTGTGACAGAAGCTAAGGCAGGGATTTTTAATCTGGGTTACCTGCCATCTGCTGATAAGTCTGTTATTACTAGACCTCGGACTACCATTGAAGCACTTGAAAAGCTTTGTCATTTGCTTGTCAAGGGTGGAAGGATTGCCATTATGATTTACTATGGTCATGAAGGAGGAGACACTGAGAGGGATGCTGTATTGGATTTTGTTAGCCAGTTGAACCAACAAGAGTATACAGCTGCCATTTATCGGACTCTCAACCAAGTTAACAATCCACCGTTTTTAGTTATGATTGAAAAATTAGAAAGGTATAGACATGGATAAACAATACCTTCGTGAGAAGCTTGAGGCAATGCGCCAAAATTTTGTCGAGTCAACGCATCACGAGCGAGCAGTCGGAGTGCTCGACGAAGCACATATGAGCAAGAAAATGCTTAAAATTAAGAAAAAATTAGTGGCTCTTGAAATGGAACGATGCCAGAAAAAAATTGAGCACAAAGACTGTTCTAAGATTGATCAGAAAATCCAAGAGCAAAAGGAGATTTTTGAATCTTGTTGTAAAAAAGATTAAGGAGGAATTGTGTGGAATTACTCATTTACTTGATTCTATTTTTATTTGTCTTAATCATTTCAACCACGACCAATAAACTTCTTCCTTTTTTACCCCTTCCTCTTGTACAAATCCTTTTGGGGATTGGGATTGGCTTATTTGTTCCTGATGCGGACTTTCATCTCAATACAGAGCTGTTTCTGGCCATGGTTATTGGTCCCTTACTTTTCCGGGAGGCAGAAGAAGCGGATATTACGTCCATTTTGAAGCACTGGCGGATTGTCGTTTTTCTGATTTTTCCTGTGATTTTTATCTCGACTTTAAGCTTGGGGGGCATGGCTCACTTCCTTTGGATTACCCTTCCTTTGGCTGCCTGTTTAGCAGTTGGAGCGGCACTTGGGCCAACAGATTTGGTTGCCTTCGCATCTCTTTCTGAACGTTTTCGTTTTCCCAAACGGGTTTCTAATATCCTAAAAGGGGAAGGACTCTTAAATGATGCTTCTGGTTTGGTTGCCTTTCAGATGGCTCTTGCTGCTTGGACAACAGGAACGTTTTCTCTCAGCCAAGCTGGAACTTCCCTAGCACTTTCTATCCTTGGTGGTTTTGTAGTTGGTTTTGTGACGGCTATGGTCAATCGTTTCTTGCATAGCTTTTTACTGAGTGTGCGAGCGATAGATATAGCTAGTGAACTATTGCTAGAGCTAAGTTTGCCACTCATGACCTTTTTCATCGCAGAAGAGTTTCATGTTTCAGGGATTATCGCAGTAGTGGTTGCAGGTATTTTGAAGGCCAGTCGCTTTAAGAAAATTACGCTCCTTGAGGCTCAGGTAGACACCGTGACGGAGACCGTTTGGCACACCGTGACCTTTATGCTAAATGGATCAGTCTTTGTTCTCTTGGGAATGGAATTAGAGTTGATAGCAGAGCCGATCTTGTCTAATTCTCTCTACAATCCCCTTCTTTTACTGCTTTCAGTTGTCGTTCTGACCTTCTTACTCTTTGCGATCCGCTTTGTCATGATTGCTGGTTTTTACTTTGTGAGGACGCGTCGACTTAAGAAAAAAATTAATAAGTACACGAAAGATATGCTTCTTTTGACCTTCTCTGGTGTCAAAGGAACAGTATCTATCGCGACCATTCTCCTCATACCAAGTCATTTGGAGCAGGAATACCCTCTCTTACTCTTCCTTGTAGCAGGCGTTACACTATTGAGCTTTCTAACAGGTTTATTGGTTCTCCCTCACTTATCTGAAGAACAAGAGGAAAGCAAGGATCATTTGATGCATATTGCGATTTTGAATGATGTAGCTGCAGAATTAGAAAAAGAACTGGACCATCACAAAAACAAACTTCCTCTTTATGCAGCTATTGATAATTACCATGGTCGGATTGAAAATCTCATCCTTAGTCAGGAAAATAAAAGAGTCCAAGAGGACTGGGAGTCTCTCAAGCTTCTTATCTTGAGTATTGAGAGTGACGGTTTGGAGCAAGCCTACGAAGAAAATAGAATCAGCGAGCGTGGCTATCGAGTTTACCAACGTTACCTAAAAAACATGGAGCAGAGTATCAATCGGAATTTCGCTTCTAGAGTGACTTATTACTTCCTAGTTTCCTTACGGATACTGCGCTTTCTACTCCATGAAATGTTTACCTTTGGCAAAACTTTCCGTAGTTGGATGAATGAAGGATCTCGTAAACTACTAGCAGTTGACTATGATCAGATTTCAGAGTTGTATTTGGAAAATACAGAGCTGATTATCGAGAGTTTGGAAAACCTCAAAGGGGTTTACAAGAGTTCTCTGATTAGCTTTATGCAAGAGTCTCGTCTACGCGAGACGGCCATTATCGGAAGTGGTGTCTTTGTTGAGCGGGTTATCAATCGCATCAAACCAAACAATATCGATGAAATGCTACGAGGCTACTATCTCGAACGTAAGGCAATCTTTGAATACGAAGAAGCTAAACTGATAACAGCCAAGTATGCTAAAAAACTACGCCAAAATGTGAATAATTTAGAGAATTATTCTCTGAAAGAGGCTGCAAATACCTTGCCTTATGATATGCTAGATTTAATCAGAAGAACTTAGATGATGAAGAAAATGACGGAGGATGGAACATGAAAAAGTGGTGGAAAGAGCTGATGGACAGGCCCTTATTGAAAGCTTTTTTGCATTATTATCAAGCATCTGATAGTGAGTTGACCAGTGTTGCGGTTGCCTACTATTGGTTGGTTTCAATCTTTCCTTTGCTAATGATAATGGTCAATATCTTGCCTTATTTTCAGATTCCGGTCTCAAATTTCTTACTGACAATCAAGGAATTTTTGCCTGATACAGTGTATGATGTGGTCGCCAAGATTGTCCGAGAAGTTCTGACTCAACCATCAACTGGTTTGCTGAGTTTTGCCGTTTTATCTGCACTCTGGACCTTTTCGAAATCAATGGATTTCCTCCAAAAAGCTTTTAACAAAGCCTATGGAGTTACCAAAAGTCGAGGGATTATCTCCCATCAGTTGATGAGTTTGCTTGTTAGCCTCGGCTTGCAGATTCTTTTTGCCTTGGCCTTGTTTTTGAGTATGTTTGGTCGTATGTTGCTCAACCTCCTCAAAACTTACTGGCAATCAGACAGCCCGCTATTTTCCTACCTGCAGGATTTTACAGGTCCTCTGGTCTATGCCTTGATCTTTGCCATTCTAGTCATGATTTACTATTTCCTTCCAAAAGTAAAAACACCACGAATCCGCTATGTTTTACCAGGAAGTATCTTTGTCTTGCTAACTCTTATCGGTTTATTGAATATCTTTTCTGTTTATTTTAATAACTATGTCAATCACCTAGTGGATGTCCGATTTTTTAGTTCCATCATCGTTGTAGTCATGATGTTCTGGTTTATTCTTATTGCTAAGATTTTGATTATCGGAGCAGTTATCAATGCCAGTGTTCAGAGTTTGAAAGATCCAAAGTTTAGTATGGAATGATTAGAAAAATCCCTATTAGGTTTCCTAATAGGGATTTTCTTAATAGATAAACATGGCGTCACCGAAACTGAAAAAACGGTAGCGTTCTTGAATAGCGTGCTGGTATGCATCTAAGACTAATTCACGGCCTGCAAAGGCAGAAACCAACATGACGAGAGTTGATTTTGGCAGATGGAAGTTGGTTGAAAAAGCATCCACAAGCTTCCAGTCGTAGCCTGGTTTGATAAAGATATTGGTCCAACCAGAATCTGCTTGGATTTGCCCATTAAACTTGGAACCGATGGTTTCCAGTGTGCGGATCGAAGTAGTTCCAACAGCAATAACACGGCCTCCATTTTCCTTAACAGAGCGAAGAGTGGCAGCTGCTTCCTCAGAAAGTTGGTAGAATTCGGAGTGCATTTCGTGTTCGTCCAGATTGTCAACAGAGACAGGTCTAAAGGTTCCGAGTCCGACGTGGAGAGTGAGATAGACCAGATGGACACCTTTGGCTTGGATTTCTGCTAACAGTTCTTTGGTGAAGTGCAATCCAGCAGTCGGTGCAGCAGCAGAGCCACTTTCTTTAGCGTAGACCGTTTGATAACGTTCACGGTCATCTAGTTTTTCGTGGATGTAGGGTGGTAGTGGCATTTCACCGAGACTTTCCAAGACTTCTAGGAAAATTCCTTGGTATTCAAAGCGGACAATGCGGCCCCCGTGGGTCAATTCTTCCGTAACGACAGCGCTGAGACGACCATCTCCAAAGCTGACGCGAGTACCGACCTTGAGGCGTTTGGCAGGTTTAGCTAGGACTTCCCACTCATCACCAGCAGTATTTTTGAGTAGGAGAAGCTCCACATGGCCTCCTGTTTCTTCCTTTTGACCATAGAGGCGGGCAGGGAGGACACGGGTATCGTTCATAACAAGAGCATCACCGGGGTCTAGCATGTCGATAATAGAGTGGAAGTGTTTATCCTGCATTTCTCCCGTTTCACGATTAACGATAAGAAGTTTGGAGGCATCTCGTTTTTCAAGGGGCGTTTGGGCAATCAATTCCTCAGGCAAGTGGAAATCAAAATCAGCTGTATTCATTTTTTTCATCATTCTTTCTAAGTTCTAATTTTATCCATTATAACACGTTTCAAGTTTGGGCGCTCTTTTTTTAGAAATTAAATCGTTTTCACTTGACAAAAATTGGTCTATACCATATAATAAATATAGATTAAAACGGAGGATGAAAAGATGAAAGTTATTAAAGTTGAAAATCAAGTTGAAGGTGGAAAAGTTGCTTTTGAGATTCTGAAGGAAAAATTGGCCAATGGTGCTCAAACATTAGGACTTGCGACAGGAAGCAGTCCGCTTGAGTTTTACAAGGAAATCGTTGAGAGTGACCTTGATTTTTCAAATCTAACCAGTGTAAACCTTGATGAGTATGTAGGACTTGACGGAGACAATCCTCAATCTTACCGCCACTTTATGCAAGAACACTTATTCAACAAAAAACCATTTAAAGAAAGTTTCTTGCCTCGTGGGATTAAGGACAATGCTGAAGCTGAAGTAGAACGCTACAACCAAATTTTGGTTGACCATCCAGTTGATTTTCAAATCTTGGGAATCGGTCGCAATGGACATATCGGATTTAATGAGCCAGGAACTGCCTTTGATAGCCAGACACACCTTGTAGACCTAGACCAGTCTACAATTGAAGCCAATGCTCGCTTCTTTGACAAGATTGAAGACGTTCCAACTCAAGCCATCTCAATGGGGATTAAAAACATCTTGGATGCAAAGTCAATTATTCTCTTTGCTTATGGTGAGTCGAAAGCAGAGGCCATTGCTGGAACAGCATCAGGCCCAGTGACTGAGAATCTCCCAGCAAGTAGCCTACAAAACCACCCTGATGTGACTATTATTGCGGATGCTGAAGCGCTCAGCTTGCTTGAAAAGTAAAACGACAAGAACCACTTGCTCTTTGGAGTGAGTGGTTTTTTACTTCAAATGTTCACTATCCTGTTAAAGTGGTATAATATAGCTATACGAGGAGGATCGATTTTGATTTATATAATTGGTTTTATTTGTTTTTTACTTTTAATGTTACTATTTAGTCGCTTAATTCAGCAATCAAAGAACCCTTCGGGCTTTCTAGGAAAACGAATGATGAAATTGTGGAATAGAGCCTACCTCCCCATGTTTGTATGGGCAATTCGTCATCTGGATAGGACATTTTACCCTGTAATCTTAGATGTGGGAGTTGGAAATGGTCGTTCAACCATCCTACTGAAAGAAACTTTTCCGCAAAGTACCATAACTGGAATCGATATTTCAGATACTGCAATAGCTCAAGCCAAACAGATAGAGATGACTAATCTAAATTTTGAACGAAGAGATGTTAGTGAGACAGGATTTTCTGATGAAAGTGTTGATTTAATCACAGCCTTTCAAACTCATTTTCATTGGAGGGACCTAGAGGCTTCTTTTATGGAACTTCGAAGAATACTCAAATCAGACGGGATGCTCTTACTGGCTTGTGAATATAACAAGTTGTCTTACTTTTTACCAGAGGTCCAAAGCGAAGAAGCATTTAGACGATTCTTGTTATCAGTAGGATTTGAGCTCGTAACTAGTCAAAGAAAGGGATCATGGATCCTTTATAAAATTGTTAAACATTAATGGAGGTACATCATGAAACAATTATTTTTATGTTCATACTTTGCTGGAGTCAAAAAGCTTTTTAGCGATTATGCAAAGGAAAAGAATCTAGAAAACAAGGTTTTATTTATTCCTACCGCTGGGAACAAAGAGGATTATACTGCCTATATCGATGAGGCTCAGCAAACATTCAAAGATTTAGGATTTGAGATAGAGGTTCTAGATATTGCTTCTTGTGATCGAGAAACTGCACAGGCAAAGATTTTCCAAAGTAAGATTCTTTATATCTCAGGCGGGAATACCTTTTATTTATTACAAGAATTAAAGAAAAAACAACTTCTATCTCTCATCAAAGAGCAAATAAGAGATGGGTTGGTCTATGTGGGAGAATCAGCAGGGGCTATCATTACAGCCAAGGATATTGACTACAATAAACTCATGGACGACAAGACGGTAGCGACAGAGTTATCTGATACAGCGGGATTGGATGAAGTGGATTTTTATATCCTTCCACATTATGGTGAGGAACCTTTTACCGATAGTAGCAAAAAGACCTTTGAAATGTATAAAAAGCAGCTTGAATTGCTACCGCTTCATAACCACCAAGCAATTATCGTTAACGATGAGCAAATAGATATCTTGACAATAGAATAACAGCGTGGTAGAATAACAGCGTGGTTGGAAGAACATTAATATTTTACCAATAAAACGATTAGCGGTTGATAATTCATTTAGTGGGAATCTGCCATGGATAGATTAATTTTATGAATTCAAGAAGGGAAAAGTTATGAAAATAAAAACGTTAGATAAAATAGGTGGGATTGTTTTCTTGTTTCTAACGATTACTACCATTGTCGTTTTTTTATCAGATACGAGCTTTTTTGAGTGGGCATTTACTAGACACCAGAATACTCTGAGTTGGTATATTCGCCCTCTCTTTATTATTCCAATTGTAATGGGAGCCTATAAAAAATCCTATAGCCTGATTTTCTTTTCTATATTTTGCCTATTTACTAGCATGTTCTGGTTTCCAAAGCCGGAAATAGTTGATGTAAAAGTAATTGAGTTTTTGAATTTTGAGAAGACTTATTTTACGAGCGGATGGAGTATTGAAAAAGTTATCATTCTGGCAACGATTCTAGCATTTTTTACGGCGATTATATCCTTAACATGGAGTAGACGTTGGTATGGATTATTAGCAACAGTAGTAATTGGAGCGTTTCTGAAGGTTGCCCATAGTCTTTTATTTAGTGGAGGAAGTGGCATATCGATTGTAAAACCAGCTGTTTTAGGATTGATTATCTGCATCTTAGTGATTTATTTCATCTTCAAAAGAAGAAAGTAAAAATAATAAAAGTTTATGGTCGCTTTTCTCTTGACAATTATTCACTTTGTGTGTAAAATGGAATAGATCTTGAACTTGAAGGGAGTGAAAAAAATGTCTAAAACAGTAGTACGTAAGAATGAATCTCTTGACGATGCACTTCGTCGTTTCAAACGTGCGGTTACTAAAGCTGGTACTCTTCAAGAAACACGCAAACGTGAATTCTATGAAAAACCTTCTGTAAAACGTAAACGTAAATCAGAAGCAGCTCGTAAACGTAAAAAATTCTAATTTGAAATGAAAGGCTAGACTTGTCTAGCCTTTTTTCTTTCCAAATAAATACTGTAAATCCTGCAAAAAAAGGAAACTTCCTACCACAATTTGATATAATAGTAGGGAGAACTCGATTGAAGGAGGAAAATATGTCGGTTTTAGTAAAAGAAGTCATTGAAAAGCTCAGATTAGACATTGTTTACGGTGAAGGCGATTTACTTGAAAAAGAAATCAATACTGCAGACATTTCTCGACCAGGTCTTGAAATGACAGGCTATTTTGATTACTATACTCCGGAGCGACTTCAACTGTTGGGAATGAAGGAATGGTCTTATTTAGTCTCCATGTCTTCTCACAACCGTTATAAGGTGTTGACCAAGATGTTTCAACCAGAAACACCAGTGGTTATTGTTGCGCGTGGTTTAGTAGTTCCAGAAGAAATGTTGAAAGCTGCTAGGGAATGTAAGATTGCGATTTTAACCAGTCGAACAGCTACTAGTCGCCTATCAGGAGAATTATCTAGCTATTTGGATTCTCGTTTGGCAGAACGGACCAGTGTTCATGGTGTCTTGATGGATATTTATGGCATGGGTGTCTTGATCCAAGGGGATAGCGGTATCGGTAAGAGTGAAACTGGTCTGGAACTTGTGAAACGTGGACACCGTTTGGTGGCAGATGATCGTGTAGATATTTTTGCAAAAGACGAAATGACCCTTTGGGGAGAGCCAGCTGAAATTTTGAGGCATTTACTTGAGATCCGTGGGGTGGGGATTATTGATGTGATGAGTCTCTACGGAGCAAGTGCAGTTAAGGATTCTTCACAAGTTCAACTAGCAGTTTATTTGGAAAATTATGATACGCATAAGACCTTCGATCGCTTAGGAAATAATGCTGAAGAAATCGAGATTTCTGGCGTAGCCATTCCGCGTATCCGCATCCCTGTAAAAACAGGACGCAATATTTCTGTTGTTATTGAAGCGGCTGCCATGAACTACCGTGCTAAGGAAATGGGCTTTGATGCGACACGTTTATTTGAAGAACGCTTGACAAATCTGATCGCTCAAAATGAGGTGAAAAATGATTAATCCAGTCGCATTTGAAATCGGTCCTTTTTCTATTCGTTGGTATGCTCTGTGTATTGTGGCTGGTTTGATTTTGGCAGTCTACCTTGCCATGAAGGAAGCTCCTAAAAAGAAAATTCTGTCAGATGATATTTTGGATTTCATTCTGATTGCTTTTCCAGTTGCGATTTTAGGTGCTAGACTATACTACGTACTCTTTCGCTTAGATTATTATCTGCAAAATCCAGGTGAAATCATTGCCATCTGGAATGGTGGTTTGGCCATTTATGGAGGTTTGATAGCAGGGGCTATTGTCCTTTATATCTTTGCAGATAGAAAGCTGATCAATACTTGGGATTTCTTAGATATTGCAGCACCGAGCGTCATGATTGCCCAGAGTTTAGGACGCTGGGGGAACTTCTTTAACCAAGAAGCCTACGGTGCAGCGGTAGATAGTTTGGATTATTTGCCGGGCTTTATCCGTGACCAGATGTACATCGATGGCAGCTACCGTCAGCCGACCTTCTTATATGAGTCGGTTTGGAATCTGATTGGATTTGCTTTGATTCTGATTTTTAGACGAAAATTAAAGGGAATCAGACGTGGTCATATCACTGCTTTCTACTTGATTTGGTATGGCTTTGGTCGTATGATTATCGAAGGAATGCGGACGGATAGTCTCATGTTCTTTGGTCTGCGAGTTTCCCAATGGTTATCAGTTGTCCTTATCGGACTTGGTATTTTTATCATACTTTATCAAAATCGAAAGAAAGCCCCTTTCTATCATACAGAGGAGGAAAAATAAATGTTAGAAGTTGCATATATACTTGTTGCGATTGCTTTGATTGTCTGTTTAGTCTATTTGACAATCACGATTCAAAAAGCAGGTCATATGATTGATGAGACAGAGAAAACCATCAAAACGTTGAGCTCAGATGTGAACGTTACCTTGCATCAGACCAATGAATTGTTGGCTAAGGTCAATGTGTTAGCAGACGATATCAATGTCAAAGTTGCGACGATTGATCCACTCTTTACGGCGGTGGCGGACTTGTCTGAGTCAGTTTCTGACCTCAACCAACATGCACGTGTTTTAGGCAAAAAAGCTTCATCTGCTGGTTCAAAGACCATTAAAACAGGTGCTGGCTTGTCAGCTCTTCGTGTCGCAAGTAAATTTTTCAAAAAATAAAAAAGGAGACATCTTATGGGAAAACTATCCTCTATCCTTTTAGGTACGGTTTCAGGTGCAGCTCTTGCTTTGTTTTTGACGAGTGACAAGGGTAAGCAAGTTTGTAGTCAAGCTCAGGATTTTCTAGATGATTTGAGAGAAGATCCAGAATATGCTAGAGAGCAGGTTTGTGAGAAACTAACTGAAGTGAAGGAACAGGCAACTGACTTTGTGCTGAAAACAAAGGAACAAGTAGAATCTGGTGAAATCACTTTCGACAGTGTCCTTGACCAAGCTAAAAACTGTGCTCGACAAGCTACAGAAGCGTCAAAAGAAACCTTTAACAATCTCAAGGAGCAGTTGCAAGAACAGTCAGCAACTCAAGACGTTGCTAAAGACCAAGAAGAAATCATCATCGATATTACTGAAGTATAAGGTATCACCATCTCTGGTTTTTGGAGATGGTGATTTTTATCTGCAAGCCTGTCTTTATGGTATAATAAGTACTATGCAGAAAAAACCAACGTCCGCCTACGTGCATATTCCCTTTTGCACACAGATTTGTTATTATTGTGACTTTTCAAAGGTCTTTATCAAGAATCAACCAGTAGATAGTTATCTGGAGCATCTGCTAGAGGAGTTTCGTTCCTATGATATCCAAAAGTTGCGAACTCTCTACATTGGAGGTGGGACGCCAACGGCACTGTCAGCTCCGCAATTAGAGGTGCTCTTAAATGGCTTGACTAAAAACTTGGACTTGTCAGTTTTGGAAGAGTTGACCATTGAGGCCAATCCAGGCGATTTGGACGCGGATAAGATTGCGGTTTTGAAACAGTCGCCAGTCAATCGTGTTTCCTTAGGTGTGCAGACTTTTGATGACAAAATGCTGAAAAAGATTGGGCGTAGTCATTTGGAGAAGGATATTTATGAAAATATCGACCGTCTTAAATTGGCTGGTTTTGACAATATCTCCATCGACTTGATTTATGCATTGCCTGGTCAGACCATGGAACAAGTAAAGGACAATGTAGCTAAGGCTATCTCGCTTGATATTCCTCATATGAGTCTTTATAGCTTGATTTTGGAGAATCATACGGTCTTTATGAACCGCATGAGACGAGGGAAATTGCCTCTGCCTAAGGAGGAACTGGAAGCTGAGATGTTTGAGTACATCATTGCAGAACTTGAGCGAGCTGGTTTTGAGCATTATGAGATTTCCAATTTCTCCAAGCCAGGCTTTGAAAGTCGCCATAATCTCATGTACTGGGATAATGCCAAGTATTATGGTATCGGTGCAGGTGCTTCAGGTTATGTGGACGGGGTGCGTTATAAAAACCACGGTCCTATCCGCCACTATCTCAATGCGGTAGAGGCAGGAAATGCTCGGATTACAGAAGAACACCTGAGCCAAAGGGAGCAGATGGAAGAAGAAATGTTCCTAGGCCTCCGGAAAAAATCTGGGGTTTCCATGGCGCGATTTGAGGAAAAATTCGGACGGTCCTTTGATGGACTTTATGGTGAAATCATCAGAGACTTGGTTCAACAAGGTCTCATAAAGATTGACGATGACCGTGTCCGAATGACAAAGAGGGGTCTCTTTTTAGGAGACACTGTAGCAGAACGATTTATTTTGGAGTAGAATAATGGGCTTAACTTATCAAATGAAAATGAAAATTCCTTTTGATATGGCGGACATGAACGGTCATATCAAACTTCCAGATGTGATTTTGCTGTCCTTGCAAGTATCAGGTATGCAGTCGATTGAGCTGGGAGTTAGCGACAAGGATATGTTAGAACGCTACAATCTGGTCTGGATTATTACAGACTATGCGATTGACGTGGTACGCTTGCCTCGCTTTGCTGAGGAGATTACGATTGAAACAGAAGCGTTGACTTACAATCGTCTTTTTTGCTACCGCCGTTTCACTATCTATGATGAAGCCGGTCAAGAAATCATTCGCATGTTAGTGACCTTTGTTCTGATGGACCGAGACAGTCGGAAAGTTCATGCTGTCGAACCGGAGATTGTTGCTCCTTATCAGTCTGAGTTTGATAAAAAACTCATCCGTGGGCCAAAGTATGCTAACCTAGAAGACCCGATCAGTAAAGATTACCATGTTCGTTTTTACGACTTGGATATGAATGGTCATGTCAATAACAGCAAATACCTGGATTGGATTTTTGAGGTCATGGGAGCAGACTTTTTGACCAAGTATATTCCAAAGAAAATCAATCTCAAATATGTAAAAGAAGTGCGACCAGGTGGTATGATTGCTTCAGCTTATGAACTCAAGGGATTAGAAAGCAAGCATGAGATTATTAGTGATGGCGAGATAAATGCCCAAGCTATGATTACTTGGCAAGAAATTGAAGGCAATTAGAAAGGGCGATATGGCTTATAAAGGTTATTTAATTGATTTAGATGGAACCATTTACAAGGGGAAAGACCGAATTCCGGCAGGAGAGGCTTTTGTCCATGAGTTACAAAAGCGAGAAATTCCTTACCTCTTTGTGACCAATAATACAACTCGTACTCCTGAGAGTGTACAAGAGATGTTGGCTAAGAATTTTAATATCAACACGCCTTTATCAACTGTCTATACAGCGACTTTGGCAACCATCGACTATATGAATGACTTGGGACTGGAGAAGACAGTCTATGTCATCGGTGAAGCGGGACTCAAGGATGCCATTCAGGCGGCTGGTTATGTCGAAGATAAGGAAAATCCTGCTTATGTGGTAGTTGGACTGGACTGGCAAGTTGACTATGAAAAATTTGCGACGGCGACTCTAGCTATCCAAAAGGGAGCTCACTTTATCGGAACCAACCCTGATCTCAATATTCCGACGGAACGTGGTCTTTTGCCTGGTGCTGGTTCACTGATTACCCTGCTTGAAGTAGCAACACGTGTAAAACCAGTTTATATCGGGAAACCAAATGCTATCATTATGGATAAGGCAGTTGAGCACTTAGGTTTGAAAAGAGAAGAGTTGCTCATGGTTGGGGACAACTACCTGACAGATATCCGAGCAGGGATTGACAATGGCATTCCAACGCTTTTGGTGACGACAGGTTTTACCAAGGCAGAAGAAGTAGCAGACCTACCAATCGCACCAACTCATGTGGTGTCTAGCCTTGCGGAGTGGAATTTTGATGAAAACTAAACTAACCTTTTGGGGAAGTATGCTCTTTCTCCTCTCCCTGTCTATCCTACTGACGATTTATCTGGCATGGGTTTTCTATCCCATGGAGATTCAGTGGCTGAACTTAGCGAATCGAGTCTATCTAAAGCCAGAAACCATTCAGTACAATTTTCATATCTTGATGAATTACCTGACTAATCCCTTTAGTCAGGTCTTAGAGATGCCGGATTTTCGTTCATCAGCAGCAGGTCTACACCACTTTGCGGTGGTTAAGAATCTCTTCCACTTGGTTCAGCTAGTCACTTTGGTGACACTTCCAAGTTTCTATTTCTTTGTTGGAAAGATTGTGAAAAAAGGCTTTTTGCCCCTATATCGTAAAAGTATCCTGATTCTAGTGCTATTGCCTCTAGTCATTGGCCTTGTAGGAGTGTTGATTGGTTTTGAGCAATTCTTTACTCTTTTCCATCAGATTCTCTTTGTGGGAGATGATACCTGGCTTTTTGATCCAGCAAAGGATTCAGTTATTCTGATTTTGCCAGAGACTTTCTTTCTCCATGCCTTTTTACTTTTCTTTGCTTTGTATGAAGGAATGTTTGGTTTCCTTCTCGCTAAAGCTGCAAGGAAATAGTGGAAAAAATTCTGTGTTTTTAATAAAAAACGAGAGAAGTTGCTCTACTCCCTATTTATTGTTAGGTTATCCTAAAGATAAACTTGCAAAGCAGGAGATTTTTGCAGAAAACAGTCTATTTTCTATGAAAAAATAGGCTTTTTTTCTAAAAATACCTAGTCAAGCGCTTTATTTTTTTGTATAATAGAAATAGCAAGTATAGATAAAAGAAGAGAAAAGCATGATTACACTATTTTTATCACCGAGTTGTACATCATGTCGTAAGGCAAAGGCTTGGTTAGAGACGCATAAAGTGCCCTTTCAAGAGCATAATATTATGACTAGTCCTTTAACAAGAAAAGAATTACAACATATTCTTTCCTTGACCGAAAATGGTACTGATGACATCATTTCAACTCGTTCAAAAATTTTTCAAAAATTGGATATTGATGTAGAGAGTATCTCGGTATCAGAGTTGCTTCAGTTGATTGAGCAATATCCTAGTCTTTTGCGTCGCCCAATTATTATAGATACCAAACGCATGCAGATCGGTTTTAATGAAGATGAGATTCGTGCTTTTCTCCCTCGTAGTTACCGTAAACAAGAATTGAAAGAAGCAACATTGAGAGCTGGTATAGGATAGATGAACAAACAGTATAGTTACCCACTAGATTTGTCGTGGAGCACTGAAGAACTTGCTTCAGTGCTTTCTTTTTTTAATGATGTTGAAGCTGCTTATGAAGATAAGGTAGAAGCAAAAAAACTGCTAGATTCCTATAAGGAATTTAAGTCTGTCGTTCCGAGCAAAAGTGAAGAAAAGCGTCTAGATCGCGAATTTGAGACGGCTAGCGGTTATTCCTTCTATCATGCAGTTCAATTAGCAAAAGAAAAAAGAGAAGGGAAGATTTCTCTTGGAAACTAAATTTGAATTTGCCAAACAGATTGTGCAGGAAGCTGCTAACTATATTTTGGCTCACATGAAAGAAGATTTGCAGGTTGAGCGCAAGTCTTCCCCTACTGACTTGGTGACACGTTTGGACAAGGAGGTCCAGGAACTCTTGGTTGATCGGATCAAGTCCTCCTATCCTGAGGACTTGATTTGCGCGGAAGAGGGTTGTTTACGTGCTGCAGTCGGTCAAGGTTCCGTTTGGGTGATTGATCCCATTGACGGTACCAATAACTTTGTCGCCCAGCAGGAAGATTTTGCTGTGATGTTGGCTTATTTTGAGGATGGTGTGGGCAAATTTGGCATTATTTATGATGTCATGAAAGGCGATTGCTATCATGGTGGTGGTGCTTTTCCTCCTTGCCGCAATAATGAGCCCTTACCGCCTTTTAAAAAGAAACCTCTTCAAGAATTTTTAGTTGCCGGTAACTCAGGTATGTTTGAAAGCAATGAGTGGGGCTTGGCGGATTTGGGTCGAGCAGCGTTGGGAGTCCGTGTCTATGGCAGTGCGGCCATTAGTTTTGCCAAGGTTTTATGTGGTCGTCTTATGACTTATATTACCTACTTGCAACCATGGGATTACGCTGCGGCCAGTATCTTAGGGGAAAGTCTGGGTTATCGTCTTCTTACGGTATCAGGTGAGCCCGCTGATTTTAAAACGCGTCAGCCTGTCATGATGGTGCCAATCGAGATGCAAGAAGAGATTCAGTCTTATATCTACGAAAGGAAAGAGAACTAAATGCAATTTCCAGAAGGATTTGTTGAAAAATATGAAGCGATACTAGAAGATGAGGCAAGAGACTTTCTTGCCTCTTTTAAACAAGAAGCAGTTTCGGCTTTTCGGGTCAATCCCTTAAAAGAAAGTCAGTTATCGTTTGCAGATGCTATTCCAAATACACCTTGGGGGTATTATGGTAAGGTTTCTGGAAAGTCACCAGAGCACGTGACAGGTTTCGTTTATTCGCAAGAGCCTGCAGCCCAAATGGTGGCCCAGGTGGCTCAACCAAGTCCTGGTATGAAGGTCTTGGACTTGGCTGCAGCACCAGGTGGAAAATCCACTCAACTAGCAGCTTATCTGGCTAATCAAGGAGTCCTTGTCTCCAACGAAATTTCAAGCAAGCGTGCTAAGATTTTAGTGGAAAATATGGAGCGATTTGGAGCGACAAACGTTGTCGTGACCAATGAATCTGCTGACCGCTTGGCCAAGGTTTTTAAAGGTTACTTTGATGTGATTGTCCTTGATGCCCCTTGCTCGGGTGAAGGCATGTTTCGTAAGCAGCCAGATGCCATGGATTATTGGAGTACTGATTATCCTAGTCAATGCGCTAGTCTCCAAAGAGAAATTTTAGAAAATGCAGTGACCATGCTTGCAGAAGGAGGACGTTTGGTCTATTCGACCTGTACTTGGGCACCTGAGGAAAACGAAGAAATCGTCCACTGGTTGCTGGATACTTATGATTTTGAATTGCTTCCAGTCGAGCATGTGAACGGTATGGTAGCAGGAATGGATCTTCCTGAAACGGCTCGGATGTACCCTCATCATTTCAAGGGAGAAGGTCAGTTTGTTGCCCACCTGCACTTTAAGGGACAAAATCCAGCACCTAAATTCAAAGATAGCAAGAGCAATCTCAGTCGTGAACAACCGGCCTTGTGGCATGATTTTGCCCAAAAACACTTGCAGATCAATCTAACTGGTATCTTGCAGACTTTTGGAGATCAGCTCTATCTCCTGCCAGAGATGCTACCTGATCTAGGGAAACTCAAAATTGCCCGAAATGGAATCCATCTGGGGACTTTTAAGAAGAAACGCTTCGAACCAAGCTTTGCTCTCGGTTTAGCCTTAACACCAAGTCAAGTAAAACAAAGGGTCGAAATCAATGATGAGGACTTTGTAAAATATGTGGCTGGTGAGACTGTTCAACTGTCTGAAGCTCGACCAAATGGTTGGTACCAAGTTGTGGTTCAAGGAAACGGATTAGGCTTTGCCAAGGTAACGGGAAATGTTTTGAAAAATTATTATCCAAAAGGGCTCAGATTCAGGTGAAAAAGCTAGTCAAAGAGCCTATTCTATGTTATAGTGGAAGTATGAATTTTTTCTGAAAGTCTTTCATTATTACTTATATTATACGATGGAATTGTCCGCTCCTAAGAATGACTAGATAAAACAAAGCGGGACAATCATTGATGATAATTGGATGATCAGGACAAACGGAAGAAATCAGAACATTTATCATTATGTTCAAGGAGAATAACAGTGAAAAAAAGAAAAAAGCTTGTCATGTCTCTTGCAGCTCTTTTGATGGCAGGTTCTCTAGCAGGATGTGCTAGCTGGATTGATCGTGGAGAATCCATGACAGCAGTTGGTTCAACTGCTCTTCAGCCTCTTGTCGAAGCGGCAGCAGATGAATTCGGTTCTAGAAACATCGGAAAAACAGTTAATGTTCAAGGTGGTGGATCGGGTACAGGACTATCTCAAGTCCAGTCTGGAGCAGTTGACATCGGGAACTCTGACGTCTTTGCAGAGGAAAAAGAAGGAATCGATGCTTCAGCTCTAGTAGACCACAAGGTTGCAGTGGCTGGTCTTGCAGTGATTGTAAACAAGGAAGTGGATGTTGAAAATCTCACAATCGAGCAACTTCGCAAGATCTTTACTGGTGAAGTAACTAACTGGAAAGAAGTTGGGGGCAAGGACCTGGCAATTTCAATCATCAACCGAGCAGCAAGTTCTGGTTCACGAGCGACGTTTGATACGGTGGTTATGAATGGCCAAGCAGCAATGCAGAGCCAAGAACAGGATTCTAACGGGATGGTCAAGTCGATTGTATCCCAAACACCTGGAGCTATTTCTTACCTGGCTTTTGCCTATGTAGATGACTCCGTGAAAAGTATGAAACTGAATGGGTATGAGCCTACGTCTGAAAATGTAACGACCAATAACTGGCCTTTGTGGTCTTATGAACATATGTACACACTTGGTCAGCCAAATGAGTTAGCTACTGAATTCCTGAATTTCGTTCTGTCAGATGAAGCCCAAAATGGGATTGTTAAGGGCATGGGCTATATCTCCATCAATGAAATGAAAGTCCAAAAGGATGCTTCAGGTACCGTTACAGCAGTAGAAGGAGGTCAATAATGAATCAAGAAGAATTATCAAAAAAATTACTATCTCCTTCAAAGAACTCTCGCCTTGAGAAGTTTGGTAAAGGTTTGACCTTCACTTGCCTTTCTTTGATTGTTATCATTGTGGCAATGATTTTGATTTTTGTAGCCCAAAAAGGCTTATCGACCTTCTTTGTCAATGGGGTCAACATCTTTGATTTCCTTTTTGGACAAACTTGGAATCCTTCAGGGAAACAATTTGGTGCCCTTCCAATGATTTTGGGTTCCTTTATTGTGACGATTTTATCAGCCCTCATCGCAACACCCTTTGCTATTGGTGCTGCAGTCTTTATGACAGAAGTATCACCAAAGGGTGCAAAGATTTTGCAACCGGCCATTGAACTCCTCGTCGGTATTCCTTCAGTCGTCTATGGATTTATCGGTTTACAAGTTGTGGTGCCTTTTGTTCGTAGCGTCTTTGGTGGAACTGGTTTTGGGATCTTGTCAGGGATTTTCGTTCTTTTTGTCATGATCCTACCAACTGTAACCTTTATGACAACAGACAGCTTGCGTGCTGTTCCTCGTCATTACCGTGAAGCCAGTTTAGCTATGGGAGCCACTCGTTGGCAAACCATCTGGCGTGTGACCTTGAAAGCAGCACGTTCAGGTATTTTCACTGCAGTGGTCTTTGGGATGGCGCGTGCTTTCGGTGAAGCCCTTGCTATTCAGATGGTGGTCGGAAATTCAGCAGTTATCCCAACCTCGTTAACAACACCAGCTGCGACCTTGACATCTGTATTGACTATGGGTATCGGAAATACCGTCATGGGAACGGTTGATAATAACGTTCTCTGGTCACTGGCCTTAGTCTTGCTCTTGATGAGTTTGGCCTTTAACAGTGTGATTAAATTGATTACGAAAGAAAGAGGAAAGAAAAACTATGCACGCTAAGAAATTAGATAAACTTGCAACAGCTGTCCTCTATACCATCGCGGGTATCATCGTGACCATTTTGGCATCTTTGATTCTCTATATCTTGGTGAGAGGGTTACCGCATATCTCTTGGTCCTTCTTGACAGGGAAATCTTCCTCTTATCAAGCAGGTGGGGGTATCGGAATTCAGCTCTACAATTCCTTCTTCCTTCTGGTCATTACCTTGATTATCTCTGTGCCTTTATCTATGGGGGCTGGCGTATTCCTTGCTGAGTATGCCAAAAAAGGACCTGTGACCAATTTTATTCGCACCTGTATTGAGATTTTGTCTTCTCTACCATCAGTCGTTGTGGGTCTCTTTGGTTACTTGATCTTTGTAGTCCAGTTTGAGTATGGATTTTCAATCATTTCAGGTGCCTTGGCCTTGACGGTCTTTAACCTCCCTCAGATGACTCGAAATGTTGAGGACAGTTTAAAACACGTTCACCATACGCAACGTGAGGCTGGTTTGGCTCTTGGAATTTCTCGTTGGGAGACTGTAGTCCATGTCGTCATTCCAGAAGCCCTTCCAGGTATTGTAACGGGTGTTGTCTTGGCATCTGGCCGTATCTTTGGTGAGGCCGCCGCTCTTATCTATACGGCAGGACAATCCGCTCCAGCCCTTGACTGGTCTAACTGGAATATCCTCAGTGTTACCAGTCCTATCTCAATCTTCCGTCAAGCAGAAACCTTGGCGGTCCACATCTGGAAGGTCAACAGTGAAGGAACCATTCCTGATGGAACCATTGTATCTGCTGGTTCTGCTGCTGTGCTCCTCATCTTTATCTTGATTTTTAACTTTGGAGCTCGCAAACTCGGAAGCTATTTACACAAGAAATTAACCGCTGCCTAAAGGAGAAGCCATGTCAAAATATAACTGGGATGAAAAGCATATCATCACCTTTCCTGAAGAAAAAGTGGCCCTCTCTACCAAGGATTTACATGTTTACTACGGTAAAAATGAATCCATCAAGGGCATCGATATGCAATTTGAAAAAAATAAAATTACAGCCTTGATTGGTCCTTCTGGATCTGGGAAATCTACCTATCTTCGCAGTCTCAATCGGATGAATGATACCATTGATATTGCCAAGGTCACAGGTCAAATCCTCTACCGAGGGATTGACGTCAACCGTCCAGAAATCAATGTCTATGAGATGCGCAAGCATATCGGAATGGTCTTTCAACGTCCAAATCCATTTGCCAAGTCTATTTACCGCAACATCACTTTTGCTCATGAACGTGCAGGTGTTAAGGACAAGAAAGTACTTGATGAAATTGTAGAAACCTCTCTCCGACAGGCTGCCCTTTGGGATCAGGTCAAAGACGACCTCCACAAATCAGCCTTGATGCTTTCTGGTGGACAACAACAACGTCTCTGTATCGCTCGCGCCATCTCTGTCAAGCCAGATATCCTCTTGATGGATGAACCGGCGTCAGCCTTGGATCCGATTGCGACAGCCCAACTGGAAGAAACCATGTTGGAATTGAAGAAGGACTTTACCATCATCATCGTTACCCACAGTATGCAACAGGCTGCGCGTGCAAGTGACTACACAGGATTTTTCTACTTGGGTGATTTGATTGAGTATGATAAGACATCCAATATTTTCCAAAATGCTAAGTTACAGTCAACCAATGACTATGTAACAGGACACTTTGGTTAGAAAGGAAGCAGTATGACAGAACCGATTTTGCAGGTTAAAGACCTGTCCGTTTATTACAATAAAAAGAAGGCCTTGAATAGTGTTTCCCTTTCTTTCCAACCTAAGGAAATAACCGCCTTGATTGGTCCTTCTGGATCAGGAAAGTCCACCCCGCTCAAAGCCATCAACCGCATGGGCGATCTAAATCCTGAGGTGACAACAACTGGAACAGTGATTTATAATGGCCACAATATCTACAGTCCACGTACCGATACGGTTGAATTGCGTAAGGAAATCGGTATGGTTTTTCAACAGCCCAATCCCTTCCCTATGTCTATCTATGAAAATGTTGTCTACGGCCTACGTATCAATGGAGTCAAGGATAAACATGTTTTGGATGAAGCAGTAGAAAAAGCTTTGCAACGTGCTTCTATCTGGGATGAGGTCAAGGATCGCTTGCATGATTCAGCCATTGGTCTCTCAGGTGGCCAACAACAACGTGTTTGTGTTGCTCGTGTCTTAGCAACCAGTCCCAAGATTATTCTCTTGGATGAACCAACTTCAGCTTTGGATCCTATCTCGGCTGGTAAGATTGAGGAAACCTTGTATGGTCTGAAAGATAAATACACCATGCTCTTGGTAACGCGTTCGATGCAACAGGCCTCTCGTATCTCTGATAAAACAGGATTTTTCCTAGATGGGGATTTGATCGAGTTTAACGATACTAAGAAAATGTTCCTAGACCCACAAAACAAGGAAACAGAAGATTATATTACAGGAAAATTTGGATAAGGAGTTGAATGATGTTACGATCTCAATTTGAAGAAGATTTGGAGAAATTGCACAACCAGTTCTATGCCATGGGACAAGAAGTGCTCTCACAAATCAATCGTACAGTGCGTGCCTTTGTCACACATGACCGTGATTTGGCAAAAGAAGTTATTGAGGAAGATGCAGAAGTAAATGGATATGAAGTGAAACTTGAAAAGAAATCATTTGAAATGATCGCGCTTCAACAACCTGTTTCTCAGGACCTCCGTACTGTATTGACCGTTCTCAAGGCAGTATCGGACCTGGAACGTATGGGAGACCATGCGGTGTCAATCGCAAAAGCAACTATTCGTATGAAGGGGGAACAACGCATTCCTGCAGTTGAAGAAGAAATCAAAAAGATGGGACGCGATGTGAAAAACTTCGTCGAAGCGGCTCTAGATCTCTATCTGAACGGTTCGGTGGATCAAGCCTACGAAGTAGCAGCGATGGACGAAAAAATCAACCATTACTTTGATAGTATTCGTGATCTTACTACAGAGGAGATTAGGAAACATCCTGAAGCCATCGTTACAGGCCGTGATTACTTCCAGGTAATTTCCTTCTTGGAACGTATCGGAGACTACGCTAAAAATATCTGTGAATGGGTTGTTTACTTTGAAACAGGGAAGATTGTCGAACTATAAGAAACGGTTTAAATATACAGAATAAAAGGCTGATTGTGATAAATCAGTCTTCTTTTTATGAAAGGAATTATTTTATATTCAAAATCTCTAAAAGGGTTGACAACTATTTTTAAAAGAGTTATAATTATTCAGAAATAATAGAAAGGTCGTTTATTTATGAAATTTAAGAAATGGATATTAGTTGTATGTAGCATGCTAGCCAGCGTGATTTTAGTAGCTTGTCAATCCAGTACGGATAGTTCCCAGTCAGCTGTGGACGCTATTAAACAAAAAGGAAAGCTAGTCGTTGCGACCAGCCCAGACTATGCACCTTTTGAATTCCAATCATTGGTAGATGGTAAAAACCAGGTGGTTGGGGCAGATATTGATATGGCTCAAGCGATTGCGGATGAGCTTGGGGTTAAACTTGAAATCTCTAGCATGAGTTTTGACAATGTTTTGACCAGCCTTCAAACTGGAAAGGCTGACTTAGCCATTGCAGGAATTAGTGCTACAGATGAGAGAAAGGAAGTCTTTGACTTTTCAATTCCTTACTATGAAAACAAAATGAGTTTCTTGGTGAGAAAATCCGATTTAGACAAGTACAAGGATCTCTCAAGCCTTGCAAGTGCGAATATCGCAGCTCAAAAGGGAACTGTTCCAGAAACCATGGTCAAGGAACAATTACCAAATGTCCAATTGACATCCTTGACCAATATGGGTGAAGCAGTTAATGAATTGCAGGCTGGAAAAGTAGATGCTGTTCATATGGATGAACCAGTTGCTCTTAGCTACGCAGGTAAAAACTCAGATCTTGTCGTTGCATCTGTTAATTTGACGATGAAAGATGGCGAAGCCAATGCTGTTGCTATCAAGAAGGATCAATCAGACCTGAAAGCAGTAGTCGATAAGGTTATCCAAAAACTGAAAGATGACGGAACCTATCAAACTTATCTTGAAAAAGCAGCAAAACTAACAGAAGTTGAACAATAAGAAAAAGCAGAGTGGGACTTTAATCCAATTCTGCTTTTAGGTATTCTAATAACTCTTCTAGATTTTCGAGAGAGACTTTGGCAAACTGATAAGGACAGGTATCCAAATAAGCCTTCTCAAAAAAGTCTAGTTTGAGTGAGCTGTGTTTTAAACTGGTGATTTTAGGGTAGTCTCTCAAATCAAGCAAAAGACCATCATGTAGAGGATAGTGGGGCAAGGGACAGGTGTTTTCTTCAAGCACTTTCTTTATCTGAGTCTGATAGTTCTCTTGAAGGGTCAGTCTGGCCAGTCGATTTTTTTCAAATAGCCGGCTATCGATGTAAAGAGAGAGAGCCTTTTGCATGATGAGATTGCTGTCATAGTCCAGGATATTTTTGTAGGAAATAAAGGCCTTTTTTAGGGCATTTGGGAGAATGAGAGCGGTAATACGAAGGGCTGGAAAGAGGCTGGTTGAGAAGGACTTGATATAAATGACCCGATCCCCAGTGTCCAGATAGTGGAAGGTCTGCCCTTTTTTAGGGTCTAAATCTCCTAGATAGTCATCCTCTACGATGTAAACACCATACTGGTTTGCTAGATCTAGAATAGCCCTTTTTTCCTGATCAGAATAGGAATGACCTAGAGGATAGTGGAAGCGAGGAATAGTGTAGAAAAACTTGATTTTCCCAGATTTGAACTGTTCTTCCAGTTCTTCAAGGTCAATGCCATCAATACGGCGTTCAATGGTCTGGTAGGCTAATCCTTGAGCGACCAAGAGGCGATTCATTCGGTGGTAGGTCGGTTGTTCGACCAAAATCTCCTCTCCCTCGCTCGGAAAGTTGATCTGAGAAAGGATAAAGAGAGCTTGCTGGGTACCAGATGTTAGAACCAGTTGGTCGGGTTTGCAGTAGAGAGCCTGGTCAAAGAAGAGTTGATGGACAGATTGTCTGAGTTCCTCAAGGCCTTCTTGGTTATCATAGTAGTTGAAGAGATAGTTTTCTCGACCTATCAGGGTTTCATTGACACAGAGCCGAAAGTCGTCATAGGCACTGGCATGTTCGTCAGTGACTTCGATTTCCAAGTCCTGATGCCGCCCCTGTTCTAGAACATAATAGCCACTTTGGGGCTTGGCATAGAGATATTGTTCATGGCGTAATTCCAGTAGGGCTCGTTGGATAGTGTCCTTGCTACAGTGGAAGTCTTGGCTCAGTTGACGTATGGAGGGAAGCCGGTTACCTGTTGGGAATTTTCCTGATTCGATCCCCTTTTTTAGAAAGGAAACGACTGCTTGGTATTTACTTTCTTTCTTCATTCCAGACCTCCCTTGATTTTGTTACATTGTACCTTTTTTTTGCCTCCTTTGCAATGGGAAAAGCATTTCTCCCTTTCACAACTAGGAGCAAATGTGGTATACTTAGAAAGTATAATGATTCATTGAACAGAAGATAAGAAAGAGAATGGATAGAAAAGTGCAGGAACCGGTTAAATTATTTCAATACAATACTCTAGGTGCCCTAATGGCAGGTCTCTATGGTGGAACCATGACAGTAGGAGAGTTGCTGGAACATGGTGACCTCGGCTTGGGGACTTTGGATTCGATTGATGGGGAGTTGATTGTCCTTGATGGCAAGGCTTATCAAGCCAAGGGATCTGGTCAAACGCCTGAAATCGTTGAAGTGGCAGCGGATGCTCTTATTCCCTATGCAGCAGTGGTTCCTCATCAGGCAGAAGTGATTTTTCGCCAGCGCTTTGAGATGACAGATAAAGAATTGGAAAAAAGAATTGAATCCTATTATGATGGGGAAAATCTTTTTCGTTCCATCAAGATTCATGGCGAATTTTCACAAATGCACGTGCGAATGATTCCCAAATCCACACCTGATACCAAGTTTGCTGATGTCGCGACTCACCAACCTGAATATAGCCGTGAAAATGTATCGGGAACCATTGTTGGATTTTGGACACCGGAGATTTTCCATGGAGTGAGTGTTGCAGGTTACCATTTGCATTTCATCTCAGATGATTTGACCTTTGGTGGGCATGTGATGGACTTTGTTATCAAAGAAGGAATGATTGAGGTTGGGGCAGTCGACCAGTTGGACCAACGTTTTCCAGTCCAAGATCGCCAGTATTTATTTGCCAAATTTAACGTTGACGAGATGAAGAAAGATATTGATAAGTCAGAATAGGAGAAAAAAATGACAGTACATATTATCCTTACCATGATTGCTTTGGTTCTCATTCTAGTAGGTGGAACTTGGTATGCCAAAAAACGGTTTAAAATCTCTCTTGCAGTGATGGGCTTGGGGGCAATTGCATTTTTTGTTTCTTCTCAAGTGTTAGAGAAGATGGTTCATCTTCTGGTACTCCATCCGCAAAAAGATGGAACCATTCCGCTCATGCAGGAGCAACCTTTCTTATATGTCCTTTATGGAATCGCGATGGCTGCCCTCTTTGAGGAAACGGCTCGTCTTGTCTTTTTTAAATGGTTGGAGAAAAAGAGAAAGTTGGAAGATAGAGATGCTTGGGCTTATGGCTTAGGACATGGGGGCTTGGAGATGCTCTATCTTGGAATGGGAAGTTTGATTAGCCTTTTGATCCTCTTTTCACTCCTACAATCTTCAAACTCTGATGCGGCGAATCTTCTTACGAAAAGTACATTAGAAACAGTTCAGTCTCTATCAGCATGGCAGATCTATCTACTAGGAGTTGAGCGTGTCCTTGCTCTGGTTCTCCAAATTAGCCTTACTGTCTGGGTCTATCAAAGTGTCCGTCAAAAGAAATGGATCTATCTCGTTGCTGCCTATGGCTTGCATGCTTTGTTTGACTTAGCTCCAGCTCTATCTCAAGTGGGATGGATTACAAATCCGCTTCTAGTTGAGTTCATTCTTCTCGCAGAACTTATAGCTCTTGTCTGGCTAACAAAATCTACATTTTGGAAAAAATCATAAAAAGAGGGGTGACCTCTTTTTTTATTTGAAGATTGGATACAGAAATTTCCAGTCGTCAAAAATCTTTAAAAATGGTATAATGAAATCACTTTACAAAAGGATGAGAGATATGACATTAGTAACTAGAATACAAGAACAATTAGAAGGAATTGATATTCGTTTTAAGGAACCCTTGAAGCTCTATACCTACACTAAGGTAGGGGGACGAGCGGATTATCTGGTTTTGCCACGCAATCGCTATGAGATGGCGCGTGTCGTTCAATTTGCCAATCAAGAGAATATTCCTTGGATGGTGCTAGGAAATGCCAGCAATATTATCGTTCGTGACGGTGGAATTCGTGGATTTGTCATCTTGTGTGACAAGCTCAATAACGTTTCAGTTGATGGTTATACCATTGAAGCGGAAGCTGGGGCCAACTTGATTGAAACGACACGTATTGCCCTTCGTCATAGTTTGACTGGTTTCGAGTTTGCCTGTGGCATTCCAGGGAGCGTCGGTGGAGCAGTCTTTATGAATGCGGGTGCCTATGGAGGAGAGATTGCTCATATCTTGCAGTCTTGTCAAGTTTTGACCAAGGGAGGGGAAATCGAGACCTTATCTGCCAAGGAATTGACTTTTGGTTACCGTCATTCAGCTGTTCAAGATTCTGGAGCTGTTGTTTTGTCAGCTAAATTTGCCCTAGCTCCAGGAAATCATCAGGTTATCAAGCAGGAAATGGATCGCTTGACTCACCTTCGTGAACTCAAACAGCCTTTAGAGTACCCATCTTGTGGCTCAGTCTTTAAGCGTCCAGTGGGGCATTTTGCAGGTCAGTTGATTTCAGAGGCTGGTTTGAAAGGCTATCGTATCGGTGGTGTTGAAGTATCTGAAAAGCACGCTGGTTTCATGATCAATGTTGCTGACGGTACGGCTAAAGACTACGAGGACTTGATCCAATCTGTTATTGAAAAGGTAAAGGAACACTCAGGTGTTACCCTTGAGAGGGAAGTCCGTATTTTGGGTGAGAAAGAATAAGGTTTGGGCAGAAAAGTTGCTGCTATAACCATTGTAAGGGGGTGAAAGCCTATCGTTAGTGAAGATGTATGTAGGCAGTTCAATCTCCTACACGAGGTAGTAGCGGCCTGACAGAGCCAGGATCTGTTAATTTATGAAAAAGAAGGAATTTATGACAATTGAAAAAACCAATTATTGAATTCAGAAACGTCTCCAAAGTTTTTGAAGACAGCAACACCAAGGTTCTCAAAGACATTAACTTTGAGTTGGAAGAGGGGAAGTTCTACACTCTTTTAGGCGCATCTGGTTCAGGAAAATCAACCATTCTAAACATCATTGCAGGTTTACTGGATGCGACGGCAGGGGATATTTTACTGGATGGGGTGCGGATCAATGACATCCCAACCAATAAACGAGATGTCCATACCGTCTTCCAATCCTATGCCTTGTTTCCACATATGAATGTGTTTGAAAATGTTGCCTTTCCACTCCGCTTGCGTAAAATCGACAAGAAAGAAATCGAGCAGCGTGTAGCGGAAGTTCTCAAGATGGTTCAGTTGGAAGGGTATGAAAAACGTTCCATCCGTAAACTCTCTGGAGGACAACGCCAGCGTGTGGCTATTGCCCGTGCCATCATTAACCAGCCCCGTGTGGTCTTGTTGGATGAGCCTTTGTCAGCGCTGGACTTGAAATTGCGAACAGACATGCAGTACGAACTGCGTGAATTGCAACAACGATTGGGAATTACCTTTGTCTTTGTCACTCACGATCAGGAAGAAGCCCTTGCCATGAGTGACTGGATTTTCGTTATGAATGATGGCGAGATTGTTCAGTCTGGAACGCCTGTGGACATCTACGATGAGCCAATCAACCACTTTGTTGCCACCTTTATCGGGGAGTCAAATATCTTGCCAGGAACCATGATTGAAGACTACTTGGTGGAGTTTAACGGCAAACGCTTTGAAGCGGTCGATGGAGGGATGAAGCCAAATGAACCTGTTGAGGTTGTCATTCGTCCAGAGGACTTGCGAATTACCCTTCCTGAAGAAGGCAAGCTCCAAGTTAAGGTTGATACCCAGCTTTTCCGTGGGGTTCACTATGAGATCATCGCCTATGACGAACTCGGAAATGAATGGATGATCCACTCAACTCGTAAGGCCATTGTGGGTGAGGAAATCGGTCTGGACTTTGAACCAGAAGACATCCACATCATGCGTCTCAACGAAACCGAAGAAGAGTTCGATGCTCGTATCGAGGAGTACGTAGAAATCGAAGAGCAAGAAGCAGGTCTGATTAACGCAATCGAGGAGGAAAGAGATGAAGAAAACAACCTCTAAACTCTTTGTAGTGCCCTATATGCTTTGGATCGCCCTCTTTGTTCTCGCACCCTTGGTCCTGATTTTTGGACAATCCTTTTTCAACATTGAAGGCCAGTTTAGTTTAGAAAATTATAAATCTTACTTTGCGTCACAAAACTTGACCTATCTCAAAATGAGCTTCAACTCTGTGCTTTATGCAGGGATTGTCACCTTGGTAACACTGCTCATCAGCTATCCAACAGCCCTCTTTTTGACCCGTCTCAAGCACCGTCAACTCTGGCTCATGCTGATCATTCTGCCAACCTGGATCAATTTGCTCCTCAAGGCCTATGCCTTTATCGGGATTTTTGGTCAAAATGGCTCTATTAATCAATTTTTGGAATTCATCGGAATCGGTTCGCAACAGTTGCTCTTTACCGATTTCTCCTTTATCTTTGTCGCAAGCTACATCGAGCTTCCCTTTATGATTTTGCCGATTTTCAATGTCTTGGATGACATGGATAACAATCTCATCAATGCCAGCTATGACCTCGGTGCGACCAAGTGGGAGACCTTCCGCCATGTTATCTTCCCTCTGTCTATGAACGGGGTGAGAAGTGGGGTTCAGTCTGTCTTTATCCCAAGTTTGAGTCTCTTCATGCTGACACGTTTAATCGGTGGGAACCGCGTTATCACGCTGGGAACGGCTATTGAGCAGAACTTTCTAACCAATGACAACTACGGTATGGGTTCTACCATCGGCGTGATCCTCATCCTGACCATGTTCATCACCATGTGGGTGACCAAGGAAAGGAGAGAACGATGAAAAAATTTGCCAATCTCTACCTAGCCTTTGTCTTTATCATCCTTTATTTGCCGATTTTTTACTTGATTGGCTATGCCTTTAATGCAGGGGATGATATGAACAGCTTTACAGGCTTTAGCTTGAGCCATTTTAAAACCATGTTTGGTGATGGTCGTCTCATGTTGATCCTCACCCAAACCTTTTTCTTGGCCTTTCTATCTGCCTTGATTGCGACCATTATCGGGACTTTTGGTGCTATCTATATCTACCAGTCTCGTAAGAAATACCAAGAAGCCTTTCTATCACTCAATAATATCCTCATGGTTGCGCCTGACGTTATGATTGGTGCTAGCTTCTTGATTCTCTTTACCCAGCTTAAGTTTTCACTTGGCTTTTTGACGGTTTTATCTAGTCACGTGGCCTTTTCCATCCCTATCGTGGTCTTGATGGTCTTGCCTCGTCTCAAGGAGATGAATGATGACATGATTCATGCGGCTTATGACCTTGGAGCTAGTCAATTTCAGATGTTTAAGGAAATCATGCTTCCTTACCTGACTCCGTCTATCATTGCAGGTTATTTCATGGCCTTCACCTATTCGTTAGACGACTTTGCCGTAACCTTCTTTGTAACAGGAAATGGCTTTTCAACCCTGTCAGTTGAAATCTACTCTCGTGCTCGTAAGGGAATTTCGCTGGAAATCAATGCCCTGTCTGCCCTTGTCTTTCTCTTTAGTATTATCCTAGTTGTTGGCTATTACTTTATCTCACGTGAGAAGGAGGAGCAAGCATGAAAAAACTCTATTCATTTTTAGCAGGAATTGTAGCGATTATCCTTGTCTTGTGGGGAATTGCGACTCATCTAGATAGTAAAATCAATAGCCGAGATAGTCAGAAATTGGTTATTTACAACTGGGGGGACTATATCGATCCAGAACTCTTGGAGCAATTCACAGAAGAAACAGGTATTCAAGTCCAGTATGAGACCTTTGACTCCAACGAAGCCATGTATACCAAGATTAAGCAAGGTGGAACGACCTACGACATTGCCATCCCGAGTGAGTATATGATTAATAAGATGAAGGACGAAGACCTCTTGGTACCACTCGATTATTCAAAAATTGAAGGAATCGAAAATATCGGACCTGAGTTCCTCAACCAGTCTTTTGACCCGGGCAATCAATTCTCTATCCCTTATTTCTGGGGAACCTTGGGAATTGTCTACAATGAAACCATGGTAGATGAGGCGCCCGAGCATTGGGATGACCTTTGGAAGCCAGAATACAAGGATTCCATCATGCTTTTTGATGGGGCGCGTGAGGTGCTGGGACTTGGGCTTAACTCGCTCGGTTACAGCCTCAACTCAAAGGATCCTCAACAGTTGGAAGAAACGGTAGACAAGCTCTACAAACTGACTCCAAATATCAAGGCCATCGTGGCTGACGAGATGAAGGGCTATATGATCCAGAACAACGCGGCCATCGGTGTGACCTTCTCTGGAGAAGCCAGCCAGATGTTGGAGAAAAATCCTAACCTCAAGTATGTCGTTCCGACTGAGGCCAGCAATCTCTGGTTTGATAACATGGTCATTCCAAAAACCGTAAAAAACCAAGATGCAGCCTATACCTTTATCAACTTTATGCTAAAACCCGAAAATGCTCTTAAAAATGCTGAGTATGTGGGTTACTCAACACCAAATCTACCAGCTAAGGAAATGCTCCCAGAGGAGACCAAGGAAGACAAATCCTTCTATCCAGACGCTGATACCATGAAACACTTGGAAGTTTATGAGAAATTTGACCATAAATGGACAGGCAAATATAGCGACCTCTTCCTACAATTTAAAATGTATCGGAAGTAGGAGCTAGCAGTTATGAAACGAATCAGTCAAGCTGGTTCGTTTTTTATATAGAAGGCAATTTTTGTAACTGTATGTTTTTCTATGATAGTTGCTGTGTTTAGTAATATGAAAATTGAGGATAAAAATAGTGATAAGTGAAATAACGGCGCATTTGTTTCAAGATTTTTTTATTTGTTGAATTCCACCTCCTTCATTAAAATTTTTAAAATTGACTACTAGCTACATATGCTTTTACCTCCTTTTATGCTATAATATTCTAAATAGAATATTTAATCTCCAAATAAATATTTCTTATGGAATAATTCCGTTTTATACCGTTTAGAATATTTAAGAGTATACAATGTTTAATGATGATTTTTTTGGAGATCGTCTGAAGGAACTGAGAAAGATCAAGAAGTTAACTCAGGTACAAATTTCTGAGATGATTGGTGTATAACAAGGTACTTATTTTCGTTGGGAGAATGGAACTTTAGAGCCTAATTTAGACGCCGTTGTCAAATTAGCAAAATTATTTATACCACGACAGATTATTTACTAGGAAAAACGATTTACAGTACTCTAGATGGTATTTCTCATCCAATCACTAGAATTGATATGAAGAAGTTAAAAGAGTTTAATAAAACGGAACTTAATGATTTGAAATTTGCGCTTGTTATGAATGGAATAAAAAATATTTCACTGTATTTGACTATATGGATGAGCTAGTTTCTGAATATAATTTAGACAAAGAAGAGCAAGGAATATTGCTGCCTCTCTTTAAAGAGATTTATGATTATTTTAATGTAGATTAATGGTTTATAAGATTAAGTCTTAATAGATAGAGAATAGTATATTCTTGTTGAGTGATTCTATTTTATGAAGGTTGTTTGTAGTTGAAGGGGGAAATAGATGGACTCTAAAATTGATACAGCTTGGAACTTGTTTCTGGAAGGAAAAATATCAGAAGCTAAAAAGTTAGTTGAACAAGATTTTTCCATTGATACCTGTACAGATTTTAGTCTTTTAAATTTGATGGGATATTTATTGTTAGCAGAAAAAGACTATGTCACATGTACCCATATCTTTGAGAAATACATTTTATTGGCTCAACAAAATGAAGATAAAGAAAATGAACACATTGGCCTACATCAATTAGCTATGATCTACAGAGATCAGGGGGATTTTCATGAGGCTTTAAAACTTATTGAAGATGAAGAGAAGATAGTTGAAGAGCATTTTCCAAATGATAATCTAAAGAAAGCTGTGAATAACTATGAACAGGGCTATGTGAGATTTAAATTAAACAATCTTGATGAGGCTCTTACATTCATGAATCTGTCATTGGAACAATCTTTAGAGACTGATGATGTAATTTCTCAAGCTTGTAGCTATAGAGGGTTAGGTGAAATCTATTTAGCTTTGGAAGATACGGAATTATCGAATACACATTTCAAACGAGCTATAGAACTTTTCGAAAGTGTTGGAGAATTTGAAGGGATAAAGGAAATTGAGGAATTGATTAATGAATGATTTTAGATTTTGTTATTAGTTTGCTTTATCTTAAAGAATGTAGATACGCAATTGACAGTCTAGATAATATTAAAGCGAGAGAGTAATATGTTATTTTGAATTTGTTTAATACCAACAATTATATTGGCTAATTTTGTTCTCCTGAAAGAGTAATTAAAGATACAGGGAATTGATTTGATTCAAGGGAGACGATTCCCAGTTGACGCAAGCTTTAAAAAACGATATAATAAGAAAGTTGAGAATTGATTTTCAGTTGTCTTAGTCCAGAGAAATGGCGGTGCTGCGAGCCATCTAAGGTAGGAAGTCATGCTACTCAATCATACAATTGCATAAGATTTTGAGAATGACAAGTTCATTGAATGAAGGTGGTACCGCGGTTTTTCGCCCTTCGTGATGTGAGCTTGTCTTTTGATTTTTGGAGGTGTTTATGAAGACATTTCTCGTGAAACAAAAGTTTCGTCTTGGAGGCGAACGCTTTGATATCAAAGATGATAGAGGAGTAGTGAACTATCAGGTGGAGGGCTCTTTCTTCCAAATTCCTAAGACCTTTACCATCTATGACGCCTATGGTGAGCAAGTCAGTGAGATTAGTAAAGAATTTTTCACTTTGCTTCCTCGCTTTACTATCCAGTTACGAAACGGTTCCAATTTCGTCATTCGTAAGAAGTTGACCTTCTTTCGAGATAAGTATGAGTTTGATCATTTAGGGCTTCGTATCGAGGGCAATATCTGGGATTTGAATTTCAAATTGCTGGATGATCGTGACCAAGTGATTGCTGAGATTCGGAAAGAGATTTTCCATTTGACCTCAACTTACACCGTAACCGTCTATGAAGACTCTTATGCAGACCTGGTTATTTCCCTCTGTGTCGCGATTGACTATGTGGAAATGCTGGAAAGCCAATCAAATTAAACAAGTAAATAAGGAGATATTATGAAACAACTATCTAGTGCTCAAGTTCGCCAAATGTGGCTTGATTTCTGGGCAAGTAAAGGCCACTCTGTAGAACCATCAGTCAGCTTGGTTCCAGTAAACGACCCAACTCTTTTGTGGATCAACTCAGGGGTTGCTACTCTCAAGAAATACTTTGACGGAACCATCATTCCTGAAAATCCACGTATTACCAATGCGCAAAAAGCCATCCGTACCAACGACATCGAAAACGTAGGGAAGACTGCGCGTCACCATACCATGTTTGAAATGTTGGGGAACTTCTCTATCGGGGATTACTTCCGTGACGAGGCTATCACTTGGGCTTATGAGCTTTTGACAAGCCCTGAATGGTTTGATTTCCCAGCTGAAAAACTCTACATGACCTACTATCCTGAAGATAAGGATTCTTACAACCGTTGGATTGAAGTAGGAGTGGACCCAAGCCACTTGATCCCAATCGAAGATAACTTCTGGGAAATTGGTGCGGGGCCTTCTGGACCAGATACAGAGATTTTTTTTGACCGTGGAGAAGCCTTTGACCCAGAAAACATCGGTATTCGCCTGCTTGCAGAAGATATCGAAAACGATCGTTATATCGAAATCTGGAATATCGTTTTGTCACAATTTAACGCGGATCCAGCTGTTCCTCGTAGCGAATACAAGGAACTGCCACACAAGAACATTGATACGGGCGCTGGTTTGGAGCGTTTGGTGGCAGTTATCCAAGGGGCTAAGACAAACTTTGAAACAGACCTCTTCATGCCGATCATTCGTGAAGTTGAGAAATTGTCTGGTAAGGTCTACGACCAAGATGGCGACAACATGAGCTTCAAGGTCATCGCTGACCACATCCGTTCCCTCTCATTTGCCATTGGTGATGGTGCCCTTCCAGGAAATGAAGGCCGTGGTTATGTCCTTCGCCGTCTTCTCCGTCGTGCTTCTATGCACGGTCAAAAATTGGGTATCAATGAGCCTTTCCTTTACAAACTCGTTCCAACTGTTGGAAAAATCATGGAAAGCTACTACCCAGAAGTGCTTGAAAAACGTGATTTTATCGAAAAGATTGTCAAGAGCGAAGAAGAGTCATTTGCCCGTACTCTTCACTCAGGTCAACACTTTGCAGAAACCATTGTAGCTGATTTGAAATCGAAAGGTCAAAACGTTATCGCGGGGCAAGATGTCTTCAAACTCTACGACACTTACGGATTCCCAGTTGAATTGACAGAAGAAATCGCTGAAGAAGCTGGCATGACGGTAGACCGTGAAGGTTTTGAAGCAGCCATGAAAGAGCAACAAGAACGTGCGCGTGCGTCTGCTGTTAAGGGGGGCTCAATGGGAATGCAAAATGAAACCCTCCAAAACATTACAGTGGAAAGTGTCTTCAACTACAATGCTAGTCAATTGCCTTCTAAGTTGGTGGCTATCGTAGCGGATAATGCTGAAGTAGAAGCTGTTTCTGGAGGAACTGCCTCTCTTATCTTTGCGGAAACACCATTCTACGCGGAAATGGGTGGACAAGTGGCTGACCACGGTCAAATCTTGGATGCTGCAGGGAACCTTGTGGCTACTGTGACAGATGTTCAAAAAGCACCAAATGGACAAGCTCTTCATACTGTTGAAGTTCTTGCACCGCTTGCTTTGAACCAAGAATATACTTTGGCAATTGATACTAATCGTCGTCACCGTGTTATGAAAAACCACACAGCAACTCACTTGCTCCATGCGGCCCTCCACAATATCCTTGGTCACCATGCGACACAAGCAGGATCTCTGAACGAAGTCGAATTCCTTCGCTTTGACTTCACTCACTTCCAAGCTGTGACTCCTGAAGAGTTGCGCGCCATTGAACAGCAAGTTAATGAGAAAATTTGGGAAGCAATTGCAGTTAAGACAGTTGAGACAGATATTGACACAGCTAAAGAAATGGGAGCTATGGCCCTCTTTGGTGAGAAATACGGTAAGGAAGTTCGTGTTGTAACCATCGGTGACTACTCAGTGGAACTCTGTGGTGGTACCCACGTTGGCAATACTTCTGAAATCGGTCTCTTCAAGATTGTCAAAGAAGAAGGGATTGGTTCAGGAACTCGTCGTATCTTGGCAGTGACTGGTAAGGAAGCCTTTGAAGCTTATCGTGAACAAGAAGACGCTTTGAAAGCCGTCGCAGCAACCTTGAAAGCACCTCAACTCAAGGAAGTGCCTCACAAGGTTGAAGGTCTTCAAGAGCAACTCCGTCAATTGCAAAAAGAAAATGCAGAATTGAAGGAAAAAGCCGCAGCAGCAGCCGCAGGTGATGTCTTCAAGAATGTTCAAGAAGCAAACGGACACCGTTACATTGCAAGCCAAGTTTCTGTATCAGATGCCGGTGCCCTTCGTACCTTTGCGGATAACTGGAAACAAAAAGACTACTCAGACGTGCTTGTCCTAGTTGCAGCTATCGGTGACAAGGTCAATATCCTTGTAGCTAGCAAGACAAAAGACATCCACGCAGGAAACCTGATCAAAGAATTGGCTCCAATCGTCGATGGACGTGGTGGTGGTAAACCAGACATGGCCATGGCAGGAGGAAGCAACCAAGCGAAAATCCAAGAATTGTTGGATGTAGTAGCAGGTAAATTATAAGAAAACAAAGATCTATCCACTTGGGTAGATCTTTTTTGCATCTCGAATTTTGAAAAAATTTTAGTAGAAAAAATTACTATAAATGTTGGAAGATAAGGAAATTTCGGAAAATGTTTTATAATTATATAACATAAATACTTGACATGCATCAAACATAGTGATAGAATATAGAAAATAAAGAAAGGAGGAATTTAAAATGCGTTTACTTGAGTTACAAAAGAAGTCTACAGAAGTAGCAACAAATTCATTTGCTAGCCTAATCAGTTGTGTATGTAGTACTTCATAATTGTTATTAAAGACAGCAACCCTCTGTTTTAAAAAATTTGATGGTGCTGTCTTTAATAGTTTAAAAAAGTTATATCTAAGAGAGGGTAAGATATGTATTTATTTGATAATAAATATAATGTTTTTATACAGAATAACATCATTGAAATTGGTAATTTCCTACAGGTCAGTTTTAATAATGTTCCTGATAGTGGATGGAAGATACATATTTCATGTATTGAAAAAAATTATAATGAAATTTTAAATACTGTTAGTGAATATTGTATTAGTAATAAAATCACTTTCAAAGTTGTAAAAGATATTAATTTATATTTAAGTAATGGTTGGAAAAATGGTGATAGAACTAGTTATGGAAAATTTATTACAGTTTATCCTGAAAATGAAATGATGTTTATCAAATATATAGAAAAATTATATTTATTATTGAAAGGATATGAAGGGCCCTATATTTTAACAGATAAACGGTATAAGGATTGTAAATGTTTATATTATAGATATGGGAGTAATAAATTACAAAATATTTATGATAGTGAAGGTACAGCTATAAGAATAATTAAATATAATAACATTGAATACCAAGATATACCAGTAGGTTATTATAATACACCTGATTTTATTCAGGATCCATTTGAATTATCTACTGATGAAGATCTAAGCAACCAATTAATGATAAAATATGATATTAAAGATGGGCTTTCATTTTCTCCTATTGGGGGAATTTACAAGGCGCAAAGCAAAAACAGTCCACAGTCATGGTGTATTGTAAAAGAATTTTATCCTCATACAAGCATTATAAATTCAAATGTAGATTCATTTGTTTTGTTTAGAAATGAAGTAAATAATTTAAAAGAATTACAAAAATTTTCTTTCGTACCAAGATTTATCGAAAGTTTTAAGGATTGGGAGAATTACTATCTAATTGAGGAGTTTATTGAGGGTGATACTTTGGAGGAGTATGTAGCTGAGAATAATAAAATAGTTTTGGGAAGTGATATAAAAACAACGAAGGATTATATTTTAAGAATTTTAAAGATTTTTCTGAAATTAATTGATAATATGGTAAGCTTATACCAGTGTAATTATATGTTAACAGATATTTCTCCGGATAATATAATAATCAATAAAGGAGAAGTTTATTTTGTTGATTTGGAAAGTGTTCGAAAAATTAATGAAGAAAATAAAATTATAAGTTATACTTTGAATTTTTACGATATTAATAGATCTGTTGAACAAAATATAAAACTATCTATATGTAATCTATTACTATATTGCTTTAATAAAAAGTCGGCCTTATTTAATGTATTTAGTCCTGAACAAATTCTTGAGCCAATTATAAGGAGATACCCTTTAGTTAATGAAATATCAGAAGTAATTAATCAGATTAATGAACCGAATGTTAAAATTAGTGATATAAAGGGGATTTTCAAAAATACTAGGGAAAAGATAGAAAAATTAGAAAAATTAGAAGTAACAGACAATAGTTTTATTAGAGTAGAAGATTATGAAGTATCACCAGATATGATAATTTGTGATGGCTTTGTTTTTGATTCATTAAAAAATAAGAATTCATTAGCTTTTGGGACTTTAGGACAATTTTTAGCTTGTAATTATATATTTGACAAAAAATATAAATTAGCAGATTTTGAAAATTACATATCTGACTATGGAACTCCATCATTTTTTTGGGGACACTCAGGTCTTTTATATCTGTTAGACTTGAACAATATTGATAGTCAAGAAGTGCTTTTGAAAATATTGAAAAATATCAATTATAAAGATATCTCGCTTAAAACAGGAATTGCTGGAATTGGAATTTCATTATTATATCACTATTCAATGGAGAAAGATAAAGCTATTATTGAAATAATTGAAAATAAAAGAGAATGTTTGAGAAAAGTACCAATGGATAAATTTGACAATTCCCTTGAAAATGGTAAATTAGGAATAGCTCTATTTTACATATACGATTATTACGTTTTGGGTAAGGAAATTTCTTTAAAAAAATCTGTTGAGTATCTAGAGAATGTTATTTTAGAGTTAGATAGTAATAAATATAAAAAAACGTTGAAAAAAGGCTTGGATTTTGAATTCTATGAATATTATATAGCAAATGGAATTTGTGGTTTGATTATGGTACTAATAGAATTTACAACAAAGACTGGAAATGATATTTATATTGATAAAATTGAGTATTTTGTAAAGATGTGTTTTGGAATATACAGTATTTCGCCAAGTTATTTTACAGGTAATGCAGGCTTTCTTTATACATTTTTTAAAGTTTCAAAAAATATAAAATTAAGCCCGTATATAAAAAAACAAGTTTTAAATCAGATTGAGCATTTCTATTTGGATATTATGAATACTATTACAGAAGGAACTATTTATGATTCCAATTTTGAAAATCATGAAAAACACTTCTTAGGAGGAAAAGAAGGGGTATTGACTATCATTGATGTTGTCAACAAGGATGTAGATGATAAGAAAATTTTCCCATTTATTTTATAGTTCACGAAATGAGATGTTGTATGAAAAAAGAAATTAATTATTTTAATGAGGCATTGCTATTAGCTACGAGAATTTGTAATTGGGAAGAAAAAACAGATTCAGATTTACCGATAAATTATCAAAAATATGGACTGTCAAAAGAACAGATTGATCTTGAATATCAAGACCTAATTTCTTTCTATAACAATATTAGGCGGGAAGGTAGAAGCGTTTTAAACGAATTTCCTGAAATAGAAATCTTCTTTAAAAATTATAAAAACGAGAAAACTCCTGAAATTCTTTATTTCTTGACGTATTCTAGACTGCAGAAAACTATTAAATACTATTCTACTACTGATTTGCTTTCTGTTATAAAATCAGAGTTTATTAAGAATATGGAATCTTTAGGATACGAAGTTTCTCCAGAGTTTCATTTTGATGAAATTGATAATTTAAAACTATTTAATGAACAGCAAAGGTATCTAATTTATAAACTATTACATAATATAAATCATACGTCTGATCAGTTATATCAATTTATTTTATTAATAGAACAAGTAATTAAGAATCAGGAGCATTTAATACTTAGTAGGCTCGATGAAATTTATAATGAGATAGGACCTGAGAAACTCATAAGTGAAGAATTAGAGTCTACAATAGATTCTCTGAGTAAAAATCATACTATTGTTGATGTTGAATATACGTTGTTTATTCAATTCCCTCAACTTTTTGGACTTAGTTTATTTTTGGAGGATGGATTAACAAAAGGATTTTGTTACTTTGGTCTGGTGCCCTGTTTATTAGAGGGGCAACCAAAATCAATTGAGGAAAAAAAAGAGGATATGATCCAAAAAATATCTCTTATTTCGGATCCCACTCGTTTTAATATTATTTTAATGTTATCAAAAAGATCTATGTATGGACGCGAAATTTCAGAAGAATTATCTATCTCAACAGGAACTATTAGTCACCACTTATCTAATTTGTTAAAAGTGAATTTGATTCAATCAGAAATAAAAGGGAAAAGAATCTATTATAGAGTGAACCAATCAGAAATCAATCAGATAGGAAGTTTCTTACTGCAATTAGGAGGTGAAAAAATTGAGTAATATCCTACTTTTTAGCATCATAAAGAAAAATTGGAAAGATACTCTTATTGCAATTACTTTTAAAATATTATTTGCGATATCTATCACAATTATGTCTTATTCATTAACATTTCTGTTTGATAGTTATGAACTCGGTCAAGATAGATTCTTTCGTGCTATATGTATTCTTGGTTTTATTATTTCAGTAACAGTGCTTCTCTCATTCCTCTCAGATTACTTTAAAGCAAGATATTTAAAAAGCTCAAATATTTTGTTGAAAACACAAATCACGGATAATGTCGCGGAAAATTCATCTGATTTAATTGCGGAACGAGATACAGGAAAAGCTATTTCTTGGTTTATTAACGATGCAAAACAGATAGAAACTCAGGCTTTTGAAAATATATTAACTTTCATTTATATGCTATCTCTTGTAATTAGTGCTTTTATTTCAATTTTCATATTACATTGGTCAATTGCATTGGTATCAGTAATATTTCTTTTAATATCACTCGTTATTCCCAATTTATCACAAAAATATGTTGTAATGGCACAAGAAAAGTACACGAGAGCAAATGAAGATTATACAGAGGTGGTGAGAGACAATATGGAGGGACTGAGCCTGTTTTTCCTTGGAGATGCCTTAGCAAGTTTTATTTCAAGGATGAACAGTGCTTCAATAACAAAAGAAGAACATCAATTTAGATTTTCTATGACACAAGCAAAGGTTGGAAGTGTAATATTGTTGGTTTCGCTTTTTTCACAAATAGGTTTAATCATTTTTACTCTCTATATTTCTAGTATAGGGTTAGCGACAATTGGTAGTGTATTTAGTATAGCTTCTTTATCTGGTAATTTATTTAACGGTATTCAGGGTTTGACTTCTTCCATTACAATCTTTAAGTCATCAGATGTTTTATTACAGAAATTTCAGACGAAAACAGTTAATGAAACTATTGAAGTTGACTCGAGGGTAAATAATATTTCCATGGCTGATATTTCTTTTCAGTATGATAATCATGTGATTTTTGACGCTTTTTCTCAGACCTTTATTAAAGGGAGGAAATATGCCATTGTTGGGGAGTCTGGAAGCGGGAAATCAACTCTTTTACAGTTATTATTAGGATTGAAACAGGCTAAATCAGGGAGTATCTTTATCAACGGTTATGATCTTAATGCAATTAATCTAAAAAGTTACTACAAGCATATAGCCTATATTGACCAATCAGTTTATTTAATAAATGGTTCAATTAGAGAAAATATTACTTTAGGTAAGTCAATTTCAGATCAGGAACTGGCTGAAGTGGTTGAAAAAACTCAATTGAGTTCTTTTGTTGGTGAAAATTTATCTGGTTTAGATAGAGAACTTGTATCGAATGGTTCAGCTTTATCAGGTGGAGAAAAACAGAGAATTGCTTTAGCACGGGCGATTGTTAAGGATGTTGATTTTATTATCATTGATGAAACAACTTCACAGCTCGATAAAGAAAATAGACTGGCCATTGAAGAGACGATGTTAGGATTACAGGATATTGGTGTTATCTATATCAGCCATAATACAGAATCTAGGGTCCTTGAACTATTTGATGAAGTTTTAGATAGTCGATGCTTTAAGTAATATGTTTTACAATGATAGTTGTAGTTAACAAAGATATAGGGAAGCTGTCCTTTAATAGTTAATAGGCGGGTTAAAAACTTTATCTGGAAGTAATCCCCTGATTAAGTCTATAATAAAATGTATAATATCAGCTTTTTGAATACCTGATATTATGCGTTTTTTTATTTCAAAGACTTTTTACACAGACTTACTGCTGAAATCGGCTGTCCTTATAAGAAGGTCTCACTTTTGCCTCTTGAATATACAATACAAGTGCACAATAAAAACTCATAAGATTTTCTAGTAAAATAGATTGAACGAACTAGTTACGAAAGGAAATCTTATGAGCTACCATCATTTTACCATAGATGAGTGTGAAAGAATTTTTATTTACCGTATGCAAGGTCTAAATGCTAAGTTGCTCTATCGTCTCCCCTTCCAGCATTAGTCGGGAATGGAAGCGACATCTAAGAGAATATTTTCCAAAAGGAAGTGATCTAACATTGGTTGATGAACAAACCATTTAGCTGTGGGAGATCAAACTTAATAATAGGTCACGAAAATGTCTTAACTGAGGAACTCCTTATGAAGTTTTCTATGAAGAAAATGTGCACTTAATTTGATAATTCAAGATATTTAAAAAAGCCAAACCCGGTTGGATTTGGCTTGTAACGGATAGGTTTATTTTGCTGCCCAGACACTTACGGATCTAGCCGAAACTGGAAATTCTCCATAACCATCTGCATCAATTGTGACTTGGTCTTGGTGATTTCCAAGTAAATCTACAAAGGTTTGGTTAGCCCATTCTTGACCAATAAACATAGACTTGCTGTTTTCTTGGTCATTTGAGATAAGGACAGCGATTGGGGATTGATGTTCAGCACCTGTTCGGCCCCATCCGATACAGTTGGCATCGTCAAAGTAGTCTGTTTGCTCTCCATAGGCCCTGTCTTTTCGGATGGCTAGGAGACGATCAAGAACTTCTCTGAAATCTTGTTGAGCATATTGCCCTGAAATACCGTAGTAGTCTCCGTAAAAGACACATGGAAGACCATCTTGACGTAACAGAATAAGGGCATAGGCTGCTGGCTTGAACCATTCTTCAACAGTCGATTCGAGGGCTTGACCTCGTTGGGTATCGTGGTTGTCGACAAAGGTCACAGCCTTATCGGGTTTTAGTTCAACCAAGCTATCTGTGAAAATGTTACGAAGATCGTAGCTTGCTCCAGCCTGACTAGCTTCAAAGAGATTCTGGTGGAGACGAACATCGACAAGGTCAAAGCGTTCCTCCGTTTTTTCGAGATAGTCTAGGTTGGATTCTTTATCTGGATTCCAAAATTCACCAAAAACATAGAAATCTTGCCCATATTTTTCCTTCATATCGCGGATGAAATTGCGCATAAAGAAAGAGTCAATGTGTTTGACGGCATCCAAGCGAAAACCAGCAATACCAGTCGTTTCCATGAACCAATCAGCCCAGTCATAGATATTTTGGATGACTTCAGGATGCTTAAAGTCTAGGTCGGCATACATGAGATAGTCGTAGTTGCCGTTTTCATTATCGACCAATTCCTCGTTTGCCCAGCCCTTGTTGTCCCCTTGGATCAGGTAAATGCCAGATTTACGGCGTTTGGCATCGTAGTCTGTACCTGTAAAGTGGTACCAGTGCCAGTGGAAGTCATTGTAGGTATTTTGACGACCATCGAAAGTAAAGTGAGTCCAGCCATTGATAGTGAATGGCTCGCTTAGTTGAACGGTACGGTTCTCAGGGTCCACTTCAATAACTTGAAAGGATTCCATGTGATCGGCTGCAGCCTTGTGATTGAGCACCACATCGGCCATGGGTCGAACTCCCTGAGCCTTTAGGGCTTGAATGGCTTGAAGATAGTCTTCTTTAAACCCATACTTGGTACGGACAGTCCCTTTTTGGTGAAATTCACCTAGGTCAAATAGGTCATATACCCCATAGCCGACATCTTTTTCGTTGGTTGCCTTGAAGGCAGGTGGCATCCAGACATGGCTGATACCAAGGTTTGCTAGGTGCTCTGCGTCTTTTGTCAGTCGAGCCCAGTGTTGGCCGTCGTGGGGCAGATACCACTCAAAGTATTGCATAAGTGTCTGATTTTTCATTGTTTTTCCTCTTGCTTATCAATGTTGTGTTTTATTCTACCATAAAGTTTAGCACTAGGCAAACGTTTGCGCAATTTTCTATACTCATTTCTAGAATTGTCTATTTTTAAAGACACTATTTCCTTCCCATTGCTAGAGAAAGAATGTGTAGGAGAAAAAATGAATTGAGTAAACTTATATTAACAAAAATGACACTTAATAAACTAAAGTACAGATGGTTAAACGGTTTCTTTTTTGAGAATTGTCATAAAATTTGCTATAATAGTAGCTATGAATAGAATTAGGGTCAGCAGACGTGTTGAAAAAAAGCTAGCTAAGGGTCTAGTTCTTTTGGAAGCAAGTGATTTAACAGATATTGATCTGACGGATCAGGCAGTAGAAGTTCTTAGTCAAGACGGGAAGCTTTTAGGGAGTGCCTATCTTTCCCAGCAGAACAAAGGCATCGGCTGGATGGTCAGCAAGGAAAAGGTGCGTTTCAATCAAGCCTTTTTTGAAATCCTGTTTCGTAAGGCCAAGGAAGCTAGAAAACCTTATTATCAGGATGACTTGACTACTGCCTTTCGCCTCTTTAACCAAGAGGGGGATGGTTTTGGTGGTCTGACTATTGATCTCTACGGAGATTATGCTGTCTTCTCGTGGTACAACTCCTTTGTTTACCAGATTCGGAAGTTGATAGTAAAGGCTTTTAAGGAAGTTTTTCCTGAGGTCTTGGGTGCTTATGAGAAGATTCGTTTTAAAGGTCTAGACTACGAGTCTGCCCATATTTATGGTGAGGAAGCGCCAGACTATTTTACTGTTCTTGAGAATGGCGTGCTCTATCAAGTCTTTATGAATGATGGCTTGATGACAGGTATTTTCCTAGACCAGCATGAGGTTCGTGGGAGTTTAGTTGACGGTCTAGCCATGGGCAAGTCCTTGCTCAATATGTTTTCCTATACGGCTGCCTTTTCAGTTGCTGCAGCTATGGGAGGCGCGAGTGAGACAACTTCTGTCGACTTGGCCAAACGGTCGAGAGAGCTATCAGAAGCTCATTTTCAAGCAAATGGATTCAGCACGGACAATCACCGTTTTATCGTCATGGATGTCTTTGAATATTTCAAGTATGCCAAGCGAAAAGGCTTGACCTATGATGTGATTGTTCTTGATCCGCCGAGCTTTGCCCGCAATAAAAAACAAACATTTTCTGTGGCGAAGGACTATCACAAGTTGATTTCCCAGAGTCTAGAGATTTTAAATCCGGGAGGCATTATCATTGCCAGTACCAATGCTGCCAATGTTTCCCGCCAGAAATTCACAGAACAAATTGATAAAGGTTTTGCAGGAAGAAGATATCAGGTCTTAAACCAATATGGTCTTCCAGCTGACTTTGCCTATAATAAAAAAGATGAAAGCAGTAATTACCTCAAGGTGATTAGTATGAAGGTTAGTAAATGAAATTAGTCGTCTCAGTAATGCCAAGAAGTTTAGAAGAAGCGCAAGAACTGGATGCTACTAGGTATGAAGATGCCGATATCATTGAGTGGCGTGCGGACTTTCTTACAAAGGACGCTATTTTACAGGTAGCACCCGCTATCTTTGAGAAATTTGCAGGACGCGAACTTGTCTTTACCCTTCGGACCCGCGCTGAGGGAGGAGAAATCGAACTTTCCTCAGAAGAGTATGTTCAAATCATTAAGGAAGTTACTCAGCTTTATCAGCCGGATTATGTAGATTTTGAGTATTTCAGCTACAAAGACGTTTTTGAGGAAATGTTGGATTTTCCAAATCTCGTATTGAGCTATCATAATTTCCAGGAGACACCTGAAAATATGATGGAAATTTTGTCTGAGTTGACCAGTCTCTCTCCGAAAGTGGTCAAGGTATCTGTCATGGCCCACACGGAGCAGGATGTTTTAGACCTGATGAACTACACTCGAGGATTTAAGACACTCAATCCTGAGCAAGAGTACGTGACCATTTCCATGGGGAAAATGGGCAAGGTATCACGCATTACTTCAGATGTGACGGGTTCAAGTTGGTCATTTGCTAGTCTGGATGAAGCGAGTGCCCCAGGTCAGATTTCGCTATCAAACATGAAGAAAATCAGGGAGATTTTGGATGAAGCTTGATGGCTATACACGTTTAGCTGCAGTTGTTGCCAATCCCATCAAACACTCTATTTCACCCTTTATCCACAATAGGGCCTTTGAGGCGACAGCTATTAATGGTGCCTATGTAGCTTGGGAGATTGAAGCGGGTGATTTGGCAGAAACAGTCGCTAATATTCGCCGTTACCAGATGTTTGGGATTAATCTCTCCATGCCTTACAAGGAGCAAGTGATTCCTTATCTGGATGAGTTGAGTGATGAGGCTCGTTTGATTGGAGCGGTCAATACTGTTGTCAATCATAATGGCACTTTAATTGGATATAATACAGATGGCAAGGGATTTTTTAAGAGCTTGCCTTCTTTTACAATCTCGGATAAGAAAATGACCATTCTGGGAGCAGGGGGCGCGGCCAAATCCATTTTGGCGCAAGCTATTTTGGATGGCGTCAGTCAGATTTCGGTTTTTGTTCGTTCAGTTTCCATGGAAAAAACAAGACCTTACCTAGACAAGTTGCAGGACCAAACAGGTTTTAAAGTGGACTTGTATGTTTTAGAAGATATTTCTGAGCTGCAAGCAAGGATTGCTGAGGCGGACTTATTAGTCAATGCGACCAGTGTAGGGATGGATGGCAAATCATCCCCAGTTTCTGAAAGCATAGTCTTACCAGAAACTCTCTTGGTGGCAGATATTATTTACCAACCCTTTGAGACGCCATTTTTGAAATGGGCTAGAAGCCAGGGCAATCCAGCCGTCAATGGCCTGGGGATGTTGCTCTATCAAGCTGCTGAAGCTTTTCAACTGTGGACAGGTAAAGAAATGCCGACAGATGAGATTTGGCAGTCCTTAACAGAAAAATATAAATAGTGAAAAGGAGACCCTACTATGAAAATCAGAATCGATATTCCGCATCATCCTTATGATATTCAGATTGAAAAAGGTTGTCTGGCTCAGGCTGGTCAATGGTTGCGAGAATTCTGGCAACCACAAAAAGTGGTTATCGTAACCGACAACCATGTAGCTTCTCTCTATGCAGAGAAGGTTAAACTCAGCCTAGAAGATGCTGGTTTTCAGGTAGCTGTTTTTGACTTTTTAGAAGGCGAAGAACGAAAAAATTTAACCACTGTTCAGAAGGTCTATGAATTTCTAGTTAAGCAAGGTTTAACTCGTAGCGATGGAATCGTGGCTCTAGGTGGTGGTGTCGTTGGGGACCTAGCTGGTTTCGTATCCTCTACCTATATGCGGGGGATTCACTTTGTTCAGATTCCGACTAGTTTGACTGCTCAGGTTGATTCTTCTATCGGCGGAAAGACGGGTGTCAATACTCCTTTTGCTAAGAATATGGTGGGGACCTTTGCCCAACCGGATGGGGTTCTGATTGACCCGCTTGTACTTGAAACACTTGGAAAGAGAGAGTTGATTGAAGGAATGGGTGAGGTTATCAAGTATGGCTTGATTAAGGATCCAGAACTATGGGCTCTCTTAACGGAGCTGGATGGTTCTGTAGAGAGCATTCTGGAACATGCAGAGACTTTGATTGAACATTCTTGTCAGGTTAAGCGCAAGATGGTGGTAGAGGATGAGTTGGACAACGGTGTTCGCCTTTACCTCAATTTTGGTCACACTATTGGCCATGCTATTGAAGCGACTGCTGGTTATGGCAAGGTCATGCATGGAGAAGCTGTAGCCATGGGTATGGTACAGATTTCCAAGATTGCTGAGGGAAAAGGCCTTATGCCAGAAGGAATAACCCAGTCCATTAGAGAGATGTGTCAGAAATTTGGACTACCTGTTGACTATGAAAACTGGGATGCTGATAAGCTTTATCAGGCTCTTACTCATGACAAGAAAGCGCGTGGCAACACCTTGAAATTGGTCTTGGTACCAGAGCTTGGTTCAGCGACCATTCACCCAGTTTCTCTGGAAGAGATGAAAGACTACTTGGTAAAATAAGGAGAACGAATGAGATATTTAACTGCAGGAGAATCACACGGCCCCCGTTTGACGGCTATTATTGAAGGAATTCCAGCGGGCCTTCCTTTAACAGTAGAGGACATCAATGAGGACCTTAAACGCCGTCAGGGTGGCTATGGTCGTGGTGGTCGTATGAAGATTGAGAGCGACCAAGTTGTCTTTATATCGGGCGTTCGTCATGGGAAGACGACAGGGGCTCCTATTACCATGGACGTCATCAACAAAGACCACCAAAAATGGTTGGACATCATGTCTGCTGAGGACATTGAAGACCGCCTTAAAAGCAAGCGAAAAATTACCCATCCTCGCCCAGGTCATGCCGATTTAGTTGGGGGCATCAAGTACCGTTTTGATGATTTACGAAATTCTTTGGAGCGCTCATCAGCTCGTGAAACCACCATGCGAGTTGCTGTTGGAGCAGTAGCTAAACGTCTCTTGGCTGAGTTAGATATGGAGATTGCTAACCATGTCGTGGTCTTTGGTGGTAAGGAAATCGATGTACCTGAAAATCTGACAGTTGCGGAGATTAAGGAACGAGCTGCCCAGTCTGAAGTTTCTATTGTTAACCAAGAACGGGAACAGGAAATCAAGGACTACATTGACCAAATCAAACGTGACGGTGATACTATCGGTGGGGTTGTGGAGACAGTCGTCGGAGGCATTCCAGTTGGCCTTGGTTCCTATGTTCAATGGGACAGAAAATTAGATGCGCGATTAGCTCAAGCAGTTGTTTCTATCAATGCCTTTAAAGGGGTGGAATTTGGTCTCGGCTTTGAAGCTGGTTACCGAAAAGGCAGCCAAGTTATGGATGAAATTCTCTGGTCTAAAGAAGACGGCTATACTCGTCGTACCAATAATCTAGGTGGTTTCGAAGGTGGTATGACCAATGGGCAACCAATTGTTGTTCGTGGAGTTATGAAACCCATTCCTACTCTTTACAAACCACTTATGAGTGTGGATATCGAAACCCACGAACCTTACAAGGCAACCGTGGAGAGAAGTGATCCGACCGCTCTGCCAGCAGCTGGTGTTGTCATGGAGGCTGTTGTGGCTACTGTCTTGGCGCAGGAAATTCTTGAAAAATTCTCATCGGACAATCTAGAGGAATTAAAAGAAGCGGTAGCCAAACACCGATACTATACAAAGAACTACTAAGGAGTCCTTATGGCAAAAACCATCTATATCGCAGGTCTCGGTTTGATTGGTGCTTCGATGGCGCTCGGTATCAAGCGTGATCATCCGGATTATGAAATTTTGGGTTATAATCGCAGTCAGGCTTCGAGAGATATTGCCTTGGAGCGGGGGATGATTGACCGTGCGACGGATGATTTTGCCAGTTTCGCTCCCCTAGCAGATGTCATCATCTTGACCTTGCCAATCAAACAGACCATTGCTTTTATTAAGGAGCTGGCAAACTTAGACTTGAAAGAAGGTGTCATTATCTCGGATGCGGGCTCAACCAAGTCAGCCATTGTAGATGCGGCGGAGCAGTATTTGGCTGGCAAGCTTGTTCGCTTTGTCGGGGCCCATCCCATGGCTGGTAGCCACAAGACAGGGGCTGCCTCTGCGGATGTCAATCTCTTTGAAAATGCCTACTATATCTTCACACCTTCAAGCCTAACAGGTCCTGAAACACTTGAGGAAATGAAAGATCTTCTTTCAGGCCTTCACGCTCGTTTTATCGAGATTGATGCCAAGGAGCATGATCGGGTGACTTCTCAGATTAGTCATTTTCCACATATTCTGGCTTCCAGCCTCATGGAGCAGACAGCAGTTTATGCTCAAGATCATGAAATGGCAAGGCGCTTTGCGGCGGGTGGATTTCGAGATATGACCCGAATTGCGGAAAGCGAGCCAGGTATGTGGACTTCCATTCTCTTGTCCAATCGTGAGACTATCCTAGATCGAATTGAGGATTTCAAGGAGCGCTTGGAAGCGATTGGTCAGTCCATCAGCAATGGAGATGAAGAGCAAATTTGGAACTTTTTCAATCAGGCGCGTGAGCAACGGCAGGCCATGGAAATCCATAAACGTGGTGGTGTGGATAGCTCTTACGACCTCTATGTCGACGTTCCCGATGAAGAAGATGTCATCTTGCGGATTTTGGAATTGCTACGTGGAACTTCCTTGGTCAACATTCACATCAACGAAGAAAACCGTGAGGATGTTCACGGGATTCTGCAAATTTCCTTTAAAAATGCTCAGGATATGGAACGAGCTGAGCGCTTAATTACAGAAAATACGGACTACACAGTCGTCATCAAATAAGGAGAAAATCATGTCAAATATTTACGATAGTGCAAATGAACTCAGTCGCGGCTTACGCGAATTACCAGAATACAAGGCTGTCAAGGCAGCAAAAGATGCCATCAAAGCTGATACTGAAGCCAGCAAGATTTTTGCAGACTATATCGCCTTCCAGCAAGAAATCCAAGTCATGGCGCAAACTGGACAAATGCCAGATGCCTCTTTCCAAGAAAAAATGAAAACTTTCAGTAATCTCATTCAAGGGAATGCCCTCTTGTCGGACTTCTTTGCTAAACAGCAACAATTGTCTATTTACCTTTCAGACATTGAAACAATTGTCTTTGAACCTGTTTCAGAATTATTGAAATAGTATTTTATCTGTATAAAAGCCAGAAATTTCAGGAATTTCTGGCTTTTTTGTGATAAAATAAGAAAAGTATTGCAAGTATGAGGTCAACTATGAAACTAAAAACAAACATTCGCCACTTACATGGCAGTATCCGGGTACCAGGTGACAAGTCTATCAGCCACCGTTCGATTATTTTTGGAAGTTTGGCTGAGGGCGAGACTAAGGTTTATGATATTCTGCGTGGAGAGGATGTGCTCTCAACCATGCAGGTTTTTCGTGACCTTGGTGTTAAAATTGAGGACAAAGATGGGGTTATTACCATTCAAGGTGTAGGCATGGATGGCTTAAAAGCTCCGCAAAACGCCTTGGATATGGGAAATTCTGGCACCTCGATTCGCCTGATCTCAGGTGTCCTTGCTGGTGCAGACTTCGAAGTAGAGATGTTTGGAGATGATAGTCTTTCTAAACGTCCCATGGACCGTGTGACGATTCCATTGAAAAAAATGGGTGTCAGCATTTCAGGGCAAACTGAGCGAGACCTGCCTCCTCTTCGCCTAAAAGGGACGAAAAATTTAAGACCGATTCACTATGAGTTGCCAATAGCCTCTGCTCAGGTCAAGTCTGCCTTGATGTTTGCAGCCTTGCAGGCTCAGGGTCAGTCCGTTATTATCGAGAAAGAATGTACTCGTAACCACACCGAAGATATGCTACAGCAATTTGGTGGCCATTTAAGTGTGGATGGCAAGAAAATCACAGTCCAAGGGCCGCAAAAACTGACCGGACAAAAAGTGGTTGTTCCAGGAGATATTTCCAGTGCAGCCTTTTGGCTAGTCGCAGGTTTGATTGTTCCAAATTCTCGTGTAGTGCTTAAGAATGTAGGTATTAACGAAACGCGTACAGGGATTATCGATGTCATTCGTGCTATGGGTGGAAAACTAGAAATAACTGAAATTGACCCAGTCGCTAAATCTGCTACTTTGACTGTTGAGTCTTCTGACTTAAATGGAACAGAGATTGGTGGATCCTTGATTCCACGCTTGATTGATGAATTGCCTATTATTGCCCTTCTAGCAACACAGGCGCAAGGTGTAACAGTCATTAAGGATGCTGAGGAACTCAAGGTCAAGGAAACAGACCGCATTCAGGTGGTGGCAGATGCCTTAAATAGCATGGGGGCGGATATCACTCCTACAGCAGACGGGATGATTATCAAAGGGAAATCAATCCTTCATGGTGCGAGAGTCAATACGTTTGGTGACCATCGTATCGGAATGATGACTGCTATTGCTGCCCTCTTGGTTGCAGATGGAGAAGTGGAACTTGACCGTGCTGAAGCCATCGATACCAGCTATCCTAACTTCTTTGATGATTTGGAGAGCTTGATTCATGACTAAGGTATTACTCGGATTTATGGGGGCAGGCAAGTCGACAATCGCTAGAGGATTGGACCCAGACTACATCGATATGGATGCCTTAATCGAGGAACGTTTGGGCATGTCCATTGCTGATTTTTTCGCTGAAAAGGGAGAAGAGGCCTTTCGTCAAGTAGAGTCTGAAGTCCTAGCTGAGTTATTAGAAACAAATCAAGTTGTGTCAACTGGCGGAGGAGTTGTCATTTCTCAGAGAAGTCGCGACTTGCTCAAAACCAATCCTGATAACATCTATCTAAAAGCAGATTTTGAAACCCTCTACCAACGTATCGCAGCTGACAAGGACAACCAGCGTCCGCTTTTTCTCAACAAAAGTAAAGAAGAACTAGCCCGTATTTTCCATGAAAGACAAGCTTGGTATGAGGAAGTAGCCAGTCGGGTTCTGGATGTGACCAAGTTAAGCCCAGAGGAAATTATAGAGGAACTGAGATGAAAATTGCCTATCTAGGTCCTAAGGGATCTTTTTCGCATCATGTTGTGCAGACAGCTTTTCCTCATGAGGAATTGCAGGCTTTTGCTAATATCACAGATGTTATCAAGGCCTATGAACAGGGCTTAGTGGACTATTCTGTGGTGCCAGTTGAAAATTCTATCGAGGGTAGTGTTCATGAAACCTTGGATTACCTTTTTCATCAGACTCGTATCCAAGCGGTTGCAGAAATCGTTCAGCCTATTCACCAGCAGTTGATGGTGGTTCCAGGTTACTCAAAAATTGAGAAAATTTTTTCTCATCCTCAGGCTCTGGCTCAAGGAAAGAAATTCATCGATGTGCACTATCCAGAGGTCAAAATTGAGGTAACCGCCAGTACCGCCTATGCAGCTCGCTTTATTTCAGAGCATCCAGATCAGCCTTATGCAGCCATTGCTCCTAAAAGTTCAGCTGAAGAATATGGATTGGAATTGATTGCAGAGGATATTCAGGAAATGGAAGCCAATTTCACACGTTTTTGGGTGTTAGGGGCAGAGATACCGAAGATTCCTTTGAACTCACAAGCTGAAAAAATGAGTTTGGCCTTGACCTTACCAGACAACCTACCTGGTGCTCTTTACAAGGCACTTTCGACCTTTGCTTGGAGAGGGATTGACTTAACAAAGATTGAAAGTCGCCCCCTTAAAACAGCCTTGGGAGAATACTTTTTCATTATTGATGTAGACTATAGTGACAAAGAACTGGTTTATTTTGCCAGACAAGAACTAGAGGCCATTGGGATCCAGCACAAGATACTGGGAACCTACCCGATTTTTACCATAACTGATATAGAAAAGGAGAGTCAATGAGCAAAGAAAATCCTTTAAGTCATCACGAGCAGTTACGTTATGACTATCTCTTCAAAAATATTCATTACCTCAACGACCGTGAACGGAGGGAGTTTGATTATCTGCAACAAAAAATGACAGGTCCCAAGTCTGAAGTTCACCATTTCTACCAAGAGGAAAAAGAAGAAACTTGGGGTAGAGATATTGATCTTCCGACTTATGGCAGTAGAAGTCGATCTAAGAGACGTGAAAAGGTAGCTCCTCTGCCTAAAGTCAAAAAGAAAAAAAGAAGAATTCGCTTCAAACGAATACTGACTTGGTTCTTGCTGTTGATCACTTGTGTGGCTGCAGGGATGATTTTTATGTTTCTTCGAGGATTCCAGTCAGCAACAAATCCAACAAATAAGCCAGCTGACGCCAAGGCAGCTCAAGTAGAGGTCTTTAACGGTCAGGATACCAAAGATGGTGTGAATATCCTAGTCATGGGGACAGATGGCCGTATCGGTCAAAATAGTGCAGAAACCCGTACCGATACAATCATGGTACTAAATGTCAGCGGATCGAATAAGAAGATCAAGCTAGTCAGCTTTATGCGTGACAACTTGGTTTATATCGACGGGTACAGTAAGATTGTAAATGGCCAGAAACAGACGGATAACAAACTAAATGTTGCCTATGAACTTGGGGAACAAGAAGGGCAAAAAGGAGCTGAAATGGTCCGCAAGGTTCTAAAAGACAACTTTGATTTGGATATTAAGTACTATGCTCTAGTTGACTTCCAGGCCTTTGCAACAGCTATTGATACCCTCTTCCCTGACGGAGTAACGATTGATGCCCAATTCTCAACATTGAATGGTCAACCTTTGACAGAAGCCACAGTTGGAGATGACCTTCATGCAACAGAGACAGAGTCGCCAACCCAAACCATTAAAGTTGGAAAACAGCAGATGAATGGATCCACCTTGCTGAACTATGCTCGTTTCCGTGATGATGATGAAGGGGACTATGGTCGTACCAAGAGACAACAACAAGTCATGTCAGCTGTTCTTGAGCAGATTAAAAATCCAACCAAACTCTTCACAGGTTCTGAGGCACTTGGAAAAGTCTTTGGCATGACTTCAACAAATCTACCGTATAGCTTTTTGTTGACCAATGGATTATCTGTCCTAGAAGGTGCTCAAAATGGAATTGAAAGACTCACCGTCCCAGAACTTGGTGACTGGGTAGATGCTTATGATGTCTATGGAGGGCAAGGACTTCTTGTCGATCAAAATAAATACCGGACTAAACTCGCTCAAATGGGGATGAGATAAGAGGCGATAAATGAAAATCAAAGTTTGATTCACTAGTGAAATGGTGGTCTGAGCTTTGGTTTTTCTTACTATCTGATAGATTTTTAAGACTTTTTTATGGTATAATAAAATGATATAACTCGTTATTGGATAGAAGAGGAGAGATATGAGTGATTTGAAAGCGATTCAGGCTCGTAGCCTGGAAATGGCTGAATATTTCGTCGCATTTTGTAAAGAACATGATTTGTTGTGCTATCTCTGTGGTGGAGGAGCCATTGGCGCCCTTCGTAATAAGGGCTTCATTCCTTGGGATGATGACTTAGATTTTTTCATGCCCCGCAAGGACTATGAAAAATTAGCAGAACTGTGGCCCCGTTATGCAGATGAGCGTTATTTCTTGTCAAAGAGCAAGAAGGATTTTGTAGACCGTAACCTTTTTATTACCATTCGTGACAAGGAAACCACTTGTATCAAGCCTTATCAAAAGGATTTGGATTTGCCACACGGTTTGGCCTTGGATGTTTTACCATTGGATTATTATCCGAAAAATCCAGCTGAGCGTAAGAAACAGGTTCGTTGGGCTTTGATTTATTCACTCTTTTGCGCCCAAACTATCCCAGAAAAGCATGGTGCTATCATGAAATGGGGAAGTCGCATCTTACTCGGCCTAACTCCAAAATCTCTACGTTATCGCATTTGGAAAAAAGCTGAAAAAGAAATGACCAAGTATGGTCTGGCTGAGAGCGATGGAATCACGGAATTATGCTCAGGTCCCGGCTATATGAGAAACAAATACCCGATCGCATCTTTTGAAGATAATCTTTTCTTGCCATTTGAAGGAACTGAGATGCCCATACCAGTTGGCTATGATGCCTATCTCAGCACTGCTTTTGGGGACTATATGACACCGCCACCGGCGGACAAGCAAGTACCGCATCATGATGCCATTATAGCAGACATGGACAAGAGCTACACAGAGTATAAGGGAGAATATGGTGGATAAGAAAAAAATTCTGTTTTTCATGTGGTCCTTTTCTCTTGGAGGCGGAGCAGAGAAGATTCTATCTACCATTGTTTCAAATCTGGATCCAGAGAAGTATGATATTGATATTCTTGAAATGGAGCACTTTGATAAGGGGTATGAAACGGTTCCCAACAATGTTTATATTTTAAAGGCTTTTCAGGATTATCGTCAACCAAGATGGTTACGAGCTCTTTTGTGGAGAATAAGAATCTATTTTCCAAGGCTGACTCGTCGTTTGCTTGTAAAAGATGATTATGATGTTGAAGTTTCTTTTACGATTATGAATCCACCGCTCTTGTTCTCAGAGCGGAAAGAAGTCAAGAAGATATCTTGGATTCATGGAAGTATTGAGGAATTCTTAAAGGATAGTTCAAAACGTGAATCGCATAGACGTCAGTTGGATGCTGCGGATGCTATAGTAGGAATTTCAAAAAAGACCAGTAATTCTATCAAAGAAGTGTACCCAGATTATTCTTCGAAATTACAAACGGTATACAATGGTTACGATTTTAAGAGTATTTTAGAAAAATCTCAAGAGAAGATAGATATCGAGATTGCGCCTCAAAGTGTCTGTACCATTGGACGTATTGAGGAAAATAAGGGTTCTGACCGTGTAGTGGAAGTGATACGACTATTGCACCAAGAAGGGAAACACTACCATCTTTACTTTATAGGTGCTGGTGACATGGAAAAGGAACTGAAAAAACAGGTCAAAGAGTATCAGCTTGAAGACTATGTACATTTTCTTGGTTATCAAAAAAATCCTTACCAGTATTTATCTCAGATGAAAGTTCTCTTGTCTATGTCTAAGCAAGAAGGTTTTCCTGGTGTTTATGTAGAAGCCTTGAGTCTTGGAATCCCTTTTGTCTCTACTGATGTCGGAGGTGCCGAGGAATTATCCCAAGAAGGCCGATTCGGACAAATCATTGAGAGCAATCAAGAGGCAGCTCAGGCAATTACGAACTATATGACTTCTGCTTCAAACTTTGATGTTAATGAAGCTAGCCAATTCATTCAACAATTTACAATTGCTAAACAAATCGAACAAGTAGAAAAACTATTAGAGGAGTAGCATGGAAACTGCATTAATTAGTGTGATTGTTCCAGTCTATAATGTGGCGCAATACCTAGAAAAATCGATAGCCTCCATTCAGAAGCAGACCTATCAAAATCTGGAAATCATTCTTGTTGATGATGGGTCAACGGATGAAAGTGGTCGCTTGTGCGATTCAATCGCTGAACAAGATGAAAGGGTGTTAGTGCTTCATAAAAATAACGAAGGCCTGTCACAAGCGCGAAACGATGGAATGAAGCAGGCTCATGGGGATTATCTGATTTTTATTGACTCGGATGATTATATCCATCCAGATATGATTCAGAGTTTATATGAGCAATTAATTCAAGAAGATGCAGATGTTTCGAGCTGTGGTGTCATGAATGTCTATGCAAATGATGAAAGTCCACAGTCAGCCAATCAGGATGATTATTTTGTCTGTGATTCTCAAACATTTCTGAGGGAATACCTCATAGGTGAAAAAATACCAGGAACGATCTGCAATAAGCTGATCAAGAGAGAGATTGCAACTACCCTATCCTTTCCAAAGGGATTGATTTACGAAGATGCTTATTATCATTTTGATTTAATCAAGTTGGCCAAGAAGTATGTGGTGAATACGAAACCCTATTATTACTATTTTCATAGAGGGGATAGCATTACGACCAAACCTTATGCAGAAAAGGATTTAGCCTATATTGATATCTATCAAAAATTTTATAATGAAATTGTGAAAAACTATCCTGACTTGAAGGAGGTCGCTTTCTTCAGATTGGCCTATGCCCACTTCTTTATTCTGGATAAGATGCTTTTGGTAGAGGATTACAGAGAAATTAAAGAATATCCAGCGATTTATCATTTTTTGAAGAAGCACGCTTTTTCTATTTTTAAAAATCCTATTTTTAGAACGGGGAGACGAATTAGTGCTTTAGCTCTATTTTTAAACATACGATTGTATCGAATATTGTTACTGAAAAATATTGAACAGTCAAGAAAAATTAATTAGAAAAGGAGGAGAGAAATGATTGATGGCAAACGAATATTGCTTTGTGCGACCATTCTAAGCTATTTCTTAACAATTTTAAGTGGCATCACTTATTTGTTTACAAATGAAAATGTCGTACTTTTAACGACTCTACTATTGTTGCTGATTAGTAGCCTTCTATTTTGCTGGAATAATATAAAATATTATTTAATTCACTTTGTTTTTTATATTACAATTTTTATATTTTTGGTATCCAGACCCACGATAGATTACTTTAGAGATGGAGCCTTAGACACTTACCAACCTATTGCTTATCGATTTTCTTTTTTGGTGGTAATCGTCTCAATATTGGGACTGACAATAGGAGGATTTATTGCTAGTTATTACATCAACAGAAAGAAAGTTCACGATATAGAGGTTAGACAAGAATCTACTGCAAACTTTATAAAAAACTTACGTTTTGTATCACTGAGTGTATTTTTGATTACCTATCCATTTTACTTTTTAAGACTACTTGAACGTTTGCTTTATCGTTTACAGACTTCTTATTACAACTATTATGCAAATTTTGAGAGTCAACTTCCATATTTTACCTATATCTTATCGACATTTACGGTTTATGCGATGTGTATGTACTTGGCAACCAAACCCAAAAAATTACACGCGACAGCAGTGCTAGTGTCCTTTATTATCGCAAATACTATTCATTTAGCAATAGGAACACGTAATCCTTTCATTTTAAGTATTCTATTTGCTTTTGTATATTATTTTATGCGTGAGCAGACTGAAAAGGGGAAATGGATTGGCTTCAAAGAGAAATTGGCCATTTTTGTTGGATCACCTATTCTTATGTTAGCAATGGGAATTCTTAATTATGTGCGAGATAATGTGCAAGTTTCTCATACAGGATTTTGGGATATTCTTCTTGATTTTATTTATAAACAGGGAACCAGTTTTGGAGTATTGGCGAGAGGATTTTTATACAACAGTAGTCTCCCTTATAGAGATTTTCGGAATTTTACCTTTGGTCCTATAATTGACTATTTTGCAAGGGGAAGTTTGGGAATTATTTTTGGAGCGAAACCATTTGAACATACAACAAATAGTATTGAATTGGCCATTGATAGTAATAGCTACGCTAATAACTTATCTTATCTTGTCCTAAACAAGGAATACTTAAAAGGTCATGGTATTGGTAGTAGTTACATCATGGAGTTGTATACCGACTATGGTATGATGGGAGTTTTCCTACTAAGTCTCCTACTTGGCTTATTATTTATAGCAATGTTGCAAGTTGCTTATCGCTCGAAAACCATCTTATTCGCTTTGTCCCTATTAATCCTGAATAATATTTTCTTTATGCCAAGAAGTAGCTTTTCGGAAAGTTTCTTTAACCTGTTTACAATGCAATTCTGGGGAATTGTTCTTGTTATGCTATTTGTCGCTAAAATGATTACTAAAAAAAATCAATATCTAATACAAAAAAGGAGTTAACTCATGTTTGAACACTATTCAGTAGAGGATCTATTTGCAAATCTCTATAAAAAACGGAAAATGAATCTGCTAGTTTTGATTGTTTTATTTGCACTTATCGCTGTGCCATTTACGCTTACAGCGGTCAAAAACAAAAATACGGTGAAAGATACATCTAGCTATTCAACTTATATTACTTATAAAATTACGCCTCCAGAGGATTCTTCAAAAGTAATTTTGAACCACCAAGCTGGAAGATACAGTGATTTTTATGCTAAATTGATTGATGGTAATCTAAATGGAGCCTTTCTTTTTAATGATGTTGATTCAGATAAAATGAAAAAAATTGCTAGTGATTTGGATACGACAGAATCAGCCTTAAAAAATTCAACCAGTGACTACTGGACTAAAAAATTAACGATAAATTCATTAATTGATGACGCAGGTGTAAGTATCAAAATTTTAACACCTAGCAAAGAGGTAAATGATTTTCTTGAGACTAAGTTTGATTCATTAATTGATAAATTTAAGAGTACCTATGCAAATGTTAAAATTGAAAAGTTAGAAACAGTCAATTCAAAAGAATTAAATCCTAGCGGTGAAATTACAGTTGGCTTCAATCTTAAAAATCTGGTTTTGCGCCTAGCAGTTATAGGAGTTCTATGTGTTGTCCTCCTTATTATGGGAAATGTTCTTGTCTACATTTTCAATCCGACAATTAATCGTGCAGGCGACTTTTTGGCCTATCAACTAGATTTTGTTTCAAATATCACTACCAATGATAACCTATCACAACTTTTGAGTTATAGATGTGAAGGTCAACCATTAGCAGTTGTTAGTTCAGATAGTCGTATCTTAAAGAAATTACAAGAAAATTACAAATTAAATATAGAGGGTATTCATTGTGTAGATTTGCAAAATGTAAAAGATCTTTTAGCAACGGACAATGTTCTATTCGTTGAGGAATATGGTGTTACTCGTTATAAAAAATTTGAAGAAAGCTTGCAGATGGTTAGAAATCTAAATCGTTCAGTTTTAGGAGTCATAGCTTTTAATCTATAAAGTATCTTCATAAAGAGTGAAGAGGTTCAATACTTAAAGAGGACGTGATAGTCCTCTTTTTTATGCCTACGATAAGGTAGAAAGGAAGTCTAATGATATTAGTGCTTTTTAACAAAGAGGAAACTTATAACAAGTGAAATAGAAATGCGTTGTTGAAACTAGTTTTCTCAATCAAAAAGGCCTTTTTAACTAACTTTATGATATAATAAACAACGAGGTAAATTGAATGAAAAGTATAAAATTAAATGCTCTGGCTTTTATGGGGATTCGTGTTTTAAATATTATTTTCCCCATTTTAACAGGTACATATGTTGCTCGTGTTTTGGATCGAACAGATTATGGTTATTTTAACTCTGTTGATACCATCCTATCTTTCTTCTTGCCCTTTGCAACTTATGGGGTTTATAACTACGGTCTTCGTGCCATTAGCAATGTGAAAGATAATAAAAAAGAGCTAAACAAAGTTTTCTCTAGTCTTTTTTATTTGTGTGTTGCTTGTACTATTATTACAACACTTGTGTATGTTTTCTCCTATCCATTATTCTTTACAGCTAATCCTATTATTAAAAAGATCTATCTAGTAATGGGAGTGCAACTCGTTGCTCAGATTTTTTCAATTGAGTGGGTTAATGAGGCGCTTGAAAATTATAGCTTTTTATTTTATAAAACAGCTTTCATACGTGTTCTCATGTTGGTATCAATATTTTTATTTGTAAAAAACGAACACGATATTGTTGTTTATACTCTGGTAATGAGTCTATCAACCCTAATTAACTATCTCATTAGTTATTTCTGGATTAAACGAGATATAAAATTTGTAAAAGTTTCACTAAGTGAATTCAAACCGCTCTTCCTTCCACTGACAGCCATGCTTATTTTCGCAAATGCAAATATGTTATTTACTTTTCTTGACCGTCTATTCCTTGTGAAGACGGGGATTGATGTGAATGTCAGCTACTATACCATTGCACAACGAATTGTAACGGTTATTGCGGGTGTTGTTACAGGTGCAATTGGAGTTAGTGTCCCTCGTTTAAGTTATTATCTTGGAAAAGGAAAGAAAGAGGAGTATGTAAATTTAGTCAATCGAGGAAGTCGTATTTTCAATTTCTTTATCATTCCCCTTAGTATAGGCTTAATGATTTTGGGACCCCAAGCTATCTTAGTATATGGTAGTGAAAAATATATAGGTGGTGGTATTTTAACTTCCCTCTTTGCTGTCCGTACGATTATTCTTGCTCTAGATACTATTCTAGGATCACAAATTCTCTTTACAAATGGTTATGAGAGAAGAATTACCCTCTATACTGTTTTTGCGGGTATTTTGAACCTTATTTTAGATAGTTTACTCTATTTTTATGATATCTATACACCAGAGTATTATCTGATTACAACTATGCTATCTGAAACATTCCTTTTGATTCTTTATATTCTCTTTATCAATAAGCGTAAACTTATCAACTTACGGCACATTCTAAAGTATACTTTACGGTATTCTCTCTTCTCATCGACATTTATTCTAATTTACTTCCTAGTCAATTTTATATATCCGGTACAAATGGTTATCAACTTGTCGCTCTTTATTAATATGTTTATCATTATGGCGTTATCTGCACTCAGTTATATTGGCTTACTAGTATGGACAAAAGATAGTATTTTCTATGAATTTTTAGGACACTTTATTTCGCTAAAAAAACGCGTTATAAAATAATAGGAGAAATATATGAGAAAATTAAGCATTGAAGAAGCTAAAAAGCTTGAACTTGATATTTTAGACTTTATAGATTCCTTTTGTAAGGAGCACGGCATCAACTATTGTATTAACTATGGGACCTTGATTGGTGCTATTCGACACAAGGGATTTATTCCTTGGGATGATGATATAGACCTTTCTATGACTCGTGAAAACTATGAAAAGTTTATTCAGTTATTTAGTGAGAAGCAATCAAGATATAAACTTCTCTCGTTAGAAACGGATGACCAATATTTTAATAACTTTATCAAAATTGTAGATCCTACAACAAAAATAATTGATACGAGAAATACAAAAACTTATGATTCGGGTGTATTCATTGATATTTTTCCGATGGATACATTTAATGATACTAAAGTCGTTGATATTTGCTATAAGTTGGAGAGTTTTAAACTATTATCCTTCAGTAAGCATAAGAATATTGTTTATGGAGATAGCAAGTTAAAAGATTTGATTCGTACCTTATTCTGGCTTCTTCTTCGCCCCGTTTCTCCACGCTTCTTCGCTAATCAAATCGAAAAGCAAATTCAAAGATATAGGGTTGAGAATGGGAAATACATAGCTTTCATTCCATCAAAAGCTAAGGAAAAGGAAATTTTTCCAAGAGATATGTTTGATGAACTGATTGAAACGCCTTTTGAACATCTTGTTCTTCCAGCGCCTAAACATTTTGATGCTGTTTTAAAACAGTTTTATGATGATTATATGACAGTGCCACCTAAAGAAAAACAGATTTATAGCCATGAATTTGAAGCCTATAAATTGGAGGATTAAATGCAGTATTTAGAAAAAAATGAGATTAAAACTATTCAACTGGGCATTTTGGACTATATTGACGAAATTTGTAAAAAAAATAATATTTCTTATTTCCTCAGCTATGGAACAATGTTGGGAGCTGTTCGTCATAAAGGAATGATTCCTTGGGATGATGACATTGATATTTCTCTGTATAGAGAGGACTATGAACGTTTATTGAAAGCTATTGAAGAGGACCAGGATCCTATTTATCAAGTCCTTTCCTACGATACTTCATCTTGGTATTTCCATAATTTTGCAGCTATTTTAGATACATCAACTGTCATTGAGGATAATGTAAAGTATAAGCGTCATGATACTAGTTTGTTTATTGATGTCTTTCCAATCGATCAATTTTCAGATTTGAGCATCGTTGATAAGAGCTATAAATATGTTGCCTTGCGTCAGCTTGCCTATATCAAAAAAGAACGTGCGGTTCACGGAGATAGCAAATTAAAGGATTTTCTTCGATTGTGTACGTGGTATCCTCTCAGACTTGTTAATCCGAGATATTTCTATAAGAAAATCGATCAATTAGTAAAAAATAGTGTGACAGAAAATCCTACTTATGAAGGAGCTGTTGGAGTTGGAAAAGAAAAAATGAAAGAAGTCTTTCCAGCAGGGACCTTTAAAGAACTGATTTTAACAGAATTTGAAGGGAGAATGATGCCAATTCCTAAAAATTATGATGTCTTTTTAACACAGATGTATGGTGATTATATGACTCCTCCATCAAAAGAAATGCAGGAGTGGTATAGCCATAGTATAAAAGCCTATCGTAAGATAGAGAAGTAGCTCAGTTTCATAGGAGAGCGAATCTTTTGAGTGTTTATTGGAAAAATCAGGATAGTACTATTCATATACAAAGCAGGATATGAAAATAGGCTAAATTGATGGTTCATAGAAATGATAAAGGAAAGTGTGATATACAATGAAGAATACAAAGATAAGAAAGTTAATATTATTTAGTTTTCTCATATGTACTTTAATTATGACTGCCAAATTATCATCAGTCGATGCGGATACCATTTCCGCAGGGGATGGTAATCGAATCCACTTTATTAATTTAAAATCTAAGTCAGGGAGTGATGCCGTTCTCTTAGAAAGCAAAGGGCACTTTGCTTTAATTGATATGGGTGAGGATTATGATTTCCCAGATGGAAGCAATCCACGTTATCCAGATAGGTGGGGAATTACCATGGACAATGATCAAGTTTTAGAGGATCGATTGTTCCGTCATCTGAAACAGGTTGGTGTTGAAAAGCTAGATTTTATTTTGGGTACTCATGTCCACAGTGATCATATTGGTTCTGCAGATGAAGTACTAAAACATTATCCTGTTGATAAATTTTATCTGAAAAGATACTCAGATGAACGCATTACAACACAGTGGAGGTTGTGGGATAATCTCTATAACTATGATAATGCGGTTAAAACAGCTCTTGAACGTGGTGTAAATCTTATACAAGATATCTCTGACAACGACAGCCACTTTACCATGGGTGATATGGATATTCAGCTTTATAACTACAAAAATGAGTATGACAGTGAAGGAAAGCTTAAAAAGGTTTTCGATGATAATTCAAACTCAATAGTTGCTGTTGTTACTGTAGCTGGAAAGAGAATCTATCTAGGTGGAGATTTGGACAATGCCGAAGGAGCAGAAGATAAGTTAGGCCCGGTTATCGGTAAGGTTGATATGATGAAATGGAACCATCATTATGATGCGACAATTTCAAATACAGTTAACTTTATTAATAATTTATCACCAAGTATTGTTGTTCAGACAAGTGGATCAGATATTAATCGTGAATCCACTAGAGCTCTACTTCGAGAAAAGAATATAAAAATAGTAAAAGCTTATAGTCATACCAAAGATGCGACTGTTTTTGATATAGATAAAGAAGGATTTACTAACGTTTCGGAAGTTTTTCCTGATATACCGACAGTTAGAGAAAAATGGTATAAAGAAGATGGTTACTGGAAATATCGCTTGTCCGATGATGAAATGACGATTGGTTGGCGAAAAATAGACGGTGTTTATTATTTCTTTAATGGACAAGGACAAATGCAAGCTGGTAAATGGTTGCATTTGAAAGATTCTAGAGAAAAAATTGATGGAAACTGGTATTACCTAAATAACAACGGTGACATGCGAGAAACTGGTTGGTTTAACCAAGATGGTAATTGGTACTATATCACATCAACGGGAGCAAGAAGCTATAATGAACTCTTAGAAATTGCGGGGCAGAAATACCTATTTGATAAAGATGGTAAGATGCTAACAGGCTATCAAGTCTTTAATGGTAAGAAGATGTTCTTTAGCGAAAGTGGTGCACTCCAAACAGCAGGTAATCCTTCAACTTGGCAAAAGATTGACTCAGATTGGTATTTCTATGATGAGGATGGATTACGGACTGTCGGTAAAAAGAATATCAATGGAAGCACATACTACTTTAATCAAGAAGGTGTCATGCAAACAGGCTGGGCCTTTGTTGATGGTCACTGGAACTATTTTGCAAGTTCTGGAGCTATGAAAACCGGCTGGGTCAAGGATCAGGAAACATGGTATTATTTGGATAAAGATGGCATCATGTTAACTGGAAGCCAAGATATCAATGGTGTCCGTTACTATTTGAATGCCAGTGGTGCCATGCAAACAGGCTGGGCCTTTGTTGATGGTTATTGGAACTATTTTGCAAGTTCTGGAGCTATGAAAACTGGTTGGTTGAAAGATAATGAATCATGGTATTATTTGGATCCAGAAACAGGTATCATGGCTGTAGGCTCTAAAGAAATTGACGGTAAGAACTATTTCTTCAGCTCTGCAGGTACTATGCAAGTTGGATGGCAGTGGTCAAATGATTCTTGGCATTATTACGCTACGTCTGGCGCAGTCCAAACTGGTTGGTTGAAAGATGGTGATGCTTGGTACTATCTTGAGGGAAAAGAAGGCATTATGCTGGTCGGCCTTCATCAAGTAGATGGTAAGCAATATTACTTTAGCAGATCTGGAGCCATGCAAACTGGCTGGAAATGGTCTGATAATCATTACCGTTACTTTGAATTAAACGGTGCCATGAAAACTGGTTGGATAAAAGACAAAGGCGTTTGGTATTATCTAAATCCTGAAGATGGTATCATGTTGGTTGGTCTTCATAAAGTAAATGGTGATCATTATTACTTTGATGAGTCGGGAGCTATGCAAACGGGTTGGAAACAGCTTGATGGTAATTGGTACTATTTCCAAGCTGATGGTTCTTTGTTGAAGAACGCAACAACACCTGATGGTTACAAAGTAAACGAAGAAGGAATTTGGAAAATAAGTCAAACCACTGTAGCAGTGGAGCAAGATAAGAAAGAGCAGATGACTGAAACTTCTACTTCGGCTGAGAATTCATCTCATGTTGAGGATAATTCGTCACACCATATGTTTGAGGAATAAATGTGATGTGTAAACACCTTAGAAGCAGGTAGGACTAAACCTGATTTTAAGGTGTTTTTTAAGTTTGGGAACTATATACCAGTTTACATCAACTA